>DAMDEB010000025.1:13462-24818 GCA_032090075.1 Caproiciproducens sp.
CCTTACCGTGGTGCTGCCGGAGCCGACCGCTGTCATAACAACATGCCCCTGTGTGTCCGTTGTGGCCGCGACCACACTCTTATTGTCAACACTCAAATGAATGACTCCGAAATATTCATCACTGGTATAACTTGTATGCTCGGCAAGCGTAACGGCATTTAAAGTAACCGAAGAAGTGCTGCTTTCTTCGGTGCTGGCAGCATACGCGCAAACAGCTGTGGAAAATCCGGCAAATATCAACGCAATAATCGGAATCAATACTGCTGCTCTGCATTTTTTCATGCTAATCCCTCCCCGGATTGGATTCTGTATCAAAATTTTCGTTCTCGAAAAGCTCACCATCTATAATTTTTATCACGCGCTTCGCATAACTCGCAACTTTAAGATCATGCGTAATCATGACGATGGTATTGCCCATCTCATGAAGCTGAGCGAAAAGCTTCAGCACTTCCTTGCCCGTCGCAGAATCGAGCGCGCCGGTCGGTTCATCAGCCAACAGCAGCTTCGGTTTGCCGACCAACGCGCGGGCAATCGCAACCCTTTGCTGCTGCCCTCCGGACAGTTCGTTTGGTTTATGATGGATACGGTCGGCCATCTCCAGCATTTCCAATTTTTCCATTGAAATCTCCGTTGCCTCCTTGCGGGACATACCGCGAATTAAAAGAGGCATCATGGTATTCTGAAGTACATTATATTTTTGTATCAAATGATATTTTTGGAATATGAATCCAATCTGCTGATTGCGCAGATGCGTCAGCTGAGCGTCCTTCATTGTGTGTACCGGCTGCCCGGTAAGGTAGTACTTGCCCTCCTGAAAGCTGTCCATACAACCTACAATATTCATCAGTGTACTTTTTCCCGAACCGGACGGCCCGAGAATTGCGAGATACTCGCCCTCTTCCACATCGAGCGAAACGTGTTTTAACACATCAAGAGTGCCGCCGCCGACTTTATACCATTTATGAATTTTGTCCATTTTAATAATGTTTTCCATCATAGGCACCCCCTTTCGCTTATTTTGAAACAATGGCCACCCTGACAACCGTTAAAGTCCCGTTAATCGTCCTTTGTGTAATCCGCAGAACCATTCCTTTTGTAATAGTGGAAAAGTCACTGGTCCGTTTTGTGGTTGTGGCTGTACCGGACGTTTGAGCGGTTGTTCCGGCAGACTTCGCAGTTGTATTGCCTGCGCTTCTCGTCGTTGTGCCGGTTCCGGTTCTTGACGTACCTGCTGCCGCTGTTCCGGTGCCTCCTGCGGCGTTGCCACCCGGCATTGCGTTGCTGCCACTGACAGCCGTGTTGCCTCCTGCTGGAAATGCGCCCGCAATACCGGTACCGCTGAATGAACTGGAGAGGGAAAGGCCAACCGGGATCAACAGCGTTTTAGTTTCACCGGTAGCGGTTAGTTTTGAAGAGCTTTGATCGCTTGACTGGGTTCCGACTGCCAATTCAACTTCGTTACCGATAATGGAGGTTACTGTTCCTAAAATCTGGTCCTGCGATGAAGACGTTCCGCCCGAAGTGCCGCCCTGCTGTGGTACACCGCCGTTTTGTGTGCTGTCTCCCGCACTCTGTGATGTAACACTGCTCTCTGTACCATTTTTGCGATTACCTCCTCCTTGCCAGTTACCCCCGCCCTGCCGCCCGGCTGAAGATTGTGTTCCATCTGTCGCCGCCTCGGAAGAAGAATTTTTTGATGAACATCCCGTTAGTGAAGTTGCCGCCATGGCAAAAACCATGCAAATACAAATTACTCTACTTAAAATTTTCATTACGCCCTCCTGTTATTCCTGTGACAAGGCTTCAATCGGCGTTAGCTGCGCTGCCTTGTACGCGGGATAAAAGCCAAAGACTGTTCCTGTTACAATTGCGAAAACAAGTGCGAGTACACCACCGATGGCAAGGGGTTCAACCGTCATGCCGGTCATTCGCAAAACCGGTACCAGTGCGAAACCGGCAGCCACCCCGACAATACCGCCAAAGGTGCCGATCATATTTGCTTCGGCCAAAAATTCCAATAAAATTTCACTCTTGTTGCATCCGAGCGCTTTCAAAATACCGATTTCCTGTGTGCGTTCCTGCACTGAAACAAAAAGGACATTCATAATACCGATTCCGCCTACAATAAACACAATGATTGCCACAGCGATTAACAGCATGGAAAGCGTATTTGCTGAGGTTGTAGCCGCCTCCATTTCGCTTCCCGCATCGGTCAGAGTAAATTGCCCTTTGGGATAATTTTCAGTCAGTACCGTTTTAATATTTGCCATTACCGTGGAAACTTGTGTCACGTCGGAAGCAATGGCAGTGATGGTCGGGGTCGCGGTACTGCCCAAAACAAATTTTTGCGCTGTCGAATACGGAAGATAGATGGAGTCGTCAGGGCTGATTCCGGAAGACACTGTGCCCATCGAAGCAAGCACGCCCACTACATCATAGGTTTTGCCTTCAATAGTCATTACGCCACCTTCGGCGGCATAAGCACCGCCAAAAAGTGTTTTTGCAAGATTATAGCCAACGACAGCAACCTTGGATTTGCCGTCCTGATCGTCCTGTGTAATGAAATCACCTGTGAGCAGTTCGAGGTTGCTGATGCTCTGATATTCGGGCAGGCAGCCTACAATCGTTTCATCCGTTTCCGCGTCCAAATCGTCTGTAAGCACCGCACCTGTTCCGCTTGTAATAATGGAAGCAGAGGTAACATCAGGCACGAGGGACGTAATATCGTCAACATCCGTGGTAGTCAGGGTGACACCTTTTTGTGCGGTTGCAGCACGGCCGCCAGCCTGTGCCCACGACGTTCCGCCGCCCGGAAATCCACCACTTGGAAAACCTCCCTGCTGCCTTGTTGTGTTGTTTCCTCCCGCAACTTCACCGGGCATCCCGCCGGCTATTGCATCCGCCATATCGGCTGAAGTACTGACGGAGACTTGAATGGCACCAACATTCAGGGTTTTGAACTGCTCCTGCACATCCACTTCTCCCCCGTGCCCAATCGCAATCACAAGCACAATGGTTGCCGCGCCTACAATTACGCCAAGGGAAGTCAGCAGCACCTTCGTTTTATTCTCCGTGATATTCATCCACACTAAATGGAGTATTTCACTGAATCTCATTTTGTCACCGTACTTTCAACCAGAACGGTGTCCCCTTCTTTCAGACCGCTGAGGATCTCGACATAGCGGCCATTGGAAAACCCGGTCGTGACGGTAGTCTTCTTTTGTGTACCGTCCGCACTTTTCACAAGCACACTTGACACACCATTCTCAAAGGTTATGGCTTGATCGGCTACATAGAGCACATCTTTCTTTTCTTTCTTGATAAGGGTTACTTCTCCACTCATACCCGTATACACCTGAGCGGTATTATCTGCATTCATTTTAGCGGTAACAGTATAGGTAACCGATGCAGAACCGGTGCGGGACGGTGAAGCAGCGATGCTTTCGACCGTGGCGTCGAAGGTCTGGCCTTCATAGGCGGTAAGCGTAATTTCCGCTGCCTGCCCTATTTTGACATCGGCAATATCTTCTTCCGAAAGGGAAACGGCAAGACTGACGGCGGACGGCTTTGCAATCGTCACGATTGTTTGGCTTGCTTTCACACTGCTGCCGGCGGTGTAGGCAACCGAAACAATAACACCGTCGCAGGGGGCGGTAATGCTTCCATCTCCGTTGATTGCGCTTTGCACATCGTCAAGCTGCCTTTTGAGGCTGTCATAGGTTGATTGCTGCGTTTTTACTGATTGTGAAAGCTGCTCGCTTGTCAGGTCATACGTTGTTTGTGCACTGTAGCCATCATTTAGGTTGCTCTGCAGTTTTTGACTGGCCTGATTCAGGCTGTTTGTTGAAGACTTCTGCGCCTTTTCCAAATTAAACTTGGCGGTTGCAACGTCCGATTGAAGTGATGTCACTGTGGAAGCAAGTTGGTCGGCTGTGGCTGTTGCACCGTATTTTTGTGTAAAAGTGGTGTTGAAATCATCATAAGCAGAGGAATAATTATCCGCTTCCGCAGAATACAGTGAAATTTTGGACTGTAAGTCATCCTGTCCCTGCACTGTGGTTTTGATATAATCGTAATACTCATTGTATGCATTTTTCGCGTCGGTATAGATGCCCTCTTCATCACCGTTTACGTCGGCCCCACTGGGATTTGCGTTGGCATAAGTCAAATTGGCACCGGCTGTGTCTTTCGCGCTTTTCAATGCGCTTAGCTTATCAAGCACAGCCTTATGGTCTGATTGATAAGTCGTCAGCTGAGTTTGAAAACTTGTCAGCTGCGTTTTCGCATCGTCTCGCCACTTTTTCAGCTCTGTGAGCTTTGCGTAATCCGCCGGAAAACTCGATTGAAGCGCTTGATATTTCGTTAGGCTGGTCTGTTTATCAGCCAGTGAGGCTTGCGCTGAAGTAATGTCATTTTGAATTTGTTCCTTCGTCAGCGCCTGTTCAGTGGAAGCATAATCTGCGTTGGCAAGGCTGGTTTGATAAGTCAGCTTTGCTGCATTCAATTTATTGGTTTGATCTGCCAGTGCCTGCTGAAGCGAAATCTTTGCCGCCGCAAGCTTGTTGATCGAATCTGCCGTTGAATCGGTTATGCTGTTCTGGTTGAGTTTGACAAGCGCTTCACCGGACTTAACTTGATAACCCGGTTTGACAAGGACACTGTCAATGGTTACATCCACGGGAAACGAAACCGTAACCTGATCAAGGGTAACCGTACCGCTTTCGCTGGTTCCCACGGTTACATTTCCTTTTGTTGCACTGTACTCACGGTAGGTTGTGGTATTCGACGCCTTATTCTGATTGACATAAAGCAGAACGGTTGTTAGAATTGCCGCCCCCAGAACTGCGCACGACGCGATAATAATCAATATCTTCTTATGGGCTGAAATGAAGCTTAAAGTTTTTTCTTTCATGTCTGACCTCCGATTTTGCTTTTCTGTGTCTTATTATAGGGACGAATGCTTAAATAAAAATTAAAGTATAGCCGCTTCACCTAAATTTAAGCGTGTGTTCACACAGCCATCACATCGAAAAACCGTACTGCTGTTATAATGTAGAAAAGACAAATGGAGGCGCAAGGATGAAAATATTGCTTATTGAGAATAATGAAAAACTGATTGCAAAACTCAGCCGGCTGCTGAACCGAAACCACTTTGAGTCCTATTCCTCATATGACGCAGAAGCGGGGCTGGACGAAGCGCTGAGTGAAATTTATGACGCAATTATTCTCGATACAGAATCACCGGGCTGCGGCGGACTTGAAGTGTTGAAGCAAATACGGCGTGCCGGACTTTCTGTGCCTGTGCTTTTACTTTCTCCAAAATGCGGCGTAATCGAAAAGGTGCGCGGACTCGACAGCGGCGCCGATGATTTTCTGGAAAAGCCGTTTGCGGATGCCGAACTGATTGCACGGCTGTGTGCCATCAGCCGGAGGAAAGGTGAACTCATTCAGGACAACCAAATTTTCTTTGCGCAGCTGAGTCTCAATTTAAACACCTACCAGATGACCAATGCGGGCAATTCCGTGCGGCTATCAAACAAGGAATTTGAAATCATGAAATATTTTATTTTGCACGGATGCAATGTAATCGGCAAAGAAGAGCTGTTGACTAAGCTGTGGGGATTTGAAAGTTCCCCCGCTGAAAACAATTTAGAGGTCTACATTACTTATCTTCGCAGGAAGCTCAAGCTTCTTCATTCCGGAGTTCGGATTCACTGTATTAAAAATGTCGGATATCATCTCATGAACACCGAGGAATGAACAGAAGAACAGCCAATGGTTACCTGAAATCGGCAACCATTGGCTGTTCTTCTATGATCCTGTTCGGATACATCTTATTGAATTAAGTCTTTAACGACTTCGCCGGCAAGGATCAGCCCCGCGACGGACGGCACAAAGGCGGTGCTCCCGGGAACCTGCCGCCGGATGGTGCATTTGCGCTTTGTGCCCGGCGGGCAGATGCAGTTATGTTTGCAGCTGTTCGCGTCGTCATCAATCGGCGTAAGGGGCGGTTCCTTGGAATAAACGACCTTCAATGATTGAATTCCGCGTTTACGCAGTTCATTTCTCATAACCCTCGCAAGCGGACAGACAGAAGTGCTGAAAATATCCGCCACTTCAAATTTCGTGGGGTCAAGCTTGTTCCCCGCGCCCATGCAGCTGATGATGGGAACACCGGCCGCTTTCGCCTTTTCGATTAATGTTAGCTTAGAGGAAACGGTATCAATCGCATCCACAACATAAGAAAATTGGGATAAATCAAATGTATCCGCGTTTTCCGCTGTATAAAATGTAGGATACAGCGTCACATTGGCGGACGGATTAATGTCTAAAATGCGGTCGCGCATTGCCTCTACCTTTGGTTTTCCCACTGTTTTCCGTGTGGCGATCAACTGGCGGTTGATATTGGTAAGGCAAACTTTGTCGTCATCAAATAAAGCAAGCCCGCCGACGCCGCTTCTCACGAGTGCCTCCACAGTATAAGAGCCCACGCCGCCAATGCCAAAAACCGCTACCGTAGCTTTCTGTAGTTTTTGCATTGCGGGTGCTCCCAAAAGTAATTCTGTCCTTGAAAATTCATTTAACATGATTTGTCCTGCCATCTATAAAATTTGCGTACTCTAACCTTACTGCGGGAATCTCAATACCAGTAAAGCGACCTTCAGTGCGGTCATAGTACGCTTCGTGTTTTATATTATATCATATAAATCATGCTCTTATATACCGAATTTTACGAATCAATTACAAAAAAGATGTTTCCGTTTACCATCTGCATGATATTGACTTTTTGCCTGCAAAACAGTATGATAAAAGACAAAATATTTACGACCATAAAGGTCAATTCATAAAATTCGCGTACAACAATTACAGGAAGAAGGTTTTCAGCATGAACCAAAATATTACCCGCGAACAGGCATGGGCATTGCTCACACAGTACAACAAAGACGCATTCCACCTAAAACACGCATTGATTGTCGAGGGGACAATGAAATATTTTGCCGCTCAGTTAGGCTTTGGCGATGAGTCGGATTTTTGGGGTATCGTGGGACTGCTTCACGATTTGGATTTTGAACAATTTCCAGAGGAGCATTGCATCCGTGAGCAGCAAATCATGCGGGAAAACGGAATCAGTGAAGATATTATCCACGCGACCGCAAGCCACGGGTATCAGCTTACGGTCGATATTGAGCCGACACACACCATGGAAAAGGTACTTTACGCCGTTGACGAGCTGACCGGGCTGATTGGAGCCGTCGCGCTGATGCGTCCTTCGAAAAGCGTACAGGACTTGGAATTAAAATCCGTCAAGAAGAAATATAAAACGGTAAGCTTCGCGGCCGGCTGTTCAAGAGAAGTCATTGGGCGTGGTGCGGAAATGCTTGGCTGGGAGCTCGACTACTTAATTGAACAGACTATTTTGGCAATGCGCACCTGTGAAGATGCGGCGCAAGCTATTTAGCCAAAACCGGACAGGCTGCTTATTGGTCGCTACAGTACTTGCTTATGAAATGCCTTTCAATAAATCACTGAATTATCTTGATGAAATTTTTCTGATCTTTCCGATGTGCATATCCGCATTGCAGATAGAATTTGTGCGCATTTTCGCGATTAAAACCGGAAACAAGCCGAACTCCCGCCGAGCCATCGGCCTTGGCCCATGTTTCCACCGCCGATATCAGCTTTTCACCAACACCCATCCGCCTGAAATTTTCATCAACTGCAAGGGCAAGAATATTTTTCAATGAATCCGCGTAGCTGCATTCATAACCACTACCATGAAGATATCCGACCACCTGTTGATTAACTTGGGCGACAAAAATCTTATCCGTTGACAGTGATAAAATTTTTGTCAGCCGGTCTTTTGTCTTGTTCAGTGGGTATTCATACCCCAATGCATTTTTATTGAGCAAATAAATCGCATCCACATCTTGAATCGTTGCTTCACGGATTAATGTTTCAGTTTGCTCTTTCACTTTTTGCCATAAGAACGGTTGAATTTGCGGGTAGGTAAGGTTTTCCGGCAGTTTATCACAAAATTGAATTTCTGCCATTTCCATGTCTTTTGGCAGTTCTGAAAGAATTTTGACCTGTGCATGGAACAGCATTCCATACGTTGGTTTCGGGTTATGTATCAGTTCGTCGTCACCCGTTACCGAATAGATACAGATAGGTTTGATATTAAAGTCCGCCGCGCCGGTTTCCTCGTACAGCTCCCGCCGCGCAGTATCGTGGATATCTTCCCCGGGTTCGCGGTGCCCGCCGGGCATTTCCCATGTTGTACGCTCCTTGTGACGGCAAATGATCCATTTTTCTCCCTGCTGTGCGGCAATCACAGCATATTTTAAATTGTTATTCGGCACATAATCTACGTCATAAAATTCTATTTTAACCATATTTTCATTTCCATTCCATTCATAATTTACTGATTATATTCAGTATAATGCATCATTTCATATTCTACAAGTACAGCGAACGATAAAAATCAGCACAGAACTTGCTTGTTCTGTGCTGATTCCTTTTTATTCATTTACATGGTGTGTTCTTCAAAATGCTCCCCGCAAATTGTGAGGCCAAGATCGTCCAATTGATTTCGGATTTGACTTTGGTTTACCCCGGTTGTGTCAAAATCCACTGCAACGCGCTTGTGGTTGTCATTAATACTTACGGAACTAACACCGGGCAGCGTGTCAAGCTGGCGTTTTACTTTTGCCGCACCGCGCTTTCCGTTCAAGTTTTCAAGATCAAAATAAATGCTCGCCTTTGCCATAAAAAATCACCTCTCCGCTTATTATGCGCAGAGGTTATTGTAATTATGACAGCCCTTTTTCAAGTTCCGAAAGGTCATTGGTCGGAGGCGAACAGGCGTTGTTTTCACAAACATAGTAAGTGCTTTTATCGTCCTGAAAGCCGTATTCTTTTGTAAACGGTGCCAAACGTTGTACCTGTTCGGCATTTTTTTCATCTTTGACCAGCACCACCGTGTTCGGTAAAAAACGCTTGTTGATCAGTGCTTTGAGCTGAATTAAATCCGCTTCATTTTTGATAACACAGACAATTTCGCGTGCGGGATAAAGACTGAGCACCAGCGCGCAAAGCGCAAAGCTGTAACCGGACGGGTACTGTTCCGCCGCACCCGCCATGAATTGCAGCTGGGTGTATGCTGCTTCCTGCAGCTGCAAGTCCCCGGTGAGTTTGCTGAGCTTCATCATGCAATAGGCGACAACCGAATTTCCTGACGGAATCGCACCGTCATAGGTTTCCTTTGGGCGACTGATCAGTTGCTCCGCGTTGCTGTCGACCAAATAAAACCCACCGTTCTGCTCATCCCAAAAATTATTCTGCATTTTTTGTTGAAAAGCAAGCGCCTGTTGCAGATAATCGGCATCAAAAACCGCGTCATAAAGGCTGAGCAATGCCCAAATGGTAAAGGCGTAATCGTCCAAATTTCCTGTACCGGAGGCTTCACCGTCGCGATAGCGCACGCGCAGGCCGCCTTGACCATCCGTCAGACTTGTCAAAATAAAGTGCATACCCTTTTTCGCCGCACACAGATATTCACTGCCGCCTAAAATTTGATACGCTTTACAGAGCACAACAATCATCAGTGCATTCCAAGAGGTGAGTATTTTATCATCTTTATGCAGCACGGTACGTGTCAGACGGTAAGCATACACTTTTTCTGCAAGCTGTTCCACTCGCTTATCGGGCACCTCGAAATTTTCGTTTCCAATCAAATTGGGAATACTTTTGCCCTCAAAATTTCCTTTTGCAGTAATGTTAAAATAATCATTGAAGGCATTTCCGTCGCTTTCCCCCAAAAGTGCAATCATTTCGTCAGGGGTAAATGCGTAATATTTGCCCTCTTCCCCGTCGCTGTCCGCGTCCTGTGCAGAGTAAAATCCACCGGTGCTGTCCTGCATTTCCCGAAAAATATAATGGATGATTTTAGTCGCAACCATTTTATAAAAATCATTTCCGGTAATTTGATATGTTTCTAAATACGCTATGGTAAGCAGGGCGTTATCGTACAACATTTTTTCAAAATGCGGAATCAGCCACTTTTCATCGGTAGAATAGCGGGAAAATCCAAACCCGACGTGATCAAAGATGCCCCCTCTGTACATTTGCTGCAAAGTTTTTTCCACCATTTCAAGGGCGTGGGCATCATTTTCCAATACATGATATCGTAATAAAAACATTATATTATGTGGGGTTGGGAATTTAGGCTGGCTGCCAAACCCGCCGAAAACCCTGTCGAAGCTTTGTGAAAACTGAGATTCTGCGGCAAAAATGGTATCTCTCGTCAACCTTTCCACTTTTTCTCCGGCTTTTTCCTGCATTGCCGCTGTTATTCGGTCGCTTGACTGCAAAAGCTGTTCCTTATTGTCCCGCCACTGTTGTGCGATTGCAGCCAACAAATCCAAAAGTCCCGGCATATGGTACCGCGACTCCTTTGGAAAATAAGTTCCTGCGTAAAAAGGGCGCTGCTCCGGCGTCATCAGAATCGTCATTGGCCAGCCGCCGCTGCCGGTCAACGCCTGGCACACGCGCATATACACCGCATCCACGTCCGGGCGCTCTTCCTTGTCCACCTTGATTGCGACAAAATCCCGATTCAAAGCATGTGCAACTTCAGCGTCTTCAAAACTTTCGTGCGCCATCACATGGCACCAGTGACAGGTAGAATAACCAATTGAGAGAAATACCGGCTTGTTTTCGGCCTTCGCTTTCGCGAAAGCCTCCTCCCCCCACGGAAACCAATCAACGGGATTATGGGCGTGTTGAAGGAGGTACGGGGATTTCTCGTGTATCAATCGATTGGTAATCCTGTTTGTATCCATAACATCACCCCACTGATACATAAATTTAACTTCGATATTAATAGTATGATCAATTTTTGTCCGGATGATACCGTTGCATAATGAATCGTTTTTTTGAAATTTTCTCTTGACTCTTACGCAGCGTCATAGTTTATGATAGAATCATGGACGGGAGATGGTCATATGAAGATGAAAATCAATGAGGTGGCAAAGCTGACCGGAATCAGTGTGCGCACGCTGCATTATTACGATGAAATCGGATTGCTGCATCCCAGCGAGATAACCGAAGCCGGCTACCGCCTTTATGACGGGCAGGCTTTGGAGCGATTGCAGCAAATTTTATTTTTTCGTGAGCTCAGTTTTCCGCTGAAAGAGATTAAAAGCATTCTCAACAATCCCGCCTTTGACAAACACAGTGCACTTGAAAATCACAAAAAGTTGTTGCTGCTCAGGCGCAGCCGCTTAAATGATTTGATTGCGCTTGTGGACAATACGCTGAAAGGAGATTACGATATGAGTTTTCAGGAATTCGATCA
>DAMDEB010000026.1:0-1364 GCA_032090075.1 Caproiciproducens sp.
AGAAATCGCAGGCTACAATGTCATCGGTTTCGCTTTCATTGAGCAAAATAAAGTTTGCGCCCACGCCAATCAGAATCCCTGTTTTGTCCAACAGTGTGTTGGTACCGATTAAAAAGTCCACTTTTACAGGCCTTCCGATTTGTGTACGCAGAAATCCATTTAAATACTGAAGACTATCCCCCGAGATCGGCGCCACCTGGGTGGTGGGAGTGATTGGAGCGAGAGAGGTATCCGCGACCTGCTGGCCCGGTACGTGTGGGGAAGTTTGATTTCTGGCAGTCTGCCATCCCGGCATACCCACAAACATCTGGCTGCCCGCCTGTGCGAGCTGCTGCTGCTGTTGCTGCCTTTGCGCCGGACTCATATAGTTGTAGTTGGCAATGTCCTGTAGCGTCGGCGTAGATGCCGCTGGTGCCAGCGTACTGCCCATAGGCTGCTGCATGCCGGATGTCATTTGATTTGCTGTTTGCGGAAGCTGCTTTTGTATTGGATTTACATAACTGTAACTATCTACCTCACCCTGAGAAGGCGCGGCTGGGGAAACCGGCATAGCCCCGGGCCCGCACCCCGCACAGGGCGGTGCCGCATAGGCACCGGATGAACCGTAATTATCCATAATAGAGATTCCTCCTTAAAATCATGTTTTTGCGTATTTTTGTGTAGGGGTATAAAAGCAGTGTAAATTAATTCTGTTGTAAATCACGCCTACTCCGCCCGACGGAAAATAGGGGGGACAATTGGGATCGTAGGGGTTAAAGTAGAAGAGGCTGTTTGCCACCCCGGAAAAAATGCTTCCCCCAAGAGCCCAATCCGCAATTTCGTAATGAATTTGCTCCGGATCCATATTCCATACATTCTGAGCGTTGTATTCGCCGCCTATGGAAGTTTTTAAGCAAGTAAACTGCCCGGCCTGTTCAATGATTTTGCGCACATCGCCGCCTTGGCTAACCCTAAAAAATTCTCCATATGCAACTGTTGCACGGTTCATGATGATCGAGGCAACTGCGCGCATACCGTCTTCGCCTTCCCCGCCCGCTTCGCACTTAATCAGTCTTGCAAAAAGTTCTCGTGTAGTTATCGGCATTTTTATCACCTGTTTTATAAGTTGTCTTATGGCATAATATGTGCTGTCCCACCCGCATGGTACAATGTTCCTCAAAAGTAAGGTCAAAATTTTTAATGTTTTGCTTAATAAAGTGAAAACGCTTGACTTTTGCTCGCCAAATATTTAAAATATAACAATGAGTGTTCCAGCCTTGCGTCTGCAAGTGCGCTCACATTTTTTGAATCAGCGTTTTTTAAAAATTATATATGGAAGCGTATCGAAGTGGTCATAACGGCCCTGACTCGAAATCAGGCAGCCC
>DAMDEB010000026.1:1374-3805 GCA_032090075.1 Caproiciproducens sp.
GGGTTCGAATCCCACCGCTTCCGCCAAAGGCGGCAGAACAGTCAAAAGACTGTTCTGCCGCCTTTTTTATGGTGGGGATGAGTACCCACAGGCGCAACCCGAGGCAATCGCTTATAATAGATAATCAGCAGGAAATTAAAGGGACTCGCGAAACGCGCGTGCAGATCACACTACCTTCGAATCCCACCGCTTCCGTCAGTGAAAAGCCACGCGTTAGGAATTAAACCTACCTGTGGCTTTTTTTGTTCTGTATGGTATACTTAAAGTGCAAATTGTATATCATGTTGAATTAATGAATACACGCCTGCTTTTTTGTTAGATTTGTGACTCCTAATCCTTTATAATCACGAGTTCTCATACCTGACAGTTCCATTTCATATATGATATATTTGTACATAGGAAAAATAAGGAGTTAATATGGAAAATAATAAAAATTTACCCTGCAACCACAGATACATTGTAGGATATTCATTTAGGATGCCGCAACCTTTTTTTAGGAACCTGCCGTGTGACAATTGCGGCTGCCGTATACGGTTAAGCTGGCCTTGGCGCCTTGTTTATGAATTAGTTGAGATCTTAGGCTTTATTGTTGCTTATCTTATTTCTGCTTCTGTTCATATTGAGCTTTTTGGCAGCACGCTATTTATTTCAATTTTAATCTTTATTTTAGCGATCCAGTTGTTTCAACTCCCAAATCGACTGGTTTTGAAATACGGTAAATGGGTCGAGTCTGGGACAAAATAGTCTGTAATACGGAAATTATAAAAGAAGACTGTTCCATTTTTATCTCTATGGTAAACTGAAAGCACAAAATGCGATCAGCAAAAAAGGTCGAGAGTTTGCCTTTCTATGAATGCTATGATAAAACGCATAAGGGGGTGAAAAAATGGAGGAACACAGAGAAGCGGTACAGCGGATGCAGGACTATATTGCGGAGCATTTGTGCGAAAACATTACCCTTGCAGATTTGTCGGCGGTATCCTTGTTTTCACCATGGTATTCTTACCGGCTGTTTACCCAGTGGACGAATATGACGCCTGCGGATTATATCAGGCGTTTTCGGCTGTCCAAGTCGGCACTGAAGCTGCGTGATGAGACCTGCAAAATCCTTGACATTGCATTGGAGCTTGGCTTTGGGAGCGTGGACGGATATCAGCGTGCCTTTTTTCGTGAGTTTGGCTGTAATCCAAGCGAATACGCCGCTGCACCCATTCCTCTTTATCTTTTCACACCTTATGGAGTAAAGTACAGAGCCACGAGAAAGGAGATACAGATGGAAACAGTGAAGAGTGTATTTGTTCAGGTCATCGAGAAACCGGCGCGCAAGGTGCTTATCAAAAGAGGGGTTAAAGCTGCCGACTATTTCGCCTACTGCGAGGAGGTCGGCTGTGACGTGTGGGGTCTGCTGCTGAGTATGAAGTCTATCAGCGGAGAGCCTGTTTCACTTTGGCTCCCCAAAAGCTACATCAAACCGGGCACTTCAGAATATGTGCAGGGCGTAGAAGTCGCAACGACTTATGCGGATGTCGTTCCGGATGGGTTTGATGTGATTGATCTGCCCGCCTGCAAATATTTGATGTTTCAAGGCGAACCATTTGCCGAAGAGGACTATTGCGAGGCAATCGAGCAGGTTTGGACGGCAATCAAAAAATATGATCCAGCTGTGGGCGGCTACACTTGGGACAAAGAAAATCCACGCATACAGTTGGAACCGGTCGGCACGAGAGGTTATATCGAATTGGTAGCAGTCAAATAATAGCCAGTTGTTTTTAAGCAGCGCAGGGCACCCTGCGCTGCTTTGCTATATTTTAAAATAGTTTAACTTGTCTTTGCAAAAGGATGCTGAACACATTTTGTTTTCACAAGAAAATCGCAATAAAAAATCCGCCACAAAACATGTGACGGACAGTAAGCAGAATGAAATCACAGCGATTATATTGGTCAAAGTTTTGCGATAAAATTATGATGCAATGATCATATCCCAGTCAATCCTGGGATCGGCAAGTGATACCGCATGATAATCCGCTAAAGGATTTTCTTTTTCGGGTCCGAGGGCAAGGGACTTCATGCCAGCCGCTTTCGCAGCCTGAATTCCGGCGTCGGAATCCTCCACGACAAGGCATTCCGCCGGCTTCAGCGCGAGCTTTTCGGCAGCCATAAGAAAGACCTGCGGGTCGGGCTTGGAACGGGTAATATTCAGCCCGCAGCTGACCTCGTCAATCAGTGGAAAAAGCCCTGTCCGCTGTAAGATGACCGGGGCGTTTTTGCTTACCGAACCCACCGCGACCCGAATCTTTTTTTTACGAAGTTGGGCGACTGTTTCAGCCGCGTTCGGCAGAATTGCTTGCTTTGTCAAGTGTGTCAGCGATTCGATATAGTATTCATTCTTTTTTTCCGCAAAACAGGCTTTTTCCTGCTCGGTGTATTGCCG
>DAMDEB010000026.1:3815-7480 GCA_032090075.1 Caproiciproducens sp.
TCGATTTTTCCAATACGACTTGCAGGGAGGCCATCCGGCTTACCCCTCTTTGCCTTACGTTGTCCTGTTCCGTAAAATTTGTAATTCCCAGCTCCTGCGCAAGTCGTTTCCATGCCAGATAATGTAATTTATCGGTGGCTACAAGCACCCCGTCAAGATCAAATATGACCCCTTTTATCATTGAATGTACCTCCGGTTTCTTGATGTGTAATTATTAAATATTAATTTTTTTACTATTGGATGGCTGTGCGTTGAAAGCAACCATGCTTTAAATCAGCGATTGCACATTTATACAAAATATGATACGATATAAAATATAATTAAACGTTCAACTTTATAAAAAAAGGTAGATTTTATGACGACAATTAAAGATATTGCGAGAGAAGCGGGCGTCAGCTATACCACTGTTTCAAATGTTATCCACGGGAAAACCTCCCGCGTATCCGCACAAACAATTGAGCAGATCAATGAAATCATTAAGCGCAGCGGTTATGTGCCCAATATGTCCGCCCGTTCGCTTGTGAATAATTCCTCCAAAGTAATCGGTATTATTAATCACCTTGTGCCAAAAGCATCCGGCGGGTTCATCTCTGACCCGTTTCACTCCGCTTTTATCGGTGCTGTTGAAGAAACGCTGCGGGAAAACGGCTATTACCTGATGCTGCGCACGGTGGAAGACAGCACGGACCTTTTGAGTTTTCTGCGTAACTGGAATATTGACGGCATGTTTTTTACCGGTTTATTTGAAGATGAATTTTTCGATACGCTGTCAACTGTTGATGTTCCCGTTGTCCTGATTGACAGCTATATTAACCACCCCAATATGCAGAACGTCGGTCTGGAGGACTTTAAGGGCGGCTATTTGGCAACGAAATATTTGATTGAGAACGGACACCGAAATATTGCTTTCGCCTCCCCGCAAATCCGCAATCACGGCGTTGTTGAGGAACGTTTGCGCGGCTACCGGCAGGCGCTTGAGGAATTTCATATTCCGTTTCAGGATAGATTTCTTTTTCAAGGGGAATTTGATGTGCAGAGTGATATGCGGTTGAGCAGGCAGATTGCTGCGCACAAGGAGATTACCGCCGTATTTGCCACCGCGGATATTCTTGCCGCCGGTATTATCGCCGGCCTGCACGAAAGCGGGCTTGATGTTCCAAATGATATTTCCGTTGTCGGTTTTGATGATGTTACTCTTTGCCAGTTGATATCGCCGACGCTTACAACCATTCATCAGGATGCCGCCGAAAAGGGCAAGGCGGCTGTTGAATTTATGATGAACAGGCTGAAAAACAACCCGGTTGAGGAAAATCAGAAGATTTTACCGGTGCACCTTATTGAGAGAAAAAGTGTTAAGAAGATATAAACTTGAGACGGGAAATCCCGTCTCATTTTTTGTTTTTCCTGCTCATTTTATAGTCTTGACCCGTTATCTCAATAGAATAAATGCAGTCTTGAAAACAGATATTAAATTGCATATGTTTCCATTTTGAAGGCAGTTGCGCATGTATTTTCATCACCCCATTTTCGGCAGAAACGCCGGCAAAGCCCTGTATTGCCGTCAGCCAAGCACCTCCGCAGGCAGCCGGATGGGTTCCGCCGATATACACCAGCCCAGCCCACTGTTTTCCCCCTCCATTTAAATCCGCTGTTGCACTTTGCATAAAAAATGGATACGCAAGGTCTGGTTCGCCAAATCGACACGCCGACATCGCATACATGCAGGCGCTTAAAGATGAGCCGTGCTCCGTGCGCGGTTCGTAATAATCCCAGTTGCTTTTTAAAGTCTTGCTGTCGTACTCTTTAGAAAAGAGATTCAGCATGGTGACAGCATCTGCCTGTTTAATCACCTGCGTCTGGGAAGCAACGCCGTAGGCTCCGCCCCAATATTCCCGGCTGTCTAAAAGGCGGCCGCGCACTGCTTCAACAGAAGTATTTTCTAATTTAAAATAGCCGTCAAACTGTTCGATAATTCCCGTTTCTTCGTCTGCCTGCGGCACATAAAGCCGGTGTTCAGACTCTTCAAATTTTTGAAGCATACTGTTTAAGTCGAATTGCTTTTCCAACTTTGCACGCAGTGGGGAGCAGCCTTGCTGCAATTTACGAATCAGCTCCGCGGCTTCATGGAACACGAATTTTGCCATCCGGTTGGTGTAAACATTATTGTTGACACGCTCATGGTATTCGTCCGGCCCGATTACATCGAGAATTTCAAACTGACCGGAATCTGCGCGTTCCACAAGCGCGGAGCGGTAAAAATTTGCACACTCCAGAATAACCTCAGCTGCTCCTTCATCAAGCAGCGACATATCTCCGGTCACCTTTAAGTATTGTACAATACCGTAAACAACGTCCGCGGAGATATGCACCTGTTTATCGCGAAAATAGGTTTTCATCGGGCGCTGGGTAAACACATCCGTCACATTGTAATCGGAACAGGCGTCGTAGCCGCCCTCCTGACTTTCCCACGCGTAAAACGCACCCCGATAACCGTATTCCTTTGCTTTGGCACGCGCACCGGGCAAGGTATCGATTCGGTACTTCAGCAAGGTCCGTGCAACTTTGGGTTCTGTGTAAAGGTAAAAAGGCAGCATAAACATTTCCGTATCCCAAAACACCGCACCCTTGTAGGTTTGCCCGGAAAGCCCGCGCGCCGGAATAGACATGCTTTCCGCGTGCCGCGGCGCAATACAGTGCAAATGGTAAATCGAATAATTCAACGCCCGCATTGCTGCGTCGTCGCCCTCAATTTCCACGCGGGTATTGTCCCACAGCTCCGACCACTTACCGATATGCGCCGCTTTTTCCTGCTCATACCCTGTTTTGGCAGATGCATTGGAGCAGACAAGCGCATCGTGCAGAGGATTACCGCAGTCATGCGTGGTATAAATCGAAATAAATTTACAAAGCCGATAGCTTCTTTTCCCGTCAGTCTCAAATTGGATTTCACGCAGAATTTTGGTGTCGCTGCAATGAATGCTTTGATTTCTATGAAAGTCGCATAAAGCAAGTTCACTGACGGCGACCTGCGCTTTGGTCTCGCCTGCTGTGGCAAGCACCGTGAGAGCTTCTTCCTTAACACCCATTTCCGTTTTTTCGTAGTGCGGGCCGTGAATGTCCCAAATATCACAATCGATTCCCGTGTGCAAGGTCACATGCGTGCAAAAATCTGTAGAAACCACATACTCCATACAGATTAAATGCGGGTTTGCCATGCTTGCAAACCGCTGTGCGGTAATGCAAAGCATCCCGCTTTCTGTTTTCCATACGGTTTTGCGGCTGTGCAGAGCTTTTTCAAAGTCGAGCTGCTGTCGGTGCTCAAGCGGAGCACAAATGGGGAGCCGATAAGCTTTATGATTGATTTCAACCCATGTAAAAAGTGTGTTGGGGGCGTTGAGTGGCTCCCTCCACTCCGAGCCGTGCCGGTCGTAGATTCCTGCTAAATTAATAGCCGCCAGCTGGTCTTTGCCATACTCCTCGAGTGTTCCGCGAACGCCAAGGTAACCGTTGCCGATAAAATATTGATTTCCAAGATCAGCAATCTTCTCCGCACTGAAATCGCTGCTGTCAATGATCCAGTTACTCATCTGCCGCAGTCCTCCACTGTTCGGGTATTTCCACTGCTACTTCCGCTTGTCCAATTACAATATCCTTATCATAAAGGT
>DAMDEB010000026.1:7490-8079 GCA_032090075.1 Caproiciproducens sp.
GCTTCGAACCGTTTTCTGTATGAAGCCGCAGTTTTTCCTGCTCAACTTTTACAAAGAGAGTGTCATCCCGTACCATAATCTGAAAGGAGTAACTTTTCCACTGTTTGGGAATGGTCGGGTGAAAACACAGGAGATCCCCGTCGGAGCGCATGCCGCCAAATCCGTAGATAATGTTCATCCACGCCGCCGCGATGGAAGTCGTGTGCAATCCTTCACCGGTATTGCGGTTGTAATTATCCAAATCCAAACGTGTAGCAAATCCGAAAAAGTGATACGCCTCCTGATGTTTTTTCAGTTCGGAAGCCAAAATGGAATGCACCGAGGGGGAAAGCGAGCTTTCATGAATACATCGCGGTTCATAATAAGCGTAGTTCTTTAATTTCTGCTCCTGCGTAAAAGATGCATTGTACAGGAACATCATCATGAGTACGTCCGGCTGCTTAATCATGTCATTGCGATAAATATGGTCGTAGCTCCAATGGCTGTAGAGCGGAAAATCCGTGACCGGAATTTTGTCCACATCGATATGAGGAAGGGTAAAGAAGCCTTCGTTCTGCTCAAAGATTCCGGTTCGTTTGTCGTAGGGAAT
>DAMDEB010000026.1:8089-11525 GCA_032090075.1 Caproiciproducens sp.
CTCCGCCATATCCGCCCAGTTGGAACATTCCTGAGCGCTGATGGAAAGCGCATTGAACCGGCTTTGTAAATCCGGCTTTTCCTGCATTTGATGAATTGCCTGCAATGTATATTCAAAGGTCTTTTTTGCCATGAAATTGGTGTAGCAGTTGTGATTGACCATCATTTGGAATTCATCCGGCCCCATCACACCATAAAATCCGTACTTGCCCGTTTCCTGGCTCCAGTCGCCCCTGGTTGCGAGCATACGGCAGATTTCTACAAGCATTTCCACACCGTACTCATAAAGAAAATCTTCATCCTTGGTCACATTCACATAATGCCAAATGCCATAGGCCACCCCGGTTGAGGCTTGCAGCTGTAAGCTGGCGTGCTGCCATAAGTTGCAGCATTCCCGGCCGTCTATCGTGGCAATCGGGTAAAAGGCGCCCTCACAGTCCAATGCTTTTGCACGCTCCTGTGCTTGGGGAAGCGAATCATACCGAAACATCAGGAGCTTTTTCGCGGCCTGCGGGTTGTTGAAAAGATAAAACGGCAGGCAATAGGTTTCCGTATCCCAAAAGGTGTTTCCGTTATACACTTCGCCCGTCAGCCCTTTTGCTCCGATAACCGACTTTGCATCCGTTCCATGATAGGTCTGGTGCATCTGAAAAATGCAATACCGGATTCCCTGCTGATTTACCGAATCGCCATCAATTTGAATATCTGAACGCTGCCACGTCTGTTCCCACCATTCGCAGCTGCCTGCTTTCAGCGTATCGTAGTTTGTCGCTGAAAGAACGGCTGCTTTCGCTGTGAAAACACGCTCAAATTCTTCCGGTGCGGTTGTTTGTTCCGTGCAGGAAAGAATTTGTACAACACGTGAGAACTGCGCCTCCCCGTCCTGTTTTAAGGGAAGTGTAAAGGACAGTATGCTCATTTTTTCCTTCGTCTGTACAGAAGTCATCTGCTCCATATCGCCCGAAAAGCAGCATTGGCAGAAAACCTTATGCCTGCTCTGTTTGGTTTGCGCCACCATTTCGCAGTAATTTTCTTCGGCCCTGCTTGAAATACAGTTCCATCGATTTTCACCCGTATTTACATGGGGCTGTGAAAAATCCAGTCCTGCCTGTACTTCCAGGCTACCGTTAAAATTCAGCGCCCGCGCCCGTATTTTTTGACCGCCGAAATGCGGCTCCTGCATGGATAAAAAGCGTTCAAAGGTCAATTCCACCTCTTTGCCGGTTTTGGTGCGCCAAACAAAGGAGCGGGTTAAAATCCCTGTTTTTAAATTCAATACACGGACAAAATCCCGGAACTTTGCGGCGTTTAAGTCCAGTACCTCGCCGTCAATTTGCAGGCGAGTATAGAGCCAATCCACCGTGTTTACCATATAGGTCATGGTATTCACGATTCCTTTGTATCCGCTTGTTTCAAGGGATTTCTCCTCAAAAACGCCATTGATATAACTGCCTGTCAGGCGGCTTCCGGAATATCCTTCATCAAAATATCCGCGAACGCCGGTATATTCATTTCCAAGTGAAAATATTGATTCAGACACCATCGCGTGTTCCGGCGAAAATCCGTTTTCAATGATTTTCCACGGGTCAACGCAATAGTATGTATCCGCTACTTTTCCCATTGTTACCCCTTAATTCCCGCGGAGACCACACTCTGCGTAATTTGTTTTTGAAAGATTGTAAATAGTATGATTGGAGGAATAATGGAGAATACAATTGCACGCAGTACATCCACATCATTTGTGTTATTCGTGCGGAACTGGAACAGCCGAACCATAACTGTTACCTTATCCGTGTTGGAAAGCACAAGATAAGGAAGCAAAAAGTCCGACCACGCGGCGCTCACCGCGAAAATTGCCACAACCATTACAATGGAAACCGAAAGAGGAATAACTATCATATAAAATATTTTGAAATTGCTGCACCCGTCCAACGTGGACGCCTCAATCAATTCCTTTGGAAGCTGCTCGAAAAACTCTTTAAAAAGCAGAACATAAAAAGCATTTGCGCCAATTGCCAGCCAAAGAGGAACAAAAGAGCCGTCCAGCCCGACTCGTGTAATATTAACAAAAAGAGAAACGACGCTTGTGGTAGCCGGAATCAGCAAACTCCACATAACCAGCCCCGTTACGATTTTATAACCCCTTGGCTTTAAAATGGCAAGCCCGTAAGCCAAAAGTCCGTTAAAAAAGACGGCACTTACTACGCTACCTGCGACAGCGAGAAAGGAATTAAAGTAATACTTCAAAAAATGGAGGTCATTCCAGGTCTTTACAAAAACACTAAAATCATATTTGCTCGGCAGAATCGTCGTGTTACGGCGAAATTCCTGAATATTTTTAAAACTCGCAAGGCATACCCACAGCGCGGGGAAAATTGCGATAACAATCATGGCGATACACGCCAGAAAAATCAATACACTAATAACCTTTATCCGTGGGGATTTTATATCATAAAATCGGATGGTACCATCCTGTTTATCTCTATATTTGTTAAAAAAAGACATCGTTCGGCACTCCCTTAATCAATTTGTAGAAAATCTCATGCTTTTTTCCCTTTTGTTGCCTTAAAGTAGATTGCGGTAAGAAGCACAAGAATGATGGAGATAATAACCGATAAGGACGCTGCCATCGGGTAATTGAAATCTTCAAACGCATATCGGAACACAAGCTGCATCACCGAGATGCTCGCATTATTCGGCCCGCCGTTGGTCATAACCAATGGCTCATACAGGATTTGGAATACAGAGATAATCTGTAAAATCAATAATGTTTTTCCCAACCCGAAAATGCTTGGCAGGGAAATGTAGCGAAAGCGCTTCCACGGCGTCGCACCGTCAATGGTGGAGGCTTCGTAAAGTTCCGGGTTAATACTGCTCATGCCAGCCATATAAATCAGCGCGGTTGAACCCGCACTTTTCCATGTCATTGTAAGAACAATCAGAGGGATCGTCCACATAGGGTTTGCCAGCCAGTCAAACGGCGGAATTTTAAATGCCGACATCAAAATGTTCAGTACTCCGGTTTTCCCCGGCCGAAACAAATAACCCCACATCATTACGGTTGCCAGTCCCGGCATAATATTGGGGAAGTAAACGCCGACTCGAAAAAAGCTTTTCATATGTACTGTTTCTGTAATTAAGGTCGCCATAATAATCGGGATGAAAAATCCGATGGCGAGCGACCAGAACGTATATAAAAACGTATTCCGGATAGCCGGTAAAAAATCGGGGTGCTGAATGACTGCAATGTAGTTTTTAAATCCAACGAAATCAATCAGGTTAATTCCTTTGGCAGTATAAAGTGAAAGCCGAATGCTTTCGAGCAATGGCTCCCATACAAAAAAAGCGAATAATATTAATCCGGGCAGCATGATCAGCCATGCGGATATACTATTACGCAAAGAAGAAAAAGACTTTTTTTCACTCATTTGAACCCT
>DAMDEB010000026.1:11535-24632 GCA_032090075.1 Caproiciproducens sp.
ATCACCTTCCAGCAATATCCCTAAGGAACGGGGCCGCGGGGCGGCCCCGTTTAACATCTCTAATCTTTAAAACAGGGAATTTGCGCGGTGTTATTTATTAACCTTTTCATCGAGAAGCTTTTGATAATTTGCATTGGCTGCTGCCATCATTTTTGGAATATCCGCATTCTTATCTGTAACGACAGCTTGAATTACCTTTGTCAATTCGGAATACAGATCCTGTGCGGAACCGACTTCTTCAAAATGAAGATTTCCAGTTTTTTCAATGGTATCAAAATAATCCTGATAAAGCTTCATGTCTACATTGCTGTTCTCTTCCGTAATCTTTTTGTTTGCAGCAAGGAAGGTCGGATCTGTCCATGCGGGGAAGATTGGCAGTACCGGAACACCTTTTGATACTCTGCTCTTCGCATCCGCTTCCATACCCTTTAACGCATTTTCACTGGTCATTGGAGATTTACCCATAATTTCAATGTAATCCAGCGCAGCACTGATCTCTTCTTTTGTCGCGTTCTTGGCAAACATGTAAGGTGTGCCGCCGGAAAGGGAATACTGGCCCTTTGGACCCGCCGGAATTGGCACGATTGAAAGATCCTTAATCGGTAATTTGTTTACCTGCGTCGGCTGGTTTACCGCATCATTTGCGCCTATGTACATTGCCGCCGTGCCTGTTCCTAAATTTACAAATCCGGATGCCCAGTCTTCTTTTGTCGGGTCGGCAGTCAGGCAATCATATTTCCATTTTAAATCTTTAACATACTGCATTGCAGCGATTGCTTCCGGTGTGTTTACATTTGCAGTAAATTTACCATTGCTCTCGTTCGTCAGTGTTGCGCCGAAGCCCCATGCAATATTGCTGAAATGCCAGCCGGCAGCATTGTCCTTACCCAGAAGGCAGAAGCCTGCTTCACCGGTTTTTTGTTTGATTTTCTGTGCAGTGACCGCCAGTTCATCCCATGTTTTCGGATAAATCGGGTAGCCTTTATCGTCCACTAAGCCTGCGGCTTTAAACATATCGACATTGAGCATCAAGCCCAGCGCGTAGCCGTCCCTTGGGATACCATAAATGCGGCCGTCCTTTGAAAGCAGCTTTTTGATAGAATCATTCATTTGATCCGGCCAGTTCTTTTCTTTTAGAACGTCCGTAATATCTGCAACAAAACCGCCGGCAATTAGTTTCTGCGGTTCTGTGTACCATGTTTCAAAAACGGTTGGCAACTTGCCGGAAGCCGCTAAGGAAACAAAGGTATCTGTCGCGTATTTGTAGTATGACGGAACAATCTCAACATTTGGATGCGTTTTCTTGAATTCTGTTACAAAGCCTTCATGCATTTTAATATCATCGGTTAGTGTATCCTCCGGCCAAATGCCGAGTTTAACAGAAACTTTTTTATCTTCCGCCACGGATTGAGGTGAAGCCGATGCCGCATCTGCTTTTGAAGCTGTGTCCGCACTCTTTTGGGTTGTGCAACCGGTCGTAAGGGATAAAATCATTGCCAAGCAAAGAATACCGCTTAAAAACTTTTTCATTACTTTTCTCCTCTTTATCGCAAATTTAAAGTATGGCTTAGGTTGAACGTTCAACTACATTATAGTATGGCTATATTGTATTGTCAATAGCACATCTAAATATTTTATTTTATGTATTTTTGCTATGCATATCCAAAAATATAGACTTTTATTATTTTACCAAAATACAGTGACTGCAAGCAAGGCTGAAAAAACAAATGATCAAATTTTTCTCTTTTAAATATTACCGTCCATGCATTTCACTTTGGTGTACTTCTTTTTTCTTCTGGACTTCGCCATATCTATGAGCAGTAGAATAAGAGTAGAAGCTTGCTAAAACAGGGTGGGGGTTCGGTCATACTGGAGTTGGTCCCGCAAATGCAATCCGGTATCCGTGGAAATAAGTGATTAAAGAAAAAATTCTGCTGTTTTCAGAGAGCCTGCAAAACGCTGGTGAGAAACAAGTTGGTGGCAAATACGAGAAAAGGCTACCGGCGGAGTGCCGATAGCCCAATCGTGAAGCCTGCTATCTCAAAACAGCTTTTGAAGAAAGCGAGTGGTACACGTTGTTTCTTGATTATCATTTGCTTCTGAACAGAGGCAGCCTGGGGAGCCGCCTTGTACCGAACGGTACGGTAGTGTGAGAGGTTGGGGATTAAGTAATGTTATCCCTTCATACTCAGTTTGACTCTTGGCCTTACGGTCTGTTGATTACCGTCTGATGATCCAAACTCAGAGACTGATTCGTTGCGTCTAAAGTTGCTGTTATGCCGATCGGTAAAACCGCATTGTTTTCGCCATGCCCAAAATCATCGCACTTTACAACCGGAATATTGTATTTAGCAGATATCCTTTTTAAGATATCATCTATCTCAGCGTAGTATTCCGTTGCATAATGTCCGAATATCAAACCGGATACATGTGCAAAAAAGCCGCTTTGTTCAATATGGGAGAAACATTTGCTTACTACTGCCGGTGAACTGAATTGTATGTGATCTTCAATAAACAAAATGTATTTACAGGAAGTGTCGTAAGGCAGAAACCCTCCGTTGAGCATGAATGCAAAATTGACGAGATAACCTCCGATTAACGTACCTTCACATTTCCCGTTATTGATTGTTCCCCATTGGCTGTTTTTATCAAAACGACCAGTATCTCCATCCATCAATCTGCTTTTAAACTGATTGAAATTATAATCCGTAAGATTTGAAAATGTTTGAGGGCAGGAGCCGTAATAGGTAACCAATGTTGTTTTTGTATAAACGGCATTTAATATAGTGGTGCTGTCGCTATGGCTGCAAATGATCTTAGGATGCTTTTTGATCGCTTCAAAATCAACATAGGGTAAAATTTCATTGCAGACTTCTCCGCCGCCAAAGAAAACCATCTTTACTTCATCATCTGCAATCATTGTGTTGAAATCATCTGCACGTTCTTGCGGTGAAGCGGCATATCCATAAGTGTCTTTGAAAAGATTTTTTGCAAGTTTGACTCTGAAGCCTTTTGCTTCAAGCGTATGCAGAGATATTTCTATCTCTTCGGGTTTCACAGCATAAGAAGGCGCGATTATTCCGATCACATCATTGGGCAAAAGTTTTTGAGGGATTATCATATTTTCAGACTCCTTTTTATTTTTGAGTGCGCAAACGACGTGCCTTGTTAAGGACTGCAGATAGCTACATGGAAAATACTAATCATCTATCATACCGACACAAAACCGACCTGCTTCTATCTGCATCTTGTAAAAATCAACGCAGTTCAAACCTGGATCTGTGTCAGAAGGCCACATGCACAAAAATATTATATCAGCGTGATGTGCACTTCATTTGCATCATTGAGTTTTTTTAGCAAAACATCTTTTTCTATTCTCACGCCGCCCGGGCGGTAGGGATTCGGTATGGGTGTCATCGCGAGGGTCTCTCCGTTTACGGTAACCTCGGATACTGTTTTTCCTGTGCTGCTCAGATGATACACAAAAGTAATCGGTTTTCCGCAATACTGATATTCAAAGCGCAGTCCATCAAGTGACAGGGGAAGTACCGGATCGATTTTCAGTGCAGAGGCGTCATCCCGAATCCCAAGCAGATTGGAAACAACTTGACGCAGATAGATGCCGGGTCCGCTGGAATACAGACGCCAGCCGCCTTTCACATCAATTTTTCCACTTCGCAGCAAATCAAAACGTTCCTGATACTCATAGCGGTCCTTAAAATCACCATCGGAACTGCTGAAATAAACGTTGCTTTGGCGCGTAACGGCATTGGGAACGCTTTCGCGGATATTGATGGGATTGACTTGAAAAAGGGCTTCCCACGCGCGCTGGGACTTGCCCATTTTTGCCATTGCTTCAATATAACGAATATGTGCATGCACATACTGCAGACTAATTTCCCGCCCAACATTCGCAGCTTGTTCCGCGCGACGAAACATTTTGCTGACACCGCCGCTGTACCGTGCCGGACGATCCATCAGCCGGATACCGTCCGGAAAGCTCAGATGTTGATCAATTAAGCTGATATTCCGTTCTGCTAAATCCGGATCTGCAAGGCCGCTGATGATACTGCGGGTCAACGGAAGCAAGCGGTAGTGAATCCCGGTCTCCCGATCTTGCGGATGGAGCAGATAATGGATATCCTCGTCGGATTCACAGTATACAAATCCGGCAATCACACCGTCTTTTATCAAATAGCGATGGAAAGAGAAGCCAATTTCTTTTGCCATTTTCTCAAGCTTTTTTGCAAAACTGAGATCCGCGCGCGCAATCGATTCGCTTAATCCTAGGATGACCTGATAAGCCAAAGCCTGTGTCCATGCACTAACAAGCTTTTCTTTCATCTCTTCACCGACAGGCTGTAAGGTGTCGTCCCAATCGCCCCCGCCGTATGAAATCAAAGCCGTACCAAAACGGAATCTATCATAGATAGATTTGATTGCTTTTCTAATGTGATCGAGAAGAGTTTCCGGCTTTTCGGCTACCTCCCTATCAGACACTTTTCGATAATCCACCAGAGTATTCAAGATATCAAAATCATCTGTGGCCTTTATATAGTCACTCACACACTTAAGCGGCCAGAAGACAACATCTCCGTGGCACTCATCCGCACTGGCAGTGTAGCGGTCAAACATAAACCATTGCGGCCATTCACCTGTTTCCAAAAGCTGATGCGCAAAAATACGGAGCAATACATTTCTGGCGAGCGCGTAATGCTGGGTCGAAAGAAAAAACTCCATTGGGCCTTGACAGATATCGCGAGTACCCCAGGCTGCACCGCCGGGTTGCTCCAAACCGTGGGGAACAGCAAAGTGCACCATCGCATTATGTGTATACCACCATACAGTTTCATTCAGCTTATTGGTTTGGTTTTCCTCTTTCCCTGTTATGGTAAGGTGGAAAGACCGCGTCAAGGAGCAATAGAAGCGATGATAATGCTCACGCTCCACATCATAGCTGTAATCGTGAAGCGGCTTTGTTTTCTCCGCGTTTACCCTTCCCTGCATCACAATTCGAAATGAGCAGGAGTGACTGACCGAAACTGTAAGAAGAGTACCATTCCTCGTTTTGCCATCTGTGAAAAAAATTCGGTCATCACTTACTTCCGCCATACTTGGAACAATCATATGAAAGTGAAAATCAGGGTATGGACTATTTTCCCAGTAGTTTGCATCCGGCTTGAAAGTAAAAACAGTTCCGTTCTGCTCCATTTCCACCGGATGGATAAACTCCTGCTCCCCCATTACAAGTTGATTGGTGATGATAAAATCATAACATTTTCTCTGCTCTGAAGCAATCTCAATTACAAGGTCAGGCCGTTCGGCGACAGCATAAACCGTTACTGTTAGCATATCATTCGGCAACTGATAATACCACCTTGCACTGTTAACATCCATCATATACGCCGCCGGAAGAGTCAAAATCCGGTATAAACCATCCATTTTCATATAGATACGCTGTCCGGAATTTTTCAGAATATTTAGCAGTCCCCTCGGCGTAGAAAGAAATTTGTGCAGATTCGTATTTCCGGCAAGAACCTGTCCGTTAAAAAGGCCATACATATAATTTGTAGAGCTGAGTAGCCCCTCGCTTATATTTTCATCATCCATTTTTGTAGTAATGATGTTGCCGTGTGGGCGTTCTGTTTTTAGTTCTTTTGCCTGGAGTACAACATGCTCATGCTCCGGGGTAAAGAAGGAAAGCAATGTATCATTTTCGATTTCTTCCAGCCTGCGCTCCGGAAACTGCTTTTCAAGTTTCCCTCTGCCCCAAACAGCGGAAACGAACGGTTTGCCGACATTTTTCAGCTGCGGTTTCGGGACGACCAGGTCGGGGTGACAATCCAAGCGGTAAAAAGCATCCATCAGTTCCTTACCGAATTCAATTCCCGTTACAGCTGAAGGATGATCTTTTTTAAACAAACCATAAAACGTTAGATTTCGGGCACCATTCAAACTGAATTTTTCTGTCTGCAGCGCAGTGTAGGAAAACTCAAACTGTCGATTTTCATTTTGAAGGTCTCCCGTTAGCGCGGCGGGCCGGTTGGTTGCTTTATATTCCCTTCCGAAGAACTGCATTCCGTCGGTGGAAAATCCTGTCGCCACAGCGCCCAGCAAGCCTTGCTGGAGATATGGAAAATCCCCACCCTGCGGCTGGTTTTGGCGGGAACAGACAACATATCCGTTTTTTCCCTGCATCACTGCATGATCAAGATACTGGCTGACATACAGTTCATTCGTGAGAACACCGCCCTTTTCTCCCACTCCAATATCCTGCCCATAGACAACATCCACAGTCTGCCCGTTCCCCTCTAAGTCAATCTTCCAGAACCAAATTGAATCTTTTGCGAGGCAAAAGCAGACCGTATAGGATATATTGTTCACTGTGCCTGAATATTCCATGCAGTTTTCACCCGCACGAAGCGCACTGCCCGAACGAATTCCAAGCAGCGGATAGGCTTCGATTCCATTTGTACCATAGATGCGAAGATAAATATTATTCACGGAGCCATCCATGAGGTTTCCCTGAAATCCATTCATTATAAACCTGTCGTTTGTGAATTCATATATATCGCCAGTAGGCAAGAAAGAACAGCGGGTATCTCCCTCGATAAATGTAATAAGTTCTGTTTTCTGTTTCAATATCACAAAGATGCCTCCATAAATAATTCTCGTACTATTCGTTAATTTATATTTCTCGCCTGACTACGTTGAGAGGAAGATATAGCATAAGCTATAAACTTTAAATCCTACACAATAAAATTCCTAACCGCAATTCAAGGACATTAACTGATCAATCCTGTTACAATTGAGTTTGCGGGAACACAAAAAGAGGCAAGCTGTCCCTCCAAACGAATCGAAACCGGCACCTTCTCACCTGTGCGGTTCAGCAAGACAGTCGTTATGGTGTCATCTGGGTTCTGGAACGCGGTGATTTCCAACTGATCTGTATAGGATGAAGCCGCAATGCGCCGTGCCCCTCGCTGAATAAAGCGGCTGAAATGCCAAATATAAGTATAAGAAACATTTTTGATGACGGTATCATTCTGTGTGTCACACATAATTGGTGCTTCACAGTAGTTCCCCACATGATTGGGGCCGCCTTTTTCGTCAAGGATGATATTCCAGTCCAGTGACACATTCATTCCTGCGTTCAGGTTTCCAATGATATCGTGGGCATACATCTGTGCATGTGCCAATTGATTTTCCCCGTCAAATCGGGAATATTCCACGCAGCCTTCACTGAAAATCAGCTTTTTGTCCGGAAACACCTCTTTGGTCAACCGGAGTGCGCCGAAGTGGTCGCCGCTGTACCAGTGGAAGGCGATACCCTGCACCATTTTATCCGTTTCCTGATCAATAATTGCTTCCGCACGCTCAAACACACGCTCTTTATTATGGTCCCATATACAAACTTGGACATCTTTTAGTTCACTTTTCATTAGCTCCGGATAGAGAAAATCTCTTAAAAAAGCCTTTTCCTGTTCCGCTGTATACAAACAGGAATCCCACCGTTGGGCGGCCTTTGGCTCATTTTGTATGGTCAGCATCGTTACAGAAAAGCCCATTTTACGGTACTCTTGTACATAGCGGCAAAGATAGCGCGCCCACAGAGAACGGTATTCCGGTTTGAGGAAGCCTCCTCCGTTTTTCGCACCGTTGCTTTTCATAAACGCCGGCGGACTCCATGGAGAAAGCATAATCTCAATCGGCTCCCCGGAAATTTCCTGTGCTTTTCGCAGCATCGGCAGAATATATTTTTCGTCACGTTTTAGGCTGAAGGTAGAAAGCTCTTGATCACCGGAATCTGTAACGGCGGAATAGTTTCCAAGGGAAAAATCACAGCTGTCAATTGCCATGCGCGCAAAGCGGTAGCGGTTTCCATCCGCTCCAAAGTACGCCTGCAAAACCTCATTTTGCTTTGCTTCGCTCATTTTGGAAAAAGTATAGCCAGCCGCCTCTGTAATCGCCCCGCCAAAGCCTTCAAAGGCCTGATAACCATGCTTGGGGTAGAGATTTACAAAAGGCATTTCCTCATCATGTTCCTGCTCAAAAGGAATCTGATCCTTTTCTGTATCGACCGAATTATTTCGACATGTGGTTACGATATAATTTAAATTCATTACTGAATTCCCCTCTACTTTTTATAAGCGATTATCCTATTATTGTTCAATTAAGATATAAATTCACCAATGCCATTCCCATTGGCGGCACGGTCAGTTCGATTTCCGCACAGCCACCGGATACGACAATCACCGCGCTTTCCGCGACCACTTCGGAAGCGGCTTTTAATGCGGACACAACATATTCCGGGGAACCCATTTCTTGCCAGCGGCGCAGGGCGTTTCCGTGTGTCTCATCCACACGCTTAATCTCAGCCGGCAGCTTAGCTGCGCCCGGTACGTTCAATCCGGTCAATGTGATTTTCACGGTTTCTTCGGCAATCGGGTGCAGCAGGGAGTGATGGTTTACAATCATTAGCTGAACTGCGCCGGAAACGTCCTTGCGTACCGCATATACATCCACCGTTCCATCTGCCATTTTCTGTTCATACAGCTTGTCACCCAGCTCTTGTAGAAGCTGAAACGCGCGGTAACTTGCCTTGGGAACGCCCTGCATGGTCAGCAAGCCGAACCCGCCGTGAAAAGCCGCGCTGGGCATGCCGCCTTCTTCAAAAATATCACTGAAGGTCCAGTAGGAATAGCCTTTTACCAGACCTGCACCGTCCAGCACCGTCTTGGCGATAAAAGATGACCCAAACGGGCCGTCGGATGGAGTCCCGGCTAAGCTGTTCCACTCTGTGTAATAAACAGGCAGTCCCGCGGCCTCACCGACCGCCTTTTTTGTCATATCGGTCAACACGCCGCGGTCCACGCGTTCCCACAAGTGATCGTAAAAAATCGATTCTTGCTCTTTATATTCTTCTTCCGCTTTTTCGCCCGAGATATCTTTAGACGGCTTTGCAAAATTCTGGCTGTCCTCCACACCGTATCCCAGCACCACATCCGTAGGATAATGGTGAGTGGAGATAAAGTCGATGGGTGCGCCGCTGTTTTTACAAAATGCAACCATTTCCGGAATCCACGCGTTGTTGGAGGTCGCGGGGCCGCCGACCTTTACGAAAGAATCAACAGATTTAATTACCTCGGAAGTCACTTTATAAAGCTTAAAATATTCTTCCATGGATCCGGCCCAAAAACCATCCGGCGAGTCCGGACCGCCGAGGTTCGGTTCATTCCAGACTTCGAAAAACCATTGGCGTACTTCATCGCGGCTGTAGCGGGAAATAAGATGTTCCACAAAGCGGCGAATAAACCAACCCCATTTGTCATAATCAGCGGGCGGAGCGGTATTTCCCTTATAGTGAAAAACAGTTGTATTTTTGCTTTTTAAACAATCCGGCATAAAGCCCAATTCAATAAACGGCTTCATGCCGATTGAGAGCAGAAAATCAAAAATATTGTCTATATTCGAAAAAGATAAAATCAAGTCATTGCTGCCCGGATTCTGCCTTACTACGCTCATGTCGTCATCGAACAATCCATGAAAACGCACATAGCGAAAACCAATTTCACGTTGGCACTGTTCAAGCTGGCGCCGATAATCTTCCCTCAGTGCAGTAGTGGCGTGGCAGCTTCCCACACAAAAACTCCAATACTTTTCCAAAGGCTTCATCGAAGAATTTAAATCAAAAGAAAATGTTTTCATAACACATCATATCTCCTCTTTTTTATATATCGTCCGCTGTATTTTTTGCTGAAACGTTGTTCCGGAATTAGGTTCATCTCGCTAACCAGCCTACAAAGTGCTGCTTTACTCCGAATTATGTCAACCGGAAGTTTCTCTTAACTTCTTATTGTTTACTCAGCTGAGCTGCCATCATCGATCAGCCGCCTGCAAAGCGACAAAATAGGTTGAGAAAACGTTTCCATTATTCTGCAACGATTATATTATTTTCTCATAGAAATGTCAATGTTTTTCTAAACTTTGTATGGTTAAAAATATTATTTTATTTAATTCCAGCAAGTTTTACAATTACAGTAGACAAATTTCATAGTAAAGCTAATAACTCACGGTAATAAAATATTATTTTTTAATAAAAAGTATTGACAAAAGAAAATGTGCAAACTATAATTGGGCACAGGATACAAAAAACAACCTGAGGAAACGTTTTCATTTGTATGTATCTCAACTTGTCTATATTGCACAGAGGAGGATTATTAACTATGGCAAGTCCGTCGTACCGCCTGCGCAGCTTTGGTCATGAGCTGAAAAGAAATAAGATTTTATTCCTTATGCTGACTCCCACAATCCTTTTTTTCATTGTGTTCTGTTATATTCCAATGCCCGGTGCTTACATCGCTTTTGTTAATTACAATATGAACAAGGGCATTTTTGCAAGTCCGTTCGTCGGAATGAAGAATTTTGAATTCCTAATTAAAAATGGAGCTTTATGGAATATCACAAAAAATACCCTTTTATATAACTTGGTATTCCTTACATTGGAAAATATAGTTGAAATCACTTTCGCCGTTATGCTTTCAGAGGTTGCCAACAAGTGGTTTAAAAAGATTTCCCAGTCCGTTATCCTTCTTCCTTATTTTATTTCCATGGTTATTGTGGGCGTATTTGCCTACAACTTTTTTAATTACAATTCAGGCTTCGTTAATACAGTCCTTACCTCCCTTGGCTCGGTGAAGCATGATTTTTACAGTGATCCCGGGATTTGGAAATACATTATCGTAGCCTTTCACCTTTGGTCCGTTACAGGGTACGGCATGATTGTTTACCTTGCGACCATCAGCGGTATCAGTACGGATATTTATGAAGCGGCATACATTGACGGTGCTTCCCTTTGGCAGAGAATCCGCTACGTTACCGTTCCAATGCTGAAGCCCACCTTTATTTTACTGTTCCTGTTTGGATTGGGTGGCATTTTAAAAGGCTCCTTTGATTTGTTTTACAATTTAATCGGAAACAACTCAATTTTGTATCCGCAGACAGATATTATTGATACCTATGTGTTCCGAAGCCTTGTCGGACAATATAACTTCTCAATGGGTGCGGCGGTCGGATTCTATCAGTCCATATTCGGTTTGATTCTGGTATTGGTTGTGAATTTGATTGTGCGAAAGATCGAGCCTGACAGCGCATTATTTTAAAAAGGAGGCAGAAAAATGGCACGCAGTAATCAAAATACAATTAAGGCCGGTGCCGGCAATACCATGCTGAAAGCGATATGCTATATTTTCGTTGGCTCGTTCTCAATTATCTGCTTATTCCCATTTTTGTTAATGATTTCTTCATCCTTCATGAATGAACATGAAATTTTGACAGAAGGCTATAAACTGTTTCCTCGTCAATGGACGCTTTCCGCGTACAAGTTTTTGCTGAATAACCCCACAACGCTGCTGGACGCGTACAGAGTGACCATTACCCTTGTTGTTGTGGGTACTTCGCTGGGACTGTTCTTCATGTCGATGGCGGGCTATGTATTGAACCGTAAGGATTTTAAATACCGTAACTTTTTCTCGTTTTTTATTTACTTTACAACGCTGTTCAGCGGCGGCTTAATTCCTACCTATATATTGATGGTGAAATACCTCCATTTAAAGGATAGCTTTCTTGCGATGATATTTCCCGCGATGATCAGCGCCTGGTCCATCTTTTTAATGAGGAATTTCTTAAAGTCAATTCCGGATTCCCTGTATGAATCCGCCACGCTTGACGGCGCAGGGGACTTCCGTATTTATTTGCAAATTTTTATGCCTCTTGCGGTTCCTTCGCTTGCGACCGTCGGGTTATTCCTTGCCCTTGCGTATTGGAACGAATGGTATAACGCAATGCTGTATATTCAGACGGCAGAAAAATATCCGCTCCAGTATTTCCTGCAAAAGATGGTTAACCAGACCAATATCCAAACTTTACTGAAACAGGGAATGTTTATTAAACCGTCAGATTTGCCAACGCAATCTGTTAAAATGGCGACCGCGGTTTTGACGACGGGACCGATTATTCTTCTGTATCCGCTGATTCAGCGTTATTTCGTAAGCGGTCTTACGATTGGTGCTGTAAAAGGTTAAATACAGGATTTATATAGATTTTAAAAATATTGTTAAATTTGTTTGCGCATCTTGCTTTTCTATGAAAGCTTCTATAAGATTAAAGGAGGAAATTACATGAATCTGGCAAAAAAAGCGATCTCCCTCGTTTTAGCAACCACCTTAGCGGCAACCGGCTTGGCTGCGTGCGGCAAGGGCAATACGGCAGGTCCCGCGGCAAGCACCCCGGCAACCACCAGCGCTGTGGACACTTCCAAAGAAGTAAACATTTCGATGTATCTTCTTGGTGATGAGGGCAAGTTCAACAAGGATGTTGTGGCAAAAATCAATGAAAAGCTGAAGAAGGATATCAACACGACCCTTACCGTTAAGTATATCAGCTGGGCGGACGTTTCAACCAAATACCCGCTGCTGTTCGCTTCCGGTGAGGATTTCGACATGGCCTATGTTTCGTCCAACGGTCCGGTCGCTTATTCCACGCTTGCAAAGCAGGGTTCCCTTGTCGACATTACACCAATGCTTGACAAAGTGCCCACGCTGAAAGCGGCAATTTCCGACAGCAACTGGAATCAGGTAAAAGTTAGCGATAAAATATACGGCGTACCCAGCCTTTATACGGAGTTCACCCCTTACGGCTTCGTTTCCCGCGATGATTTATTGAAAAAATACAATCTGAAGCCCGTTACAGATATCAGTACAATGGAAGCGTATATGGACGCGGTTGCAAAGAATGAAAAGTTTGCTCCGTTAAACGGCGGACCGGCTGACGCCGAGAACCTTTACACCCTCTTTGTAGGCTCAACCGGAAAATGGATTCATGCTCCCGGTATCCCGGAGAGTGATATGTTCCTTGTCTCAAAAAGCGCAAGCGACTACAAAACTGTGATGCATCCCGCCTTTACACAGGAGTTTGAGGATTGGGCAGTCAAAATGCACGATTGGGCAAACAAGGGATACTGGCCGAAGGACGTTCTTTCCGCACAGCGCGGTGCGAAGGATAACTTCACAAACGGTCTTTCCGGCGCTTATATCACA
>DAMDEB010000027.1:0-3267 GCA_032090075.1 Caproiciproducens sp.
TCGTCTATTTTATCGGGAAACAGCGGGTAAAGCGCCTTGATTCTGCCGCCCGCATCCCGGATGATCTGGGCATATGCGTTGCCGTAGAGTAGCAGGTGACTCATGAGCGTCTGCCGGAACACAAAGCTGGACATTTCCGGGTTTGGCTCGGTGTGCAGTAAATCATATAATTCATGCTCACGCGCGATGACAGAACCCTCGCCCTCGTATTTGTAGACATGAAGCGGCAGGCTGGCGATTGCCTCAGATATTACGCGAACGCAGGAGTAAACCGCAGAAGTTTCAAGTGCGGTGCGCTCGTTTACATGGGAGCCGGAATTGGTCATGCCCCAGAAGAAGCTTTTTGTGGTTGACAGACTGTTTTTCGGTTTATCTCTTTTGAATCGGGAGAATATGCTCAACTCCAACTGCCTCCCTTGTAGATTTTACTGTTTTCGTCACCTGAACCGACGCCGCCCGTTTTTGTGCCGTCGTAGAAAAGCAGTCCGTCGCGCTTGTCGGTGTCGTAAATGCTGATATGCTCCTCATGCACCAGCGCACGGGCGAGAGCCATGACAGCGGCTACGGCTCCGTCAATTTTCTCGGTGGCTTTTTCCTTGTTCGGCTTGATATTTCCGGCGGCATCCTGCGTAACCACAACATTATCCATATTCCAGCGCAGGATTTCATTGCCGCCGTGGGCAATCCGCTGCTGCAAAACCAGCCGCATGAGTTCTTTACTGGGCAAGCTCATAGATTTATAACCCTGCCCGAACTGAATCATATGAACACCGTTGTCTTCGAGATTTTGCCGCAACTGCGGCGCACCCCACATATCAAAGGCAACTTCCTGTATCTGATATATTTTCCTGAGGTCGAGAATTTTCTTTTCAACGAAGCTGTAATCAATTACCGCACCTTCGGTGGCTTCGAGCAAACCCTTATGTGTCCACTGGTCATACGGCACATGGTCTTTGAGAATTCGCTTCTGCATGGCATCTTTCGGAATCCAGAAAAACGGAAGTATCTGAAATTTGTCATATTCATCGGTGGGATCAAGTGGCGGGAACACCAGCACAAACGCCGTCATATCCTGCGTGGACGATAAATCCAAGCCTCCGTAGCAGGCGCGCCCTTGCAGAGCTTTTGAATCTACTGGAAAACTGCAGGCATTCCATTTGTCCATTGGCATCCATCGTATGTCCTGTGACACCCACTGGTTCAGGTTGAGCCGACGGAAGCGGTTCTCCTGTGTGATGTTGATCTGTGCGTCCTCAAATTCCATCAAAAAACCTGATTCGTTAATCGTAACGCCGTAGCTGGGATTTACCCGTTTCCAGACTTCGGGCGAAGTCCAGTCCTCATCATCGGCGGCACCGTAGATAACAGGATAAAAGGTCGGATCAACGATTTTACCGCACAGAATATCCTCGGATTTTTTGTGCTGCTCATAACAAATGCTGTTTCTGTCAAAACCGGCGGTGGTTATCATAAAGAGAAGCGGCTGTTCGCGGGAAAGCCCCGAACCCGCCGTCATAACGTCAAAAAGCCGTCTGTCCGGCTGTGCGTGAAGCTCGTCAAAGATAATGCCGGATGCGTTAAGTCCGTCTTTGGTGTACGCTTCGGCAGAGCAGACCTGATAAAAGGAATTCAAAGGCGTGAATGTCATGCGCTTTTGTGCCAGCGAAAGTTTTATGAACTGCTTTAGGAACGGAAACTGGTCAACCATATCTATGGCGACATCAAAAATGCGGGAAGCCTGCGCGCGGTCAGTGGCACAGCCGTAAATCTCACCGCCGTATTCGTTATCGGTGCAGGTCAGAAGCAGCGCAATTGCCGCGCCAAGCTCGGACTTACCGTTTTTTTTCGGTACTTCTATGTAGGCGCGTCGAAACTGGCGGCACTGGGTATCCCGTCGCACCACGCCGAACAGGTCGCGGATAATCCGCTCCTGCCAGTCTAAAAGCTCGAATGGCTGACCGCGCCATTTACCAGTACCGTGCTTTAAATGCTCGACGAAAAGCACGGCAGAGTCGGCGAAGGATTTCTTATATATGGAGCCCGGAGCCTTAAATATGGTCGGTTTATAGTTTTTCAAGCGATGAAATTCTTCCACGTGGTCACCTCCGAATATAAAAAGGGAGTCCTTTTCGGGACTCCCGGCAGGCTTATTAACAATTTTATGCGGCGGATTCTCCCATTAGGACGCCGGACAAACCATAAAAATACAAATTTCGATAGACAAGCTGGCGATGTTAGCTGGCGAGCAGGATGAATAACTACTTGACAATAAGCGAAGTTTGATGTATATTTGATTCACAGCTAGTGTTAATAAAGTTAACATATAGTATGAACAGAACAAACAGGAGGAATTGTCATGGTGATAGAACAGGATATTCTTTCATTAAAAGATGTTGCGAATCTTTGTGGTACTAGTAACAGCAATGTTTCAAATTGGCGATCACGTGATTCGAAATTTCCAGCACCATTTACGGAGACATCAGCTGGGCCAATGTGGAAATCGGAGGATATTGTGACATATTTGCAGAACAAATTTAAGGATGAATATGACGTGATTTCATCTGGCAATTTGACCTCTAAAAGAGTCGCTTTGACTGGTAGAGCACGCGTAGGTAAATCTTTTATCATTTCAAGATTTGTATTTGATCGGAAGGGATTTGTAGCGTTGTTCTGTGGAAATAACAAGGACAAAACTGCTTGCCCAATACATGTGAAGATTTCAGAATATGTTACCCTTGAAGGGTTTATTTTTCATTCCAACTTTAATAGCATATATAGTGGAGAGGAGGACAAGAACGATACTTTGAAAGAACTTAATAAGAGAATTTCTGCACTGCTAGACCATTCTTACACACAAGACAATATTGAAGCCATGAAGGAAATTGAAGCTGTTATCAAGAAGATTAGAGGAGTGGAAAGGAGCTATCCTAATCGTAGGAATAGTAATACATATATTGATACCTACCAAAGGCCTAGCGAATTTTGCAAAGGTCTGCTTCGAGAATGTAAGCTAGGAACCATTGAATTTGTGGATACCCAAGGAGTTTCAGGTGATGTTGAGGCGTCAAAGATTTCAAAGTCAGACATTTATGTTTTTGTTCTTAGACCTGACAACAACGAAGAGGCACAGACGCTCAAGAAAATTGTGGCGGCTATAAAAGCTGATGTAGCCACAAGTAAGGCAATCTTTCTTTACAAAACCGAGGGAATTTATTCTTCAAAGGAACAATATCGGGAAGCACGTGATGAAGTTCATGATGATATGGC
>DAMDEB010000027.1:3277-7061 GCA_032090075.1 Caproiciproducens sp.
TAGTTCTTTATTTGATGAACTAAAGGAAAATATCATCTCAACCGACGTTGATGTCTTAGATCCTGCGGGGCACTGTATTGCTTTCCCTACAATGAACAAAGTGGAAGTCAGTTTTCAGGAAGAATTTTTCATGGAAGAATTAAAGGAAAAAATGGTTGAGGCATTCACGCCGGATAATGAAGAACAGCGCGATGAACAGTTTAAGAAAGTTCTTACAGAACATGCCCCTGAGGCAAACGAGCTTGTTTTATCGATTATGAAAAAAATACCAAAACATGATTTTGGTATATCTGGGAAATTGTATAATGTAGAACAAGTACTTGCAGGAAATCATGACCGAGTGATGACAAAGGATAACTACAGACTCCATAATGATTTATACGATGCGTATCAGCAGGAGATATCTCTACTTGATACATTTTTCTCATCATTTACTGCAGAACAATATCCAGAAGAATGGCAGCAGGTACTGATTAAATACGTCTATCGAAAACTGACAAACAGTGTTCGAACTGATCGTGGGCTAGGTGTCGGAACCCACCCATGGGAAGAAAGACCTGCAAGAACCATGCTGGTTGAAGAATCTATTTTGGCGGACAGAATTATTACGAATATTAGTGGTAAAGAAGATAAATTCAGAAATGAGCCATATAGGAAAGCACTCAAGGACAGTAATATCACCAGCGCCACATGGAACTGTGTAGGTTGTAAAAATGATGCTGAATCTGAGATCAAATTACAGATCGTTAAAGCATGCTTGATAAATGTACCGGTATCGTCCATTAAGGAAATGGTGCTTTGTAGATACGTAGGCGGCCTTCGAAAAGTTGCGCAGTATTATATCTTAGTTGCACTTGGATATAAATATAATGAATGCATTAAAGCCCTTTCCGTGCTCCCGTTCTAACATCTATAAAGATTTTTTTGTCATGATTCGAAAGATTCCACTTAGTTATATTTCATTTGGAATTTTACAATCCGGAATCGGTCAACGCCCAGAATCAAACTCAGTGTGGAGCCGCAGTCCCACTCGCACAGGATATTTCCGGCATCGTCCACGCCGCGAACCGTCGCGCGGTCGCCGGACTTAAGCTTGGTGTAGGGGTCATCCATTGAGATCAGCTCTATCTGTGTTCCGGCGGGGTATTCCCGCCGGAGACGCTCGACTGTTTCTTTTGAGGGGAAGTTATTCATGGTCGGCACCCGCTTCTTCGGTCACGTCTGCGCCCGTGTCGGCGGCAGGTGCGGTTTCTTCCTCCGCCGGGGCGGTAAGCACCGCCGGACTTTCTTCGCCAGTGTCCGCGCCGTCAGCGGGGTCGATGGCCGTTTTTTTATCCGGCGCACCGTACCGCCATGCGGCGTTTCCGGTAAGGTTTTGGAGCAGGAGCTTGCGAGTATTGCCGTATTCTTTGCCGACCAGCCCTAATCCAATCAACCAGATTCGCATGGTAAAGCGCTCATTCTCAAAGCCGGATCCCGGAGCTTTGGCGGTGATGCGCTTTTTTTCTTTTGCCGTATTGCACAAAGCGGCGATAAACTGAATGTAGCAAGCGGTATCACCCGGCTTTTCAAGCGTAAACCAAGGGAAGGCAACTTTGTCCTCAGTAACCCGAATGGGCAGCTTTTCCGCGCCGAGTGCTTTTTTGAGAAGCGGCTCTTTGGCGGCGGTCATTTTGGCGATATTATCAAGTTGCTCCGGCGTGAAGTCATTCGGCACCTCAACCGTCAGGTGTTTGGCTGTTTCTTCCGGTTCCTGCGGCAATTCACAGTCAAGGGCGACAATGTCGTCGCTATCCGCACCCTGTGTCCCCGTGTTCGGTGTCTCTTCTGCCACCGGGATAACATCCGGCTCGTCGGTTTCGTCGGCGGATATCGGCGAAATCTCCGGCTCAAAACCGCGCTCCGCCAGCCCCGCGAAAAGGTTCCGGTCGTATTCGCCTGTGACCAGCCCGGTTTTGTCGATGTGGTAGCCGCCGCAGTCGTAAGAAAAGCTCGGTGCGCCGTTATAGGTGATTTTGCTGTTGGTCAGTTCGGAAATTGCTCCGACGAGAGTTTTGCGCTGTGCGCCAGTGACGTTGAAGTGAAATTCGTTCATGGCTTTTTTGCCCCCGTGTTTCATATTTTCGCGGCGATTTGCTCTCCGCAATCACATTAATCACTCCGTCTGGCAAATTAGTCAATATACAAAATGATGGACAGAGCGGAGGCGGGATAGTCTGATGATTACTGGCTTTGCGCAACTTCGGAGTACGGAATCCGCTCGCTGTTTCGGACTAAAAATATGCCGTTTGACGTATTGGCGTTTTTGGCGAAACGGGTGCAGATAACGTCGCAGTATTTCGGGTCAAGCTCCATCAAATACGCCGTGCGTCCGGTCTGTTCCGCCGCCATCAGGCTTGTGCCGGAACCGCCGAAAAGGTCAAGGACGGGATCGCCGTCGTGGGATGAATTGTTTATGGCACGGGCAACAAGCTCAATCGGTTTCATGGTCGGGTGTTCTTCGCTCTTTTTCGGTCGCGGAATCTGCCAGACATCCGACTGCGCGCGGTCTTTGAGCTCGCACAGGTGCGCCGCGCCCTCCAGCCAGCCGTACCAGATCGGCTCATACTGCGTGTTGTAGTCTTTGCGGGAAAGGACGTGCGTGTCTTTTACCCAGATGATCGTGCTGCTCCAGTGGTACCCGCTTTCTTTCATCGCCGTCATCAACGAGCCCCACTCCTGTGCGCTCATTACCACATAGCAGGTTGCGCCGGGTTCGATGACCGATTTCATTGCCTTGAAAGCGTTAGCGAGGAAATTATAAAAATCCTCCGTGGACATTTTGTCGTTCATGATACTGCGCTGTTTCCAATTCGGATGCGCCGCGCCGCCGTAATCAACATTCCAAGGCGGATCGTTGAAGGTCATTTTCGCCCGTTTGCCGTCCATAAGCGTCGCAACCGCGCCTAAATCGGTGCTGTCCCCGCACATGAGCCGGTGTCTGCCGATTTCCCAAATGTCGCCCGGTTGCGTGGCAGGCTCGGTGATTTTTTCGGCTTCGGCTTCAGCATCGAAATCGTCCTCCTTGTACTCGCCGGACTCGCGCCGCACTTCCTGATAGAGTTTATCAAGCTCCGGCACATCGAAGCCCAGAATCGGCAGTTCCATTCCGGCGGCTTCGATTTCCGTGATGACCTCGTACAGCTTCGGGCGATCCCACTCGCCCTGAACACGGTTGAGCGCGACATTGAGCATTTTCTCTCGAACATCGTCCATATCGACAACGACACAGTCGATTTCGGTGTAACCGAGCTGCAGCAGCACCTTGAAACGCTGGTGACCGCCCACGATATTCCCCGTGCGCCTGTTCCAGATAATCGGCTCGACATAGCCGAATTCGTCCACCGAACGCATCAGCTTTTCATATTCGGGGTCGCCCGGCTGCAGGTCTTTTCTCGGGTTATATTTCGCCGGATTCAGTTTGTCGGCGCTGATTTTCTGTATTTCCATGTCACGCATTGCCCTTACTCTCCTTCGGTGGTTTGCGGATTCTGCCGCCGAACATCGTTTTCATCATGTCATGCTCCGGGTTATCCACGATTCGTTCACTGTTGCGGGAAATGATATCCCAAATCACCGTCCAGATTGACAGCACCGTTTTCTCCTGTTTCATCACCAGTTCCTGATATTGTGATATCTCAACATCGCCGCTTTCGGTTTTTCCGACGATCGGGTAAAATTTGGACTCATATTGCGTCTGGAGCAGGTTGTATTTTGCGATTGCGTACTCGGTAAGAAGGTCTCG
>DAMDEB010000027.1:7129-9135 GCA_032090075.1 Caproiciproducens sp.
CCTTTGTCAGCTTGCGGTGACCGGGATTGCCAGCCGCAATTTTCTCCGCCAGCGGTTTTGGTTTACGCCCGGAACCCTTGCGCTTGCCTCCGCGCGGCATAGCAAACCCCTCCTGTTTGAAAAGTGTGTATTCTAAGCATATGCGCTGACTTTTCAAAAGTTTACTGCAAGTTTTGTTATTTCGTCGAACCCTGTCCTCTTTCGTCGCTTGTCCTCGCCGCGCCGGGGAACCTCACCGTGCCGTGCGGATTCCCGCACCCTGTGCCCGCGCCGCGCCGCCCTGCGCCTCCTGTTCCAAACAGGGAGCGTTTTACGCTCCGCTCGATGTAAAATCTTTGATAAAATCTGAGTGTATGAAAAACAGCCCCTAAAACGACGGACGGAAAAAGAGAAAAGCCCGCAAACACAGGGTTTGCAGGGCTTTTTGAAAACTTTGAAAGCGCGAAAGTTAAGAGCGAGAGCCTACGCCGATCAGAAAGCGAAGGCGCGTAGAGATTGACTACCCCTTCCCCCGGTCGTGGATTTTGTTGTGACAGGAGTTGCAGAGCGACATCAGGTTGGACTCTTCGTGACCGCCGCCGAGTTCGGTGGGAACCTTGTGATGAACGAGGTCAGCCGGAACCAAGCGACCGGCAGCTTGGCACCTCTCGCAGAGCGGATGCTTCGAGAGATACTGGTCACGGATCTGCTGCCAGCGGTAACCGTAAACCTTGGAGTGATCGGGACGGCGGACGGTAGAGTTGTATTCTCGTCCGGCGATGGTTTTATGTTTAGGGCAGTATCTGCCCTCGCGGATAAGTTCGGGACAGCCGGGATAAGCGCAGGGCTTCAAGGGTTTTTGAGGCATGAGAAAGCTCCTTTCGGCGTGATTGGTGTAGCGGCTGTAGCGGATTGCAGCAGGTTCCTATAATATATATTCTTTTTTTGTCTTTGCTGTACCCGGCAAATATTTCTATTGAGAGGGTTATTTTTACCCGCTGCACCCGCTACAGCCTTGATATTGCTGGATAAAAGCCGCAGCGGAGCCGCTAACAAGTCGCTACAAATCCGCTACAAAAACAGTCTAAAAAAATACCGGGCGGTTCGAATCGCGGCGGCGTGTCGCGGAAAAATCATTTCAGTTTAATGCCTTTCCAGGTTCTACGGACGGAGTCAGCTTTCTTTTCGTTCTTGGCTCTCTTCTGACCGCGAACGATGCCTTTGACGCCGTCAAGCTCGGAGTTGAATTTGGTAAGACCGAATGGCTCGTTGTACCCACTGGAATCGCAGTATTCTTTGTAGGCGTTGTAGATGTCTTCCCGGAAACACTCGGCATCGGGATGCACAACGCAGCAGTCCTGCACGAACGCCAGCACAGAGCTGTTCTGTGCTTTGTATTCCTCAAGGGCTTCGCTCGGTCTGGGTAAACTTCCACTTGTTCGCCATCAGGCGTTTGAGCCCTTCCAAAGCCCACATCAGGATGCCGTCCTGCTCGGTCAGCAGCTTTTCTTTTAGGTCACCGTCTTTTTTCTCCTCCGCAATGACACGGTCAAAGGTTACGATAATCAGGCGACGGTAGAAACCGTTGGAATTGTCGTTATAGTTCGGCGGCAGGTGCTGGCATGAAAACAGCAGACGGGCGCTCGTTTTGAAAGAGAACATCTCGTGATATTTTTGCTGCGCGGATATATTGTCCTCGCCCGTAATCGCCTTAAAAGTGCCTGTGTTCCTCAGTTTGTCGTTCGGCAGGTCGGCAAAGACATTCGCCAGCTTGCCATACAGCAGAACCGTGCCGAATTTATCCGACAACTCGTTCCATGTCAGACTGGAGCAGTTTTCCACGCCGCGCAGGAGAATATCCTGCACCGCATACAGAAGCGTCGATTTGCCGTTGTCACCGCCGCCGAGCATGACGAAGCACTTCTGCGCCTTTGTGATCGGCACAAGGAAGTATCCCATTATTTCCTGTATCAGTGGAATTTCGGTTTCCGGCAGGACTTCAGACAGATATTTCAGAAACAGCGGGC
>DAMDEB010000027.1:9145-11862 GCA_032090075.1 Caproiciproducens sp.
TATTTGTCGATGAGAAGCCCCCACTGGAATTCGGTGTCCTGAATATCATTTTTCGTCGCGTAGCGGCTGATCATTTCCGAGCGGATGTACTTCTGCGCCCGCCTGACGCTCTTTTGGGCATAATAGCCGTCCTCATAAAAGTACCAGTCGTTGCCGACATAAATGGCGTTCACTTTTTCGGCAAGATGGTCGGCGTGAACGCCGGGCATATATCGGAGCGTGCCCCGGCTGGTTGTATCATACCATTCCGCCACATTGTCCTGCTGCCGGATTTTCCGCGCTTCCGCCTGTGATGAAAAGGCGGAATAAAGCTGTTTTTGGAAGCCGATGAGCGGCTTGACATCCTTCGCGCTGAATTTGTAACGGTCTTTGATGTTGTGATTAATAAACACCTCGGCTTTTGCCGGAGTGATGTTAAACATATACATATCAATGAATTTGTGCGCGGTTTCGATATCCAGCGCGGCATCGCCCTTGGATTTGAACGCCGCTATTTTGAGGAATTTGACAAGCTCGGCAGCATCAGCCGGATAGTACGACAACACGACCGGGGATTTTACCTTACAGGATTTATCGCGGTACTTCGGGCAGTCAAAACCATTGTGATCGCAGATTCTGGCGCAGGTTTGCGGGTTTGAGCCGGACGAGAAGAAGTGCGCGATTTTGGCGTTGGTCGCGGCTTCGGAATATTTCGGATAGGGCTTGGAAAGGGCATGAATTGCCTCGATGCCGCCCTCAAAAACAGCCAGCTGTGAAATCATCGCGTACCAGTCCGGCTCCGAGAGCGTTGCGGCATTTTTTCTGCAGTGCTGAATGAAATTACACCGCGCGCCGACAAGTGCAAAGCCTTTCTGAGTGCCTCTGTCCTTTATCGGCTCGCCGTTTACCTTTGTTTCCGGCTCCGGCTCGGCATCCGGCAAATGAGCGGACAGTTCTTCCTGCGTATAGCGCAGTTCCGGGTTGTATTTCACACACTGCACCATCACAGGCTCTTTCTTGCAATGGTAAAAACCCGGTACACGCAGTACACGGTTTGCGTTGATATTCTGAGCATCCGCGCCGAAATATGCCACCAGCTGCCGCTGTATGTAGCGGAAATTCTCCACTTTTGCGCCGGGTTTTGTCAGCCAGTAGACATGAAAGGATTTCTGCGTTTTCACGATCAGCGACGGCTCTAAGTCGAATTTTTCGATGCGCTCAATCTGCTCTTCGAAAGATACATCATCGATTTCCATGAAATGCGCGTTAATGCGATTGATATCCGCTTGCTCGCTGCCGCCGGAGTTCACGAAAAAGAAGATGCCGCGATTCTCTGCATTGTGCTTCCGCAGCAGCGTTTCATTTTTCTCCAGCTTGCCGGAGATGCCCTCAACCTTTGCGCCTTTAAACGGCGGATGGTCTGGTGTTTTCGAGCGGTCATCAAGAATTTGAAACCAGATATGATCGTCGGCTTCATAAAAGTTCATGAGGAACTCTTCAAACGAAATGTCCAGTGGCTCCCACTTGTATTTATGCTCCATAGGCTCAGGTCTCCATTTCATGCATTTCGCCAAAGCGATGCCCTGCGGCGGCTTCGGCTATGATCGGGATAGGAAACTCCTCGAAAGGCTTCTCCTCCATACAGCTTTTTATATATTTCACAGCCTCAGAGAGTTTTTCTTCCGGGATTTCAAACACCAATTCATCATGAATCTGGAGTAATGGCAGCAGCCACGATCGTTCCGGCAAGCCTCGGACAATCCTACCCATAGAGAGTTTCAGAATATCCGCCGCCGTGCCTTGGATCGGTGTATTCATGGCAACACGCTCGGCGAACGATTTCTTTGCCCAGTTGGGAGATGATATATCGGTTAAATTCCTGCGTCGACCGAGCCAAGTCTCCGTGTATTTGCGGAATCCGGCTCGCTTTTTTACTTCCTCCTGCCAGCGTTGCAGACGAGGGTAGCCGATTTTCAGATTTGTGATGATGCTCTCGCATTCGGCAAGGGATACATCAAGCCCCGCCTTGAATTTCAGTGTTTTCTGCAGCCCTTTCGGGAACAGTCCGAAAAAAGTGCCGAAGTTGCAGTTTTTCGCAATGGTGCGCCGTTCTTTATAGTTATCGGTGTTTTTGTCCATTGCCTGTTCCAGCGGGATATGATAGATGACCGAAGTGGTCATAGCGTGAATATCGCCGCCGTCTTTATAGGTTTCGAGCATCCGTTCGTCACGGCAATAGAACGCGCCGACGCGCAGCTCTATTTGTGAAAAGTCCAGCGAAAGCAAAAGTTTGCCGTCCGGCGCAACGATAAAGTTGCGAACCCCAATATCGTCGGCTCCTGATCGGGGCATATTCTGGCAGTTTGGACTGCGGGAGGCGAACCGCCCGGTTTCGGTAGCCAGCGGCAAAAGGTCGGGATGGATGCGCCCGGTCGCGCTGTTGATGTATTTCAAATACCCATCAATATATGTGCTTTTGATCTTCGCCCAGCGACGATACTCCTGCACATACTCAAAAAGCTCCACCAGCTTCGGCATATTCTTCTCTGACCATTCTTTGAGCAGGATAATTGCCTCATCATCCAAAGAGTCTTTATCCGAAGCGGTCTGCTTTACTTTCGGGAGCTTCATGGTTTCAAACAGATAGCGCTTGAAAGCGGCGGTGCTGGCGTTTGAGCCGATTGGTACATCGCCGATAATAAACTGGATTTCATATTTCAGCTGACCGAGCTTTATGT
>DAMDEB010000027.1:11879-12431 GCA_032090075.1 Caproiciproducens sp.
GCGCTTGGCTTCCATCAGAACTTTATCGAACGGCAGGCCGTTATACCGCATCAGGCCGACATATACGGCGGTCGGGCTTTCGATGTTCTCCACGACAAAGCGGTGCTTGGGCAGAAAGCGGTCAAACCAGTTGTTCAAGTAATGATACAACCGCAGTGCATAATCTGAGTCTGCGCAGGCGTAATGCACCGTCTTTTCGGCCTGTGGATCGAGCTCATCAAAGTGCCTGTTGCCGACGGTTTCGCTGTACGACAGCAGCTGCTCGCCGAAGTATTCCGGCACAAGGGTTTTCAAGCCAGAGTCGGCAAGAGTGCGGAATTCCTTCTCGTTTTTGTATATGAGCTGCGCTCCGGCGATTGTGTCGTAACAGGGTTCCTGTGCCACAATACCACGAGCGTAGAGAAACTGGCTCTCAAAGGCGAGGTTGTGGGCAATTTTTGTGACAGCGATGTTCTGAAAAAGCTCTGGTTTTAGCCATGCCCAGATTGTCTCCTGATCGGTGGCATTTTTGCCGATGCGGTGCGCAAGCGGCAGATAGACGGCGTCGCCTTC
>DAMDEB010000027.1:12441-17468 GCA_032090075.1 Caproiciproducens sp.
ATGTGACTTTTGTGCGCGTCCAGCGCGGCGCGGTCGTCGTTTCGGTATGCGTCATCCGGTGCGGTCTCGAAGTCGAAAGCGACGATGGGTGCACTAGATAAATAGGTTTGTAAGTCCGACAGAGATAAAATTGGCCGATATGGCATGGGCATTCCTCCCGCGAATATAGCATTTATTTATGCATATGCGGGAAGGAGTGGGAATTTATTTTGTCCATTTCACAAAGCTAAATATTTTATCACCGAGATTTACTTTTAGGGCAAAATGCGTTATAATAATTGAAATGCGAGGTGGCAAAATGGAGAAAGAACCGTTGACCCAAAAACAAGAAGAATATATAGAAAAAATGGTGAAGCATTTACCTGTGCTCAGAACGTCCATTCGTATTACTCAAAAGGACTTGGCAAAGAAAATCGGTGTGACTCGGCAGTCCATGATGTTAATCGAAACAAGACGTCGACCACTGCAATGGTCAACATATCTTGCACTTGTGTTTGTCTTTCAACAATTTGACGATACGAAAATATTAATAGATAGTCTTGAAATATACGATGCAGAAATACTGAGACAACTCAAGTGATTTGAACTGAATGTATTGTGTTTAGAGCGCAATTAATTGTTAGGTTTGAAAGGAGAATACAAATGTTATTAGAGAAACAAATCGAGCAAGCTTTTATCAAAAAGCTTGAAGATTTAAAATACATATATCGTGAGGATATAAGAGATAAAGCGGCTCTTGAAGCTAATTTTAAAGAACATTTTGAAAGACTAAATCGTGTAAAGTTAAGCGATTCTGAATTTGTGCGCCTCAGAGAAAGTATTATTACCACAGATGTGTTTTCCGCTGCTAAAATATTACGAGAAATCAACACATTTACACGTGATGATGACACACCACTATATTATACTCTTGTAAACATAAAAAATTGGTGTAAAAATGAGTTTGAAGTGATAAATCAGTTGCGTATAAACACAGACAATAGCAACCATCGTTACGATGTTATTATTCTCATTAACGGGATTCCTGTTGTTCAGGTTGAATTAAAAACTTTACAAATATCACCCAAAAGAGCAATGGAGCAGATTGTAGACTATAAAAATGATCAAGGCAATGGATACACCAACTCGCTTCTTTGTTTTATGCAGCTTTTTATTGTAAGCAATGAAACTAAAACATATTATTTTGCAAACAACTCAACCGAGCATTTTTGTTTTGATGCGGATGAAAGGTTTTTACCAATTTATGAGTTCGCAGATGAAGAAAATAAAAAAATAACTAATCTGTATGACTTTTCAGATAGATTTTTGTCTAAATGCACCCTTGGTCAATTAATTAGCCGATATATGGTTCTTGTTGTAAGTGAACAAAAACTGATGATAATGCGGCCTTACCAAATTTATGCCGTTAAGGCGATTATGGATTGCATTGAACAAAATCGCGGCAACGGTTACGTTTGGCATACTACTGGAAGCGGAAAAACCCTCACTTCTTTTAAAGCATCTACACTTTTAAAGGATAATCCTGAAATAGAAAAGTGTTTATTTGTCGTGGATAGAAAAGACCTCGATAGGCAAACACGATTAGAATTTAATAAATTTCAAGAAGGCTGCGTTGAGGAAAACACAAATACCGAAAGTTTGGTTAAGCGTCTTACTTCTGATGACTACAAAGACAAGGTGATCGTTACTACCATCCAAAAGCTTGGATTAGCACTTGATGATGATAGCAAACGCAATCAAGAGAAAAAGAAAAAAGGCGAACCCACTTTTAAAGAGAGATTAGAGATACTTAGGGATAAGAGAATGGCAATCATTTTTGACGAATGCCATCGTTCTCAATTTGGAGATAATCACGATGCAATCAAAACCTTTTTTCCGAAGGCACAGCTTTTCGGCTTTACCGGAACACCTATTTTCGTAGAAAACTCCACATACAAGCAGATTGACGGCACCGTAGGTTCTTACAGAACAACAAAAGATGTTTTTCAACAGGAACTCCATGTCTACACCATAACAAATGCAATTGACGATGGCAATGTATTACGTTTTCATATCGATTATTTCAAGCCGGAAGATGATAAGAAAATAGTCCAAGTAGATTCGGAGGAATATAAAAAGGCGGTTGTCGAAGCAATCTTATCAAAGCATGATGCAGCAACATATAACAGAAGATATAATGCCATTTTTGCAACGGCCTCGATTAATGATGCAATCGAGTATTTTGAGCTGTTTAAAACTCTGCAAGAAGAACTCAAGAATAGCGGAGATAAAGAATTTAATCCGCTAAATATTGCCTGCGTTTTTTCTCCTCCGGCTGAGGGTAATAAAGATGTAAAACAACTTCAAGAAGACCTTATGCAAGAAAAGGCCGACAACGAGAAGGAACCCGATAAGAAAAAAGCTGCACTGAGAGCCATTATTGAAGACTACAACCAGCAATATGGCACAAGCCATAGCATTAATGAATTTGACTTGTATTATCAGGATGTGCAAAAACGCATTAAAGACCAGCAATACACGAATGCAGATTATCCGCATAAAAACAAAATTGATATCACTATTGTTGTGGATATGCTGTTAACGGGATTTGACTCTAAATATTTAAATACACTATATGTTGATAAAAACTTAAAGCAGCATGGCTTAATTCAGGCTTTTTCAAGAACAAATCGTGTGCTTAATCCTACAAAGCCATATGGTAATATTATCGACTTTCGAGGGCTTGAAAATGAAGTTGACGCCGCTATTAAGCTCTTTTCCGGCAAAGAAAACAGTGAAAAGGTAAAAGAAATTTGGTTGGTTGATCCGGCACCTACTGTGATTGGAATGTAAGCCTGAAGAGGTAAGCAATTTAAAGGGTGATACAGCACGAGCAGAATTTATAGATAAATTTAAAGAGATTCAGCGCCTTAAAACGCAGCTTGACCAATATACTGATATAAAAGAAGAGCAAGCGGCAATCATTGACGAATTGTTGCCGGAGGACACTTTGCGCGCATATCGTGGAGCTTATATTGAGACGGCGCAAAGGTTAAAGGAACAGCAAGGCAAGGATATTACGAATAAAGCACAGGAGATCGAACAACTTGATTTTGAGTTTGTTTTGTTTTCCTCTGCCATAATTGACTATGATTATATTATGTCGCTGATTTCAAAGTACACACAGCCTGATGATCCCAAGAAAGTGAAGATGACAAAACAAGAGTTGATTGGTCTTATAGCTTCTACTTCTAACTTAATAGACGAACGCGAAGACATAGAAGAATATATCAACACTTTGGAAGCTGGCAAGGGACTGGATGAAAAAGCTATACGGGATGGCTATCAGAAATTTAAGTCAGAAAAATCAGTTAAAGAACTGGCTGCGGTTGCAAATAAGCATGGAATTGAAACGACTTCATTGCAAGCATTTGTAGACAGAATCATGGAGCGTATGATTTTTGACGGCGAGAAGTTAAGCGACCTTTTAGAACCTCTTGGCCTTGGCTGGAGAGATAGGACAAAAAAAGAATTAGAGCTGATGGAAGATTTAATTCCTTTACTAAAAAAGGCATCAAATGGACGTGAAATTGTGGGGTTAAAGGCATATGAATAAGAGAGAAAGAACAGCTTTAGTACCGAAATTGAGGTTTCCGGAGTTTTATTCTACCAGTGAGTGGAATAGATGCACGCTTAACGAAATTGCTGATAGAATTACGAAAAAAGTCGGGGATAGAGAATTAACTACTTTAAGTATTTCTGCGGGTATAGGTTTTGTTTCGCAGGCTGAAAAATTTAGTCGAGATATATCAGGTAAACAATATGAAAACTATATCGTTCTTAGAAGAGGTGAGTTTTCTTATAACAAAGGAAATTCTAAGAAGTTTCCTCAAGGATGTATTTATGAATTGAAAGAATATGAAGAGGCTGCTGTTCCGAACGCTTTTATAAGTTTTCGTTTTAAGGATAGCTATGTGTCTAATTTTTACAAGGGCTATTTCGAGAATAATTTTCACGGAAAGCAGCTTATTAAATTTATTACAAGTGGTGCAAGGGGCGATGGACTTTTAAATATTAATCCACCAGATTTTTTCAGCATTGTTTTGCCAACGCCTAAAGAAAAGGGAGAACAACAAAAAATAGCAGACTGTTTATCTTCCCTTGACGATCTTATCACCGCCGAGGATAAAAAGCTTGCCGCTCTTAAGCTACATAAAACGGGTTTAATGCAGAAGCTATTCCCCGCCGAAGGCAAAACCATGCCTGAATGGAGATTTCCAGAGTTTAAGGATTGCGGGGAGTGGGTTATTAGTGAATTGGGTAGCATTGGCGATATCGTGACGGGTAAAACACCAGATACTTCTGATGAAGCACTGTGGAATGGCGACATTCAATTCATTACTCCAACTGATATCACAGAAAATATGTATCAGCTTAAAACTCAAAGAACAGTTGTTAACAATTCAAAAATCAAAGTCTTACCAGTAAACTCAGTGATGTTTACTTGCATAGCCTCTGTGGGTAAAATGGCCATGACCGTATACCCATGTATTACCAATCAGCAAATAAATACGTTAATACCTTTTGAAGGATTTTATAATGAATATATTTATTATACACTGCTTAAAAAATCGAGCATAATAAAAGCTACATTAGCAAGTTCAACATTGCCAATTATTAATAAAACTGAGTTTTCAAAAATATCAATTGTGTTTCCTGAAAGCTTTGAGGAGCAACAAAAAATTGCTGACTGCCTATCTGCCTTAGATGCCCTTATAGCCGTACAAACAGAGAAAATTGGATCTTTGAAGGCACATAAAATTGGCTTAATACAAGGACTGTTCCCCTCTATTGAGGAGGTGGAAGTATGAGTTCTATCTCAGATGAAAATGTAAAAGCTTTGGCAAGACAACTCGTTGAATCAAGAAAGAATATTATTTTAGTGTTTGCTTTTAATGGAACCGGCAAAACACGGCTTTCCGTTGAATACAAAAATATCACCAAAGAATCAAATGGCGGGAATCACTCGGGTGTTTATTATAATGCTT
>DAMDEB010000027.1:17478-19715 GCA_032090075.1 Caproiciproducens sp.
TGGGATAATGACACGGAGAATGCTGGCTCACCGATAAAACTGAATATAGTGCATTCGAGCTTGAATCAGTATCATTCTTCATTGGATGAAGAAAAGCTTCGAGAAAAGCTTGCTGCATACAAGCCAAAATTTAATTTTAAGTTTAATTATCATAGTGATACATCGCTTGGAATTAGCTCGATTAGTTTTTATCCGCAATCAGAGGATGAAGAACAGGAGGAAGCTATAAAAATTTCTCGTGGTGAGCAACAGATTTTTATTTGGTGCCTGTTTCTCACAATGTTTGATGTCCAAGGCTGGACGGGCGAACAAAATAGTCATTTCTTTATTGACGATCCTGTTTCAAGCTTAGATGATAATAATATCTTTGTTACAGCATCAACAATAATGGATTTGATTGATAATCATTATGAGAATAGAAAAATAATTATCACAACTCACCACGTTGGACTTTTTTCTATTCTTTCAGACTGGTTGACAAAAGGTGAAAAAGCATCTTCATATAAGAGGTCAACCGAAATGCATATATTGAAATACTCCTCCAATGAGTTATTTTTATTGGATTGTAGAAAAGATGTTTTTCTTTATCATCTTGAGTTACTGCAAATGTTACAGAATGCGATAAACGACAATCAGCTATATGCTTATCATTTTGCAATATTAAGACAAGTATTAGAAAATGTTTCTTCATTCCTTGGCGTTGGGCGGATATCGTATGTGCTTGAACAAATCGGAATAGATGATACTGATGATGTAGCCCGAATTGTAAATACATTGTCGCATAAAACTGTATTCCGATATGAGGCAAAAGAATTAGTCCCTGATAACGAAAAACTTTTCATAAATGTGTTTAATAGATTGCAACAAAAATATAATTTTGTATTACATGTAGGCGGTGGTAATGATGAATGATATACAACAAAAGCAATTAGGTGCGACCTTGTGGGCTATTGCAGACAAATTACGCGGAGCGATGAATCCCGACGACTTTCGTGATTATATGCTCTCCTTCCTCTTCTTGCGCTACCTCTCTGACAATTATCAGGAAGCTGTAAGGAAAGAGCTTGGTAGCGATTATGCGGAGTGTGAAAAAGAAATAGAATCTGCAGTTGCTAACAAAACTCAGGACGAGGTTATCAGTGGCCTTAAAAGACAGATAACTGATTACTTTGAAACGTTGCCTTTGAATAAATTACCTGTAAAAGAAAATGAAACTGATAATGAGGTGATTAAAAAAGCTAGGCACACGCTTATAAATGAATATGAAAGTTTATTTGAAAGCCGTAAGTTAACACCGCTTATTTTTTGGTATATAAAAAATTTAGATCAGGTGCCTACTTTTGAAAAACAAATGCGCCGTAAAGTTCATTTTGTAATTAAACCACACTTTTTGTGGAGCAATATTTATGAATTAGCCCGCACGCAAAGCAAACTCCTTTTGAAGACCTTACAGGCTGGTTTCAAATTTATAGAAAACGAGTCTTTTGACAGCACGTTTCGCGGTTTGTTCTCAGAAGTCAATCTTGATTCTGAAAAGCTGGGAAGAAATTATGAAACACGTAATACAATGTTGTGTTCAATAATAACTGAAATTGCCGAGGGGCTCTCTGAGTTTTCTAACGAAAGCGATCTTTTGGGCAATGCCTATGAATACTTAATAGGTCAGTTTGCAGCGGGCTCAGGGAAAAAAGCTGGAGAATTCTATACTCCCCAGCAGATTTCAACCATCCTTTCTCGCATTGTTATACTTGATAGTCAAGACCCCAGTGCAGGCAAAAAAAAGTATATTAACAATTTGCTGGACTTTGCTTGTGGCTCGGGTTCACTCCTAATCAACGTTAAGAAGCAACTTGAACCAAACAGTATTGGTCAGATATATGGACAAGAAAAGAATATCACAACTTACAACCTTGCTCGTATGAACATGCTCCTTCATGGATTTAAAGATTCTGAGTTTCAAATATTCCACGGAGATTCACTGATAAATGACTGGAATATTCTAAGTGAGATGAACCCAGCTAAGAAATTGAAGTGTGACGCAGTTGTAGCCAACCCACCTTTCAGTTACCGCTGGGAACCCAATGACACGCTTGCAGAAGATTTCCGCTTTAAAAGCTATGGGCTTGCACCAAAATCAGCAGCAGATTTCGCCTTTTTACTGCATGGTTTCCACTTTTTGAGTGACGAAGGCACGATGGCAATTATTTTGCCTCATGGTGTTTTGTTCCGTGGTGGTG
>DAMDEB010000027.1:19725-21368 GCA_032090075.1 Caproiciproducens sp.
GAGGAAAAGATAAGAACAAAACTTCTCAAAGATGGCAATATTGACACTATAATAGGATTACCGGCAAATCTGTTCTTTTCTACAGGTATTCCGGTTTGTATTCTTGTGCTTAAAAAGTGCAAAAAATTTGATGATGTACTGTTTATCAACGCAAGTGAGTACTACGAAAAGAGTAAACGGCAAAATGTACTTTTGCCGGAACATATCGATAAGATTGTTGACACATATCAATACCGAAAAGAAGATGATAGGAAATATTCTCGTCGAGTCTCCATAAAGGAGATCGAGAAGAACGGCTACAATCTAAATATATCACGCTATGTGAGTACGGCTGAAGAAGAAAAAATTGTTGACATTGCTAAAGTGAACAAAAACCTTGCAGATATTGAGGATGACATAATCAAAGCAAAGGCAAGCCATAATAAATTTCTGAAGGAACTGGGATTGCCAGAATTACCATAAGATCAAATGTATTACAATTTGTCTCGACTTGTGATTAACGTTTTGATAAGTAATATTCATGGCGAAAATACTCGTAAAACGAAAAATGTTTTAGTATGCCAGATGACGTGATCTACCAGTGAAGGTGACAAGATCTGAACCTGCAACAATCTCAAATTCACAGCGAATATACAGAAAGCCAAAGCCACCGAGATAATTTCTTGGTGACTTTGGCTTTGTATAATTTAATGGTCAGATGCAAAATGCAGCGTATAGCGGAACAGTCTTTTTGCCGTCCTCAAAGCCGAAATTTTTCGCGGAGAGCTTGATAGCATATTTCGGTTTATAGGTTTCCATATACACCTTTAGGCTCTTTGCTCTGGTATTGTCTGCACTTTTGACCTCAATGGGTATGATTTCACCTTCACGCTGGATAATGAAATCAACTTCAGCGCCTCGCTCGGATTCCCAGTAATACGTCCGATACTCATTGCATCTCAGTTGTATATTCACATAGTTTTCGGCCATGCCTCCTTTGAAATCGTCCAGCTCCTCAGACATATAGAGGATATCCTGCGCTACCAAATCCTTTTTTGCGCAGAGTAAACCTGAATCTGAAACATAGATTTTGAATGCATCGATGTTGCGGTTGTCTTCCAAAGGTTTACGGCAATGCTCCACCCTATGCACTTGTGAAACGATGCCCGACAATGTCAACCACTCGATTGCGTTCTCGAACTCCGCCGCCCGACCGCCTGACTTGATCAGTTTATACTGGAAGCGGGTATTTCTTTTGGAAAGCTGTACGGTAATATTGTTATAGGCAAGCCGTGTCTTTTTAATTTCGTTTTGCTGATTGTATTTGCTCATATCATTGAGATAACTTGCAAGGATGGCAGACTGTGTGTTGCGGATAAGAATGTAGTCTTTTGTTTGGGCGAACTGCAAAACACACTCTGGCATTCCGCCAACAACGAGGTACTGACGGTAGTATTGCATAGCCGCATCATGGAACGCGGCAGGCATTGGGGAATCTTTCAGAAAACATTCTTTGATTTTCTCCGTAAGAGTTTCTTCGCCCATTGCAAGCAGAAATTCTTCCAAGTCCATTGGATACATCGTTTTTATATCTACCTTACCCACCGGGAATGAAAACTGCTCACGATTCACAGCCACACCCAGCAGGCTTCCGGCGACGATAA
>DAMDEB010000027.1:21378-24430 GCA_032090075.1 Caproiciproducens sp.
AATATGATATTCCGGCGCATCCTCACAGAAGTATTTCAGCGAGGTCAAGGCACGTTCACAAAGCTGTACCTCGTCAAAAACAATTAATGTCTTTTCTTTCACAATTGTTTGTCCGGAAATGTGCGAAAGAATCGAAATCAGATAGGCCGGGCTGATGTCCTCATCAAATGTTTGTGCCAGTTTCGCGTTCATTTCAAAATTAAAATACGCCACATTTTCGTAGTGCGTGCGGCCAAATTCCAATACGGTATAGGTTTTACCAACCTGCCGTGCACCCTGCAAAATCAAAGGTTTGCGGTGCTTGCTATCTTTCCACGCTTCCAGAAAGCGGATCACTTTTCGATACATAACGAATCCTCCTTTCGAGGTCACGCATATATCATAGCATAATATCATGCAAAAATCAACGAATTATTTAACTAAAATTACATTATAATGCATGAATAATATTAAATATTCGACAGATTTCCGCACGATATCCAATTTGCTTGTCTTCTTTTAATTAAAATGGGTGATTGCTCAACAAATTTAATATTTGGGGTAGGTGCGAGAGGGAAGGAAAACTTATACTAGAAATCATTTAGATATTTACTTTTTGATTAAGGCCTCGGGATACGTGCGCCGTAGAAAGTTAGACTTAGAATATTTTTACTTTTATGGTAAATATTTCTAATAAACGTCTCCGGATACTTGCGAAATAGAGAGAAAAATGTCGAATATGGTCAATCTGAAATGAGATCTTTCAAGATGTGTGTAATTGGATGTAATATACATATTTACCATAATTTTCTAATTATGGTCTCTGGATACATAAGAGCGTGAAATTCCAAGCTTTTTGGCTACTTCCCGCTGCGTCAGTGGATTTATCCCGGTCAGACCGTAACGAAGCTCAATGATGGTGCGTTCACGCGGCGAAAGAACTTCAAAAATGTATCGCTTTAGCTGTTCGGATTTTATCTTGCAGTCCAAATCTTCTAAAATATTGTCTTCTGTAGACATCACATCCATCAGTGTTAAGGCGTTGCCGTCTTTGTCAGTGTCAATCGGCTCATTCATCGAAATATCCTGAGCACTTTTCTTTGAAGACCGGAAAAACATCAAAACTTCATTTTCAATACAGCGTGCTGCATAGCTCGAAAGACGGATACCCTTGCTTGAATCAAATGTGTTTACCGCCTTGATCAGTCCGATTGTGCCGATTGAAATCAAATCGTCCTGATCGTTTAAATTAGAATAGTATTTTTTTATAATATGTGCGACAAGGCGCAGATTGTGTTCAACCAATTCATTTTTTGCTTTCATATCGCCATTCTTTAGTCGTTCAAGGCAATCACGCTCCTCCTGTGCGGTGAGCGGTCGCGGAAAAGAACCGGAACCGGTGACATGCAGAATAAAAAAAAGCAACCCCGAAAGTGTAAGCCCGAGGACAGCGCCAAGCATATAATCACCCCTTTATGTTGTTCGTTGTCATTATATGCCATCGGTGCCTTTTTGTTGCAAGTCCGTTTGAAACTCCTTTTCATTTGTACTGCGAACTTGGTTGTAAAACAAGCGATAATCGTGTAATATAATAGGGTTAAATAAAGGAGTGGACTTTTTGGAGAATACGGAAAATAAAATGGGTACTATGCCGGTGTTTAAGTTGATTGTTTCGATGTCCTTACCGGCGATGCTCTCAATGATGGTACAGGCGCTGTATAATGTTGTAGACAGTTTTTTTGTAGCAAAAATCAGTGAACATGCACTGACGGCGGAATCGCTTGCGTTCCCGATACAAACTCTGTTGATTGCAGTTGGTGTGGGTACAGCAGTTGGTATCAACTCACTCGTTTCACGCCGTCTTGGCGAAAAAAGGCAGGATGAGGCGGATTCCGCCGCTACACATGGCATTTTGCTTGGTGTATTCAACTGGATTCTTTTTGCCGTTATCGGCATTTTTTTTTCCAGACTGTTTTTTCAAAGCTTTACCCAAAATCAGGAAGTTATCACAATGGGAACCCAATACATGAGTATTGTCTGTATTGTTTCTTTCGGTGTATTTATTGAAATCAATATTGAAAAAACGCTTCAGGCAACAGGAAACATGATTTACCCAATGGTGTCGCAGCTTATTGGTGCCGTAACCAACATCATCCTTGATCCGATTTTTATTTTCGGACTTTTTGGAGTACCTAAAATGGGCGTTGCGGGAGCGGCAATTGCCACCGTCATAGGCCAGGTTTTTGCCATGCTGTTTCTTATCTTTATTATTGTCAAAAAAGATCATGACATTAAAATTGATTTTAATAATTTTAAATTTGACTGGGGAATTGCTAAAAACATTTACTCCGTCGGTTTTCCTTCTATTATTATGCAATCTATCGGTTCTGCCATGGTGGTGGGCATGAATGCAATTTTAATCGGCTTTACGGAAACGGCCGTCGCACTGTTCGGTGTTTACTTTAAATTGCAGTCATTTGTGTTTATGCCGGTGTTCGGCTTAACACAGGGAATAATGCCGATTATCGGATATAATTACGGTGCGCGTAAGCGTACTCGGTTGCTGTCCACCATAAAAATCGGATTGGTTATTGCAATTGGAATTATGGCATTTGGCACGGTTATGTTCTGGACGATACCCGGCAGACTTTTAAGCATATTCAATGCGTCACAGACAATGCTAAAAATCGGCGTACCGGCATTGCAGATTATCAGCATTTGCTTTGTTCCGGCAGCGCTTGGCATTATGTTCTCCACTGTCTTTCAGTCGGTTGGCAACGGCTTCAGCAGCCTGATTGTCTCTGTACTGCGCCAGCTTGTCGTATTGCTTCCGGCAGCGTATTTGCTTTCTAAAATTGGGCTGACGCCCGTCTGGTATGCATTTCCGATAGCTGAAATTGCGTCGCTGACGGCAAGCATCGTTATTTTTTGGCGTCTTTATCAAAGAACGCTGAAGACACTGAGCTAATTAAGCGGTAACCTTATAATTTAATTAAGCAAAAATGCCTCCTGCTCATCATGAACTGAACCAGTAAAAACGGACATTGCCAAAAAGCCTCCCATCGTAGGATAA
>DAMDEB010000028.1:0-6866 GCA_032090075.1 Caproiciproducens sp.
GAGGACGACCTGATCCGCGACTGTAAGGGTTTTAAATCTGTTATTAACCAATATGCTCCCTTTACGGAGAAGGTGTTTGAAATGTTGCCCGACCTAAAGGTGATCGTCAGATACGGCGTCGGAGTTGACAATATTGATCTTGTCGCCGCCACAAAGCACGGCGTACAGGTTTGCAATGTGCCAGACTATGGCATGTATGAAGTGGCTGACCATGCAATGGCGTTGGTTTTAGCTCTTACCAGAAAAGTAGTACTGAACAACAACAATGTAAAGGGCGGCGTTTGGGAATACCAGAAAGCAATTCCGATTTATCGCCTTTCCACACAAACGGTTGGCGTTATTGGAGTAGGACGCATCGGCACCGCATTTTGCGAGCGTGCAAAAGCGTTCGGTTTGAAAGTGCTGGCTTATGATGAGTATGCACAAAAAGCTGGTAAGACTAAGGATTATATGGAAATGGTAAGTCTGGACGAGTTGCTTGAGCGCTCCGATATCATTTCGGTACATTGTCCTCTGGATGGCAATCGTGACCTAATTGCGGCGCCTCAGCTTAAAAAAATGAAAAAGAGTGCTTATATCGTGAATGTTTCACGCGGCGGAATCATTAACGAATCTGATTTGTATCAAGCTCTTGTAAACAATGAAATCGCCGGCGCGGCCTGCGATGTGTTTAGCCCGGAACCGATCAAAAAGGACGATCCGCTGCTGAAACTTGATAATTTCCTTGCAACTCCGCACATTGCCTGGTACTCCGAAGAGTCTGCTCTGGAACTGGAGCGCAAGGTTGCTGAAGAGGCCGCGCGCGGTGCATTGGGACAGACACTAATAAATGTTGTCAACAAATGACCCCCGAAAGGGAACATATACAAACAAAAGGGAAAGGAAGAAGAGAAATATGAATTCATTCGATCTAACCGGGAAAAAAGCTATTGTTACAGGCGCAGCTTCAGGGTTGGCTCACGGCATTGCCGAGGGCTTGATGGAAGCAGGCGCAGAAGTGGCAATCATCGACATTTCAGCCCGAACAGAGGATGCCGCAAACGAATTTTGTGACCGGGGGTTCAAAGCACATGCTGTGCGCGCAAATCTTGGTGACCGCGAAGAACTGACCGGTGCATTCCATACCGCACTAAATTTATTGGGTGGAAAAGTTGATATTCTGGTACCGGCCGCCGGTATTCAGCGCCGTAACAAATGCGAAGATTTCACGATGGAAGACTGGGATGCGGTAATCAACATCAATCTGTCTGCCGTTTTTATGCTCTGCCAACTTGCCGGACGCGAAATGCTCAAGCAAAAAAGTGGAAAAATCATAAACATTGCCTCAATGCTTAGCTATTTTGGAGGCTACACCGTGCCGGCTTATGCGGCCAGCAAGGGTGGCGTTGCCCAGATTACCAAAGCTCTTTCAAACGAATGGGCACGCGAAGGAATCAATGTTAACGCGATTGCACCGGGCTATATGGCTACTACGATGAATACCAAAATCATCGAGGATGAAACGCGCAACGCAGAAATTACAAACCGTATCCCGGCACGTCGCTGGGGAACTCCGGAGGATGTCAAAGGAGTCACCGTATTCTTAGCCTCCAGTGCCTCGGATTATCTCAGCGGTGCAGTTATTCCGGTGGACGGCGGATACCTTTCCTGCTAACCTTAGCTGTTCTATGCTTTTTCAGACAGCCAGTGCCTGAAAAAGTTTAATGGAGGAGAAATCGCAAGAACAAAAACAAAATCGAAAAGGGGAACTACTATGAAAAAATTTGGAGCAATTATTCTGTCTTTGGCAATGTTACTTTCAATGGGCGCATGCGGCAGTACTGCCACAACCTCAAAAGCAAATTCAGATGCCGGCAGCGCCGCAGCAAGTGCTGCTGTGAGCGCGGCAAGCGCAGCCGTAGGGGGCAAACCTTTAAAAATCGGTATCTCCGTTCCAAACCTGACAAATGTATTTTTCGTTCAGATCAAACAAGGCATAGAGAAATCACTCAAAAACTCAAGTGACAGCGCTGTTATCATGGATGCCACAGGCGACCAGAATAAGCAAATGAACGACGTTGCCGACATGATCAACCAAGGTTGCAACGTAATCGGCCTGTCACCAATCAATTCCGACGGTGTGCGTGCCACACTTGAGGCATGCAAAGCAGCCGGCGTTCCGGTTATCGCATTCAATGTAGGTGTTAAAAATCCGGAACTCGTAGCCAGCACGATCGTTTCAGACAACGAGAAATCCGGCCACATGTGTGCACAGGCACTGGCAAAAGCAATTGGCGGCAAAGGAAACGTCGTCGAAATTACATTCAGCACCACAACCACCTGTTTTGCACGTCAAAAAGGATTTGAAGACGAAATTAAAGCTAACTATCCTGACATTAAAATTCTACAGAACAAGGACGTAGAAAAAGCAACTGCTGACTATTCTCAGCCGATTATGGTTGACTTTATCAATGGCTACCCGAATTTGGACGGCGTTTTCACCATCAATGACCCAACCGCACGCGGCGCTATTTCGGCACTGAAAGAAGCCGGCAAAATCAAGCATGTAAAGGTTGTTTCTGTTGATGGATCTGATGAAGGCAAAGGCTTTATCCGCGCAGGCGAGATGGTTGCTTCCGCTGCACAAGACCCGTTAGGAATTGGTCGCACTACCGTTGAGACTGCTTATAAAGTGCTGGCTGGCGAAAAAGTAGAAGCCAATGTTATTATGCCGATGTCCATCATCGACGCGAGCAATGTAGGTAAGTAAAATGACCCGTAATTGAAGCAATTCGGGAAATCGTTTCACGTGTTGCTTCAGAATAGGAGGCGTAATCGAACACCACCTAAAACGGGGGCATTCGGTTACGCTTGCTGATTTTTATAAAAAAGGCGGATACAGAGAAGTCCTCCAAAGGAATCGCCGTATTTAAGGCGGCAGGTAATAAAGGGAAGTGATTTTGTGCCAAGCAATTATGTTCTGGAAATGACCGATATCGCCAAGTCCTTCGGGTCCAACAAAGTTTTGGATGGTGTGTCAATTGCAATCAAGCCAGGTGAAGTGCGTGCCCTGATGGGGGAGAACGGTGCCGGAAAGTCAACCCTGATGAAGATTCTCGGCGGCATCTACCACGCTGACGAGGGGAATATTGCGATAAACGGCGAACAGGTGCAAATTAATGTCGTAGACGATGCGCGCCGTTACGGCATCAGCTTTATTCATCAGGAAATCAGCAATGTGCCCAGCATGAATATAGCTGAAAACTTTTTTCTTGGCAAAGAGCCAAAGAACAAGTTCGGTTTTGTAGACATAAATCGGATGCATAGCGACACCCGTGCAGCGCTGGATGTACTGGGAATCGATCTGCCAACAACGCGGCTAATCGCCGGACTGTCCATTGCAAAACAGCAGATGCTGGAAATTGCCCGTGCGATAAATGAAAACGCGAAGGTTATTATTATGGATGAACCCACAGCATCTCTTGCAAATGCTGAGGTGGATGACTTATTTCAACAGATAAAAGAACTTAAGGAAAATAATGTTGCAATTATCTATATATCACATCGAATGGAAGAAACCTTCCGCGTATGTGACACAGTAACCGTATTGCGGGACGGCAAGTTTATCGGCACCAAAAACACGGCAGAGACTACGGACAAAGAACTGATCAGCATGATGGTCGGACGTGAGTTTGAAAACATGTACGGTAACCAGCGCGTCATTGGCGGCGAAACGTTGATGAAGGTGAAGGGCTTGACAAGCAAGGCGATCAAAGACGTTACATTTGATTTGAAAAAAGGCGAAATATTGGGATTTTCTGGTCTTGTGGGTGCAGGCCGCACAGAAACGGCACTCGCGCTTTTTGGCATTGATAAAACAATCTCGGGCGAAGTAATCATCGATGGAAAGAAAGCATCCATCAACTGCCCTGCGGATGCGATCAAAGCAGGCATTGCACTGGTTCCCGAAGACCGCAAGGGTCAGGGACTCTTTTTAATTCACAGTATCGCGACAAATTTGACCATACAGGTGTTGAATCAGTTTATCCACAATTTGCAGTTTGACCGAAATAAGGAAGCAAAATTTATTGACACGTACCGGCAAAAGCTTTCTATTCACATGGCATCAGTGGACCAACTGGCAGGAGAACTCTCCGGCGGCAATCAGCAAAAGGTGGTCATTTCAAAATGGTTGGCAGCAAAACCAAAGGTGCTGATACTGGATGAACCAACCCGTGGTATTGACGTGGGCGCAAAAGCAGAAATTTATAAGCTGATGAATGATCTTGCGAATGAGGGCGTTTCTATTATTATGATTTCGTCCGAATTGCCTGAAATCATCAACAACTCCAGCCGCATCGCGGTTATGAGCGAAGGTCGGCTTGTCAAGATATTAGACCCTGATGTGGATGAAATCTCGCAGGAGATCATTATGTCCTATGCAGTGGAAGGAGTAAAATAACAATGATAACAATTCAAAATTCGGCTCCTGCAGAAGCAAATAAGAATGCGTGGAAGTCAAATCCCGCCTTAAGCTGGCTAAAACGCAACATGGCTTCCATCGCAGCGGTGCTTGCACTTTGCATTGCGCTTTCCGTCACGACAGACACTTTCCTCGTTCCTACAAATCTGCTCAGTATGCTGCGGCAGTCAAGTGTAAACGCATTGATCGCCTTTGGTATCACCTGTGTTCTTATTTGCGGAGGAATCGATTTATCGGTCGGTTCATGCGCTGCCGCCTCAGGTGTTATTACAGTAACTATGGCAAACGCAGGAATTCCGTTGCCGGTGTGTATTATTACATCACTTGCTTTCGGCGCTATGCTCGGACTTTTCAACGGCTATGTAATTTCTCATACAACAATCCCTGCATTTATTGTTACCCTTTCCACACAGATTATTGTGCGCGGACTTGGTTATGTTTTGACCGGCGGTCAGCCAACCCAGTGTACAAATGAAGTATTTAACTTAATCGGTACCGGCAGTCTGTTCGGGATTCCTACTACAGTATTCATTGTTGGTTTTGTTTTTCTGGTTTTGTTCTTTATTATGAACCGTACGGGATTCGGACGCCATGTTTACGCCACCGGAGGAAATCCGGAAGCTGCAAAATACGCCGGTGTCAATAACAAATCGGTTCAGATGCGTGTCTTTATGATGAGCGGAATTTTGGCCGCACTTGCCGGTGTTGTTCTGGCTGCCCGTCTATATTCCGGTCAACCATCGGTTGGAGAAGGCTTTGAGCGCGATGCCATCGCAGCGTCTGTTCTCGGCGGCACCAGCTTTAACGGCGGTATCGGTACCCTTGGCGGCACCGTCATCGGCTCAATGATTATCGGCATACTGAACAATGGTATGAACTTGCTGAGAATCAACAGTTACTGGCAGTTTGTGGTCAGAGGGTGTGTTATCTTAGGCGCAGTTTATATTGATTTCCTGAAAAAGGCCCGTTCTCTGAAAAAATAAACTGTCGTCTATCGGCAATCAGGAGGAAACACATGGATCAACAACAACTTAGAATAAAGTGCAGGCAGCTGCGCCGTGACATCATTGAGATGATTGCAGGCGCTGCCAGCGGACATCCGGGTGGTTCGCTGTCCGCCGTGGAATTGATGGGTGCGGTTTATTACACCCAGATGCGCGTAGACCCCCAAAATCCAAATGACCCTGCACGGGACCGATTTGTGCTGAGCAAAGGACATGCGGCACCCTGCTACTATGCAGTCCTTGGGGAAATTGGATTTTTTGATAAAGCGGAATTTCAGAATTTTCGCCAGCTTCACAGTATTTTGCAAGGCCACCCCGACGTGAAAAAAGTGCCGGGAATTGACGCTTCCACCGGTTCGCTCGGGCAGGGCGTTTCGATTGCCGTCGGCATGGCACTGGGCGCAAAAGCTGCGAAAAGTGACGTAAAAGTCTACTCCATTCTCGGCGACGGCGAATTGCAGGAGGGTCAGGTATGGGAGGCGTGCACTGCCGCAGCTCATTATAAACTTGACAACCTTACAATTATGATTGACAACAACGGTCTGCAAATCGACGGTACCAATGATCAGGTGATGGCTCTGGGAAATTTGCGCGCACGCTTTGAGGCTTTTGGGCTCGACGTGATTGAGGTGAATGACGGGAATGACATTGTACAGGTTGTCGCGGCACTGGAAGCGCCTGTGACGCAAGGTAAACCCAAATGCATTCTGGCACACACTGTCAAAGGCAAGGGCGTTTCCTTTATGGAAAATCAGGTGGGTTGGCACGGCAAAGCGCCGACTCTCAACGAACGGGACGCTGCGCTGAAAGAGCTGGAGGATTGAGAATATGAGTGAACTAAGAGCAATACGTGCCGCTTATGGTGAAGCATTGGTTGAGTTGGGCGAAAAAAATGACAAGGTTGTGGTGCTGGATGCTGACCTTGCCCATGCGACCATGACCCAGGGCTTTGCTGAAAAATATCCCAACAGATTCTTCAATTGTGGCATTGCGGAGGCGAACATGGTCTCGATGTCTGCGGGTCTTTCCACTATGGGATATATTCCGTTTTGCAGCACTTTTGCAATATTTGGGGCAGGACGGGCCTACGAGCAGGTGCGCAATAGTGTTGCATATCCGAATTTCAATGTAAAGTTGGGTATGACTCATGCTGGGGTTACGCTTGGTGAGGACGGCGGAAGTCATCAGGCCATTGAAGATATTGCGTTGATGCGGGTTATTCCCGGTATGACGGTGATCGTACCATGCGATGCTAACGAAACCAAACGTGCGGTCAATGCAGTCGCAGAAATGAATGGCCCCGTCTACTTGCGTCTTGCCCGGCTTGCCACCCCTGTATTTGAGACAGAGATGCCGTTTGAGATTGGAAAAGCGAACGTACTGCGTGATGGTAGTGATGT
>DAMDEB010000028.1:6876-15756 GCA_032090075.1 Caproiciproducens sp.
GTGGCATTATGGTAGCTACTGCGCTTGAATGCGCCGAGACTCTGGCAAAAGAAGGCATTTCGGCAGCTGTGGTAAACATTCACACGATTAAGCCGATTGACGTTGAATGTGTGCTTAAATACGCACAGCGATGCAAAAAGGTGGTTACTATTGAGGAGCACAGTGTTATCGGTGGTCTTGGTGACGCGGTGGCCGGCGAACTGATCGGCAAAGGAGATTTTGCATTCAAAAAAATTGGTGTGCAGGATCGGTTTGGTCAGTCCGGAAAGCCGGAGGATCTGCTGCGGGAATATGGCCTCGATACTGATTCTGTTCTTAAAAGTATCCGCACTGTTTTATAAAACAAATACCTCGGCCGATAAACCACCGGTCTGGAAAAAGAGTTAGGAGAAATTGTTAATTATGAAAATTGCACTTATAAATGAAAATAGTCAGGCATCCAAAAATGAACTGATTTGTAATACACTGAAAAAAGTGGTGGAGCCAATGGGGCACACCGTTTACAATTATGGCATGTACACTGCCCAGGACAAAGAATGGCTTACCTATGTGCAGAACGGCATTCTGGCCGCTGTCCTGCTGAACAGCGGCGCGGCGGACTATGTCATTACCGGCTGTGGTACCGGAGAAGGCGCGATGCTTGCGCTGAACAGTTTTCCAGGCGTCATCTGCGGCCATGTTGTTGACCCGAGCGACGCTTTCATGTTCGCCCAGATTAACGATGGGAATTCTATTTCCATGCCCTTTGCAAAAGGCTTTGGCTGGGGTGCAGAAAGCAACCTCGAATATATTTTTGAAAAGCTGTTCGGCTGTGAAAGCGGCGGCGGCTATCCAAAGGAAAAACAGCAGGTAGAGCGTCAGAATAAAAAGATTTTGGACGCAGTGCGCACAAATAACTTTCACGATATTATTACTTGCCTTAAGGGGATTGATTCCGAACTCGTCAAGGGTGCACTCGCCGGTGCTCACTTCAAAGAGCTTTTCTTTGCCAACTGCAAGGACGAGCAGATGGCCGACTATATTAAAAGTGTCGTAGGTTAAATAAAAATAATACACGTTTCTGAAGAGAGTCATTTCATAAGACTCTCTTCAGCTTTATCAGACTAAAAGTGTTGCAAACAGAACATAAGGCTTTTATTGATTAGGAGGAAAGAAAATGTATTCTACAAATGTTTTGCTTTTAGACAAATACAACTATTTAAAAGATCGGTTTAGTATTGCCTATAATTTTCTAAAAAGGAGCGATCTTGCAGAGCTTCCGGTGGGACAAATTTTGTTGGATGGCGAAAATGTAATTGCCAATGTACAACAATATGAGACCGGAAAAGCCGAGGATTTAAAGTTTGAAGCTCACAACCGTTATTTTGACATCCAGTATGTCGTCAGCGGTCAAGAATATATTGGTATGGCGGACAGAAAAGAGCTGACAGCTTGCGGGGAATTTGATGAACGAAATGATGTTGTTTTTTTTGATAATCCGGAAATTAGCGGAAGCATTTTACTGTTAGCCGGTGATTTTGCGGTTATTGCACCGGAGGAAGCGCACAAGCCGCGCTGCGCCGCAGGGCAGGCCATGCAAGTAAAAAAGATTGTACTTAAAGTGCGTGTTTAATTGCGGATGATTGCATTCAATTATATTCATATTATTTGTGAAAGGAACTTATAAAATGATGGCAAAAATTATGCTTGTGGGTGAGCCGATGGCTCTTTTTATCGCACAGTAGTAAGGTGCGCTGGAAAGCGTTTCGTCTTTTTCCTCCGCGGTAGCGGGAGCAGAGTTCACAGGAATTTTCCCCGCACTTTCAGACTCTACTTTGGATTCAGCGAAGTATCTGGTTGAAAAAGCAAAGGAGAAAGGATTAATTATATTTTTTGATCCCAATTTTCGCCCGCAACTTTGGAAGTCACAGGAACTGATGGTTTCGACATTAAACAGTTTTGTACAGAATGTGGATTACTTTCTGCCCGGCGAGAAAGAGGGAGAAATCCTGATGGGCAGCTGTGACCCGGAAAAGATTGCGAAGTATTATTTGATTCAAGGTGCTAAGAACGTTATTGTAAAAATGAGGTCTCGGGGTGCTTATTGCGCTACCTATGAAAAATCTTTCTTCTCTCCAACTTTTAAGGAAGATAAAATAGCAGACACCATTGGCGCCGATGATGGTTTCGCTGCTGGAATCATCAGTGCGGTTGCAGAGAAACTTTCCATGGAAGAGGCGGCTCGCCGTGCCAATGCCATCGATACCATACAGATTATGAATATTGGGGACAATGAAGGCATTCCAACAGTTGGAGAGTTAGGAAATTTCATGGAAACACATCAATTAATCAGTAAAACAGAGTTAATCAATAAATGAATTTAAAATGCGGCATTGTCATTTCGATAAAAAAGACTCATCGCAGCATTATTATAAAAGCACAAGCAGCTAACCCTTTATAACAGGATTGGCTGCTTGTGCTTTTATTGTATCAATACAAAATTCAGAAACAGATCAGGAAATATGAATGTTTACCCCATTCACTTCGACGCCTGCGTCAACTCGTATAAGAATATACTTTGAACCGTTAATCATGCGCGTTTCTAATAAGTCACTGCATTCCGGATTTACGTTGATTGTCACATCGGGGGCGCGAACTTCAAACTTCTTAGTATCAATGATATTCTGTGGGCTGATTTTAACATCGGCACCAAACTCGGCATCGAATTTTTCATCAAATGAGGACACATTGGAATCGGAAACTCCGCAAGATTTCAGAACGGATTTGACCGTACTTTTGGAAATTGCCAGAGGGTCAACTTCTTTACTGGCCTTATGTTCTTCAATCATTCCGCACAATTTTTCGTGAACAGATTGCATGACTTCGTAGCTACAGTCATTGGCAAGCGTATCCCCAAGCATGGATTGGAATATCTCTTTCTGTGCGGCGGCCGGCATGGGAATGTCGGTTTTGAACACAGCGTCAATGAATTCAGCATGACTTTCCTTAGTATCCCGTGTGTAGTAAAGCGTGTTATAGATGTTCGCACTGCGATCATCAAAGGCAGGGAACATGAAACCAAGCTCCGGTGCCGATATAATCCAGTCAGTCTTACGATCATGAAACTCATTTTCGACAACATAGTAGCTTAATGCAGGCTGTGTAGGCTTAATCGGGCAGATGCTGCACAGAATGTATGAGAACACTTCGGAAGAAGCATCGTCTTGCTTTCCTCCATCTTTCGAACGGTAGGGGACATCATAAGTATCGTGTGCTAACAGGATCAGATAATTGCCTTCCAAGTTGATTGCCTGAATGACACGCTGAAAAAAAGCCTGTACGGAAGTCTCGTCCTTTAGAGACGAATCCCTAAGTCCCATGAGCAATTTATGTTCTTCACCATCAACTACCTGCTGAGTAGCAAACGCAATATCAATCAGATTTTTTCCGAGAGTTCCGGACAGCGTGCGTTTGATAATGGCCAAAAACTTTTCGGATTCTTCTTGTGACATCAATGCAAGGGACTGATCAAATTCAGAAACAATTTCTCGCTTCTCGTTGACGAAGCATCCGCGTATGTGAGTGATATTACTCTTGTCTTGCCTGAAACGGCGGCGAATTTCTGCAACTTCTTTTTCGTTCATAATAACCTCTTTGTAATTAATATGTAGTTTCTCGATTATATTCCATATATGACCAGAATGGATTGGAAGCGGTCAACCGGGAATCGCCTTCACCAATTCCTCCTATGAGCTTTTTTAATATTTTCCCCGAACTTTTCTTCTGTCCGAGTTACAATAAAAAGCGCTTTACGATAGGCATTGCCCATTCTTTTCAGCGGCTTATATTATCGCACACTAACTATTATTCTTCAAGATTATCGTGGAAAAGTACAGATTTAATAGGATCATTAAGATCTATGCTTTTTTGTTTTAAAACAAAGATAATGAAAACATTTGTGCTTCCTTCAACTTGTCATTAAATCCTCCTGTCATAAGTTAAGAAAATAATCTGAATCAAATATGGTAATCATCTATGTCAAACTCATGATTTTTGTAATAGAATTTACGATCAATTTCAGTGATTTCTCGAATAATCCTGCAAGGATTGCCAATTGCGATAACGTTATCAGGAATATCTTTCGTTACAATGCTCCCTGAACCTATCACGACGTTATTTCCAATATGAACCCCGGGATTTACAACAACGTTTCCTCCAAGCCAAACATTGTCGCCTATTGTTATGCTAATGCCATATTCATATCCGGAATTTCTGGAATCCGGATGTATAGGATGTCCGGCTGTATAAAGCGAAACATTTGGAGCGAATTGTACATTGTTACCTATAATCACTTTCCCAACATCTAAAATAATACAATTGTAATTTGCAAAAAAGAAATCTCCAACTTCAATATTTCTTCCATAATCGCAATGGAATGGCGCCTCAATATGTACCTCTGCACCTGCTTTTCCAAGAATACTTCTGATTAGCTGCTCAATTGTTGCTTCATCATCTGGCTGGCATTGATTGTATGCGTATATTTTTTTCTTGTTTTCTAATCTTTCTTCGGATAACCCGTCTAACCATGCCTTGTAGGGGAGGCCTGCCAACATTCTGTCTTTCTGATTCGTGATAATACCTTCTTTTCACTATATATTTTTTCTGTCCTGTCACGTAGTTTCAGCTTATGCAAAGTGAAAATATCTTTTGAACTTCGCCTCATACTTATTGAAATTGCAATTTCCGCCTGAATTTGTGGATGCTCATAATCTATATGTTGTTTTTCATCCAATCTTCAACAATCGCTTTGTCGCCATTATCCATAAACGGATGGCTGCTGTTTTTGGAAACCGTCAGTTGACAGTTGAAATTTCGGACAAAATTATCAATGACTTCGCGGCTTTGAAGATTATCCTTTGCTCCGTATAAAATGTGCGTGGGAGCAGTCCATATTTTTTCATCGGTTTTTATTACCTCCATAGACTTAATCCCATATTCCGACTGTATGCCATAAACATTATGCGTTGCCCAAAACGAAGGAGAGACGGCATATTGTGCTTACAATATAAACCTCTTCATATATGGCGAAGCATATGTAATTTTACTTATTTACTGGGAAATCTCTTTATTTATGTAAAGTTAGCATTAGTTTATAAATTTTATCCACACATCCTTCGGGAAGCAATTCAAGCATTGCAAGAAGTTTCCCTGTGCCTACTCTATATTTTAATTTGGGATGTTTTGACTCCATTGCCTTGATTACACTTTTCACAAGGTGGCGAGGATCGTTTTTGTGATTTAACTCCATCGTCATCAATGGTTTCATTTTTGTCAGAATTTCTTTGTAGTACTTGGTCTCGTTAATTGCTTTATTGAAATAAGTGCTGATTTGTTGTGTCAACTGTGTGTCATAAGAGCCTGGCTGGATTTTAATAACGGGAATTCCTAAAAACATAAGTTCTCTGCGAAGGCTGTCGTTATACGCCTCTACTGCGTATTTCGATAGTACATAGGGACCGGCGAAAGGTTGGGGAGTCATCCATCCGGATTCAGAACTGCAGTTAATAATTCGGCCGCGGCCTTTATAAATCATCTCGAAAAATGCCCGGTTGACCCGCGCTGTGCCCATTACATTGACACTCAATAGTTTCTCAATGGCATCAACACTGTTACCTTCAATTAGCGAAGTGAAATAGGTTAACCCAGCAAAGTTCACAATAGCGTCGAGCGAGTTGGTAAAGGATTGCACTGTACTGTGTGCAGCATTGATACTTTCTTGTATGGTAATGTCCATCTTGAGTGGAATGACGTTTGGCAGTTTTCCCAGCTGATCAAGCACAGCTCCATTTGTGCCGGTCGCAAACACTGTCCAATCTCCCTTTCGGGAAAGTTCCTTAACACAAAGCGTTCCAAGACCACCTGTAGCACCAGTGAATAAGACATATTTCATAAGGTACCTGCTTCCTTTCACTTGTTGGAGTACCTGAATTTTTATCAATTATTCTGATTGAATACCCGGTTTTCTCATAAATTCATATGACTTTGGGGCCTTTTAGAAGATGGATATCATAGCTGCCTTTCGGGAACTGGTAAACTCCAAAAGCCCGACTGCTTGCTACCCATTGTGACTTAAAAAGTCGTTGTACAAAAAGGCCATTATCGCTTCTAACCCTTTTGAGCTACTTTACGTGGACTGTTTCGACTTGCCGCATATTTTTAAAAAGCGCTGCATGGGTATGGTCAGAAACTTATCTGTGCGGTATATGACGGAGAGCGCCCAGGGAAATTCCGGGTTCTTCAAGTGGAGTTGACACACGCGGTCGGCGTACAATTTGTCAACCAGGGGCTTGGGCAAAATGCTGACACCCTGATTGTTTGCAACCATCTCCAATAGCAAATCCCATTGTGAGCTTTCAAAAATGATGTTTGGCGTAAAACCTGCAGCTTTGCAGCGTTCAAGCATCACATCATAATACATATAATCCGGAGAAACCATTAACAAGCGCTCCGTCTCAAGCGCCCCGAAGTCCACCCAGCTTTTGGCGGCAAGAGGATGCTGCTTGGGGACGACCAGCACGGCCTCTGACTGGTAAACGGTTTGGCTGTAAAATTTATTGTCTGAAAACGGTTCTATCACCACGCCCAAATCGAGCGTTCCGTCGTCCACCAGATCCCTGATCGATTTGGAGGTGATCTCTGTAATCTGCAAGTCGGTTTCCGGGTAAGCCTGTCGAAATCGATAAATCAGGGAGGAAAAGTAGATGGTTCCGGCGGAAGGGGGGAGACCGAGTTTCAGGGTACCACCCGCGCAGCGCAGTTTCTGTTCCAGCGCCTGCGTTTGTGTGTGATAATAGTCCAGCAACTTTGTTGCGTAATCATAAAATGCCAAACCGTCCTGCGTAATCAGAAGATCCTTCGCACGGCGTCCGATGAATTCCGCCTGAAATTCATTTTCCAGCGCGCGAATGGCCTTGCTCAGGGTCGATTGGCTGACGAAAAGTTTCTCAGCCGCTCTTGTAAAATTGCGTTGTTTTACCACTTCCACATAGTAAGCCAGTTGAATCATTGTCATTGGGGATTTCCTCCTCAATTTTTTATTCTATTTTCATTATACTTGGAAATTTTTTGATTGCAATCGCAAAATTACTGGCTAAGGTGCTTTTGTATGAATTTGATTCATACGGGTATGAATTTTTTGTATTTTTCTTCTGAAAAACGCCGTGCTATGATAATGACAGGGAAATGCTTTGGCCAAAGCAGACGAAATTGAATGTATTGCTTGCGTGCGGTTGTATGCAAGCGAGAGGAGAGGTATTTGTGCAAGAGCAAGAAAAAAGAGTATCATCCATCAGGGCTATACTGATTGAAACGGTTATGTTTTTAACATACGCATTTTTTGCCGTGAACTGGGTTGCCGGCAGTACGCTGACTCCGCAGATTATGAAGTATTTTAATCTGCAGTCCTTTGCGTCGGCGACCTTGATTTCCAACGCCATTACCATCGCAAAAATCATTGGTAATTTCATGGCCGCCGGAATCCTTATTAAATTGTTGCCCAAAAAGGCAATCGGCCTGGGTTCCGGGCTGATTGTCGGGGGCAGCGTGCTGGCTGTTCTGGCACCGCAGTATTGGATTTTTATTTTGGGTCGCTTTCTTATGGGGTTTGGTGGCGCGCTGTATGTGGTTTATTTCAACCCCGTTGTCATTCATTTTTTTGCCCCCGAAAAGCGCCCGACGGTCAATGCGCTCAATAACGTGGCCTACAATGTCGGAGGAATCATCGCAATGCTGATTGTCGGTCCGGTTATTCACTGGATGCAGACCTGGCAGTACAGCATGGCTTTTTTTGCGGCAATCAGCGCCGTACTGTTTATTACATGGCCGGTTTTGGGACAGGACTTTGAGCTGAACCGTTCATCCGGTGCGGATACGGAGAAATATACCTTAGGGGATGCGCTCAAGGAAAAAATCAACTGGATTCTGCCGCTTACCTATTCCGGATTACTTACCTTTTACATTGTGTTGCTCAACATTTTCCCGATTTCCGGTGTAACCACAATCAATTCTAAAACACTCAGCATCTTGGTAGCGGTCGGCGGCGTTGTTGGTTCTGTGCTGGCAATTATGCTGTCCAAGGTATACTTCAAGCGCCTGCCCGTGATCCGTTGGTGCGGTCTGGCCATGACCTTGTTCGGTGCGCTAATGTTTACCACAAAAAATGGAATGCTTTCGATGATTGCCGCCTTTGCCATCGGCGTGCTGATGTTCCTGCCGATTACCTCCCTTGTAATGATCCCGCAGGAACTGCCGAATATGTCCCCCGCAAAGTTGACGACCATTATGGGTCAGTTCTGGGCGCTGTCCTATGTGATTGAATCTGTTGTGTTTTATCTGATTGGCATTGTAATCGATAAGTCCGGGTATTCGGCCGGACTGACCATCGCACTGGTGATGAGCGCAACCTTCTTCCTCGGATCGTTTCTACTTACGGAAACAGGACACGCAGCAAACAAAAAGAAGCAGTAAGTATGGAAAGGAAATTTTTATGAAATCGTTTGAAGAAATATACCGTGAGAAAAAAATGACCGCCGAACAGGCGCTGGAGTTGATTCAGGACAACGACTATATGTTTTCCGCCCAAGCGGCCGGAGAGCCCGAGGCAATTCTTGAAAAATTGCAGCACCTTAAGAAAACCGGCGTAAAAAATACGGTTCTGAACACTTGCTTGCCTCTAAAATATTACGAGGCGTTCAAGGACCCTGAAATGAAGGGGGTTATGGCGCATAACGGCTGGTTTTTCAATGCCGGTTTGCGCGACGCACAGACCAAAAAACTGGTGAGCGACGTACCCCAAAACTCTACATCCATTCTGCGCAAAACCCTTGACCGTATCGCTTATGA
>DAMDEB010000028.1:15766-21104 GCA_032090075.1 Caproiciproducens sp.
TATGAAAACCGCCGTCCAGTGGTACTGACCACCGTATCCCCCATGGATAATCACGGCTATATGTCTCTGTCCGTCAGTGCAATTTATGAGCGGGATCTAATCAATAAGGGGGCGCTTGCCATTGTGGAGGTGAACCCCAATTTTCCTCGAACCTTCGGTGACACACAGGTTCATATTTCCGAGGTTGCGGCAGTAGTGGAATCCGACCGCCCCATCTTCAAAAGTAAGATGGCTCCCTACACCGAAACGGATGCGGCAATTGGCAGATATGTTGCTTCACTGATTGAGGACGGTTCCACGATTCAGCTGGGAATCGGAAATATTCCGAATGCGGTGGCGACGGAGCTGAAGAGCAAGCACCATTTGGGAATCCACACGGAAATGTTTACGGAAACCATGGTGGATTTGCTTGAATGCGGCGCAGTGGATAATTCCCAAAAGGGTCTGCTTAACGGCTACTCAGTTTGTTCCTTCACAATGGGCAGTCAGAGGCTGTACGACTACATCGACAACAATCCCTCTGTTTTGTTTAAATCCTGCACCTTTACCAACGACCCGTACACCATTGGGAAAAACAACAAATTTGTTTCGGTGAATGCCACACTGGAGGTTGACTTAACCGGCCAATGCGCTTCGGAAACGGTGGGTCACACTCAGTGGTCCGGTACGGGCGGACAGTCGGAAACTGTGCAGGGCGCACAGATGTCTCCCGGCGGCAAGTCGATTATCGCCATGCACTCCACCTATACCACTAAGGACGAAAGCGGAAAAGAAGTTCTTCACTCGAAGATCGTGCCGTTTTTACAGGAAGGCTCGGTTGTCACCACATCCCGCAACGACACAGATTACGTGGTGACGGAATACGGCATTGCATGGCTGCGCGGGTTAAATGTGAGCCGTCGCGTCGAAGCGCTCATCAACATTGCGCATCCGGACTTTCGCGAGGAGCTGCGCCGCCAAGCCGAAATCAACAGAATTTGGTAAAACCTCATTTCCCCTCGCATAGTAACACCCCTTGCTGTAGTTGTTTTGCTACAGCAAGGGGTGTTTTCATGCAAATATCAAATCAAATTCAATATCTGTTTGTTCCATCAAATATGGATGAGAATCTTCATCTTAGTTTTTCCAATCATCATCGGGATTCCATGCGGATTATGTTTACTTGTTTTACTTCAATGTACCCTCCAACTCAAAAGGAAGGGTAGGCGACGCATTGTGATCATCATGAGGCAATCGATTATCTTCTGCACCCATTTTCGTCAAAGGTTTTCCTCAGAGCAATTTCGGTCGGGGCTATAGAAATAATTAAAATAATAGTTTGTATAACGATGACAATTAAGCTGAGGCTGCCGACAGAGCTTGTATCTTTGCCAAATACAAATACCGTGGCAAGAATAGAGGGAATAAGGATGACCCAGCCGACAAAACGCCAAACCTTTCCGCAATAATGGTGCGCAAATTCCCATGTGTCCCTGTTTTTCATGGACATAGTCGTTCTGTACCCTATTACATCGTTAATTTCTTTTGGCGCTCTTTTTAAGCAAATACTGCCGAATACAATCATAATTGCCGGTATCAGTAAGTTGATAATCAACATAAAAATCCAGAAACCAATATCGACTTCCTTCGTCACCGGAATTACCACTATGTTATTTGCCGATATATTGCTTTCTGATTTCAACTGATTATAAAGTTCCTCGGTTTTTGCGCGACTTTGGTCGCTCAGAATCGTAAGTCCACCGGTGGTTTCTATGTATAGAAATGGCGGTTTGGCAGCATCCAGAAAAATCTCAACGTTTTTTCCACTCGATTTAAATCTACCTTTGAGGATGGAACCGAAATCAGAGCCGTTGATTTTGCTCAGGTCTTTTGGCAGGCTGTCTTGAATCTGCATGCTTTTGATGTCGCTCAGACGAATCGTTTCCCCAAAAGCGGAAGAAATCTTTAGAGTGCCTTCACTGATTGTGAATACCGGAGGTTGACTTGCCTGATACAGTACGATGCTTACCAACAGGATAACCGGCAATATTGTGAGACAGATACCGACGACGAGTGGAGTCGGCTTTTTCTTTTTTGTACTGGTTTGGTTATTTCTTAGGTATTCATCGTCAATGGCACCGTTCGTTTCATTCACTTCGTGGCCTTTTTTTAAGCATCGCTTGTTGGTATAGTAAAGAGTGACTCCTATATCGGCAAAAATAAAAATAAAATATAGGGTAGAGTAAACGCTGTTGAAAGAGGTGAAGAGCAAACCTGCTGTCGCAGCAGCAATCAGTAGCAACATTACACCGACCGCGCGGCAGAGCTTTTTTGCATCATATTTTGCTTTTTCCTCGGGACTTGATGTGTTATAGCCTGCAATCATAAATGAACCGTGGCCCGTCAGCAGTATGATTGACAGTGCAAATAGCAGGTCTAAAACAATATATGCGATGATCATTTTCATAGCCTCCCTAATCACAGACACATATTAATAAATTCAAAATAATGAAAAACATATGACTAACACGCAGTTCCAAGAGCTCTCAAGTTAGTGATTATCTTTGTTTCCAACTTTGCAACTCAAGAATATTACCTTCTGGATCCCGAGCATAAACGAATACTGCATCCAGATCGTTTGGATAAGACGCGGTAACTAATTCTCCAACAGTGCTTCCACCTGCATTAATAATTTCTGCCAAAGTTGCTGCCACATCATCTACTTCGAAAGCTAAGTGGGCTATACTTGGACGATTGATTTCTGAGGGGACGATTTTCTTTAGTGTATCATATGAAAATATTTCAAGTGTCGGATGTTCCTTGCCGTAGCCAGGTAAAAGAAGATGTTCTCCAGTAATATGAGCCTCGTTTAGTCCTGTCAGCCTGTCGAGCCAATCTCCACGCAGGTTGCGTGTTTCATAGATGCTTTTGCAGTGGAGAACGGTCTTATAAAAATTTATTAATTTATTAGCATCTTTCGCAATTATATTTGTATGGACATAGCGAAACATATTCATTACTCCTTGTTTTTTAGATGGTTATAAACATATGCGAAGTTCATTTTTGCTTTTCGGGGCGCATTTTACTGGCCTTATATTCCATTACCATTATAATATAAGGGCTGCTTTTATTCAACATTGAGAATAAAAGCAGCCCTATGTACTTAATAGTTTAGAATATGCCGTACTGTCTGGCGGAATTGCCGTATTCTTTTACGCCGTTCTGTACGGTCAGCTTGATTGACGCATGGGTAAGGAACTTGTTTTTGCTGTCGTAAACGTCAATCATAATGTAGGTTAATCCGGATTTCGCACCGGTCACCTTAACATTCCCGTTTTTCAGCACGGTCACATTGGCAACTCCTTTAGTGGAAGAGTATGCCTTTATCGTGGTATTGGAAATGCCGGTCAGCTTTACGCCGATTTGATAGTTCTTTTTCGGCCTCATGGTATAGGTGCGGGTGTCCAGTGTAATGGAACGCGCCGCCTTTGGCAGGAGCACATAATCGGAGCAGTGGTAGATTTGTACGGTCACATTGCCATCCGCGTCCACTGTATAAGCATCTTTGCCAAGTGATTCAATTTGCTTTGTGGTTGGATTGTAGTAATAGAAGTAGAGCGTCTGACCCGGTTTAAAACCTTTGTCCAACGCAGAGAATTTTACGCTGGCTACCGACGGCAGCAAACCGCTGTGGTCAAAAGAAAGCACCAAGCCCTTGTTGGACGGAGTAACCGCGTTGACTTTTGGGACTTCGGTGGTCAGGTGCACGCTCATCGCGATATTGACGTCCGTCATGGGTGCGGTGGATTTTGCCAAATCCTCGCCCTTGAACGTCCAGCTGTAGGCGAGCTGCTGCGTGTCGGCATCCTTGATTTTGATGGTTACATCCGTCAGATTTTCTTTTGCCGCCTCAAGAATTTCCTTGTTTGCGTTGATGGTAATCGCAGCACCCCCAACAGCGTCTCTTGCCACATCGTGCGGTACGGTTACGGTCAGATCAACGTCCTTTTTTGCAGCCAGCTGCTGCAGGATTGCTTCGGTTGGCACGTTAATCGTAACGGACGATTTTTTCGCTGTGTCTACCACGCTTCCGTTTGTGGAAGTTGGAGTGTTGTCAACGGTGACGCTTGGAATGGTAGTTTCGATACTTGTCGTATTGCCGGTTGTGTTTACGCTGTCCGGCTTTGTAGTTACCGTCGCGGTGTTGCCTGCAGGATCCACTTTGGTTTCCGTCTTGTCCGTATTTACCGTTGAGGAAGATGAAGTGCTGCCGGAACCTCCTTTGCTGTTTGTCGTAACGCTAAAGGTGACGCTGATGGTCACCGCGTAAGCCGGCATGGTGAATTTGTTGTGACTGACCGCAACGGTGGCACCGGGATTGCCGGTTTGGCAAACGGAGATCGTGCCCACCTCATAGCCGGGGCTTGCTGTGGGGGTGATGGTGACGGTTTCGCCGGCCATGACCCGCGTTGTGCCGGAGGTGATTGTGCCGGTGGTGCCTGCATTGGCGGCCACGCCGCCGTTTGTACCTGCGCTGACCGTGACAAGGTTGTTCGCTATCAATGTCACGGCCTGAGCGCCGCCTGTTCCGCAGTTAAGAATTTTGTAGTTCTCGCTGTCGCTGGTAAAATAGCCGCTGTAATCGGTGGGGTTTGCGCCGGTGATGTTGACCCTGTCGGATTGGGAAAAGTTCCTCGTGGTCACGCCGATGGGCGCGTCGCTTTCCAGCGGTTTATCGGTGCTGACGGTGATAATATCAGACTCTTGACACAGGAGCACATTTTGGTCGATTTGATCCGCACCCATAACGGAGGTGTTGCCGGTAATCACCGCATTGCCACCTACGGTGAAGCTGCTATTGTTGATGACCACGCCGCCGTTGGTGTTTCCGGTAACGCTGCCGCCCAGCATGGTGAAGCTGCCTGAGTAGGCATATACGCCATCCTCATTGCCGGTGATGCAGCCGCCCAGCATGGAAAAATCGCCCTGAACATACATGCCGCAGTTTTCCCCGCCGGTAATTTTGCCCGGATTTTCCGCCGCACCGTCGCTGGTGTCTGTCAGCGTCACGTCGGCTCCATCTCCGATTGTGAATACCGTTGCGTTGGATTCTGATGTATTTTTGCCGTCGATGGTCTTGCCGTTCAGGTCTAAAATGGCGGTTTTGCCGTCGTTAAAGGTCAGCGAAGCGGCCGTATCTACATCAGACTGGAGCTGAATGTATGCCGTACTGCCGGATAAGCCATTGGCGTAGCTTACGGCGTCGGTGAGGGTGCCGCTGCCGACCCAAGTAGCAGGCGCGGTACCGTCTGCCTTTGCCACGCCCCATTTGGCTTCAACCGTCGGCTCCGCCCATGCC
>DAMDEB010000028.1:21114-22130 GCA_032090075.1 Caproiciproducens sp.
CCATGCCTTGTCCAGCATTGGGTAGCCGCCGTTTACGTTGCCGCTGTCGGCTTTCCATGTGTAGTAGTCGGCGCTTGCCTTGTCGTTCACCCAGCCGTTGAGGGCAGACAAAAGGTCTGTCGCGTAAGCTGCGAGGGTTTGCTCTGTAATGCAGTTGGCGGCTGTGCCCTTCGTCAGTGCGCCGCCGTAGTCCGCAAAGGTGCCGCAGCCGGTGGCGGAAACAAGATCGTTTGGAATTGAATGGTCAATTACGTTCGCTGTGCCGCTCTTGTAATAACAATTATTCAGGGTGCCGCCCTCGCCACAAATACCGCCCGAGAGGTTATCGGTACCGGTAGCTGTAATCGTACCGGTACTGTAGCAGTTTTGAAGAACCGATGAATTGCCTGCAATGCCGCCGGCGTAATTATAGGTCGCCCCACCGCTTGCGGAAACCGCGCCGGTATTGTAGCAGTTGCTGACGCTGTTCTCCGAATACCCTGTAATGCCGCCTGCATCTGAATTCTGTGCGGCGGCAGCCATAATGCTGCCGGTGTTCACGCAGTTGCGGATCGTTTGATAGTTTGTACCGGAAATACCGCCTGCCTGGATACGATCGACTCCGCTGCCTGTAACGCTGGCATGGTTTACGCAGTTGTCGACCACGCCGCAGTTGGCGCCCACAATGCCGCCGACGTTATAAAGGATATTTCCACTGCCGGTGACATTGACGCTGCCGGAAACCGTGAGATTTTTCACTGTTCCTGCTGAGCAGCCGATGACACCAGCGTAGCCTTGCACGGTTGCCGCTGTAACCGTCAGTCCGGATATGGTATTTCCCTGCCCGTCAAAGGTGCCCTTGAAGCAATTGCTGTAATCTTCGCCCACCGGCGTCCAGAGAAAGCCGGAAACGTCGATGCTGTTGGCAAGCTTTACGGTGTAGGCAAGATCAAGATAAGTCGTGCCGCTTGCCGACCAGAACGCCGCTCCTTTGGGGGTGTAGATGGTAAGAGTGGTGCCGTCAATCCAGTAATCAC
>DAMDEB010000029.1:0-564 GCA_032090075.1 Caproiciproducens sp.
ATCCCCAATCGAGCGCTTAGGTTGATTGATGATACGGCGCAGTCTGATTTCATCATACGGATTGTTAATAACGCTTAAATACGCAATCATATCCTTGATTTCTTTTCGCTCATAGAAGCGCAGTCCGCCAATAATACGATAAGGGATACCCGATTTAACGAATACTTTTTCAAGAATATTAGATTGGGAGTTCATACGGTACAGGATGGCGTAATCAAGGAATTTATGACCGGTGGAAACGCCCTCCAATATTTTTTTTGCAATATAATTTGCTTCGTCCTGCTCGCTGAAAGCAGTGTGTACACCGATTTTTTCGCCGTCCGGATTATCAGTCCACAGAGTTTTTCCCTTGCGCTCCGTGTTATGTTCAATAACCGCGTTTGCAGCGTTTAAGATATTTTTAGTGGAACGATAATTCTGCTCAAGACGAATCACTTTGGCATTTGGAAAGGTGTTTTCAAAGCTCATGATATTCTCAATCGTTGCACCGCGAAATTTGTATATGCTCTGGTCGTCATCACCCACAACACAAAGATTTTTGCTTTTCTGGGCAAGTAATTTAAC
>DAMDEB010000029.1:574-1609 GCA_032090075.1 Caproiciproducens sp.
AAGCTTGTAAGCTTGAGCGATAAGGCCACGGCGGTTGTCACTGCCGGCCTGCTTCATATATTCTTCAGGTCGGATCATGCTGTCCTTCGCATGGGAAATAGCAGATAAAATAGACTTATGCGAAAGAAGTTTGTCCTCAATTCCAAGCGTTTTTTGGCATTCCTTCATCAAACGGCGGGAATCGTCGGTGTCATAAATCGTAAAATGGTTGGAATAACCGAGCTTGTCGCCATCGTGTCTAAGCATACGCGCACAGGTGGAGTGGAAAGTAGACGCCCAAATATCATTACCGTCCTCACCCAGCAACTTGACAAGCCGATTTTTCAGTTCACCGGCAGCTTTGTTGGTAAACGTAATGGCAAGAATTTGCCAAGGGCGGCAAGGGTTCACCGCAAGGCGGGCTTTAACCTGCAGCGGCAAAGGCACACTGTCCTTAAGGTACTGATCAATTTCACTAAATTCATCTTCAGTGAAATTGTCCGGCACTGTCTCGCTGCTATAGGCATCCCCATAGCCGATAATATTGGCGATACGGTTTACCAGTACAGTGGTTTTTCCGCTGCCTGCACCGGCAAGGATAAGCAGAGGACCATCAACGTGGAAAACTGCTTCTCTTTGCATATCGTTCATCCTAAAAAACTCTTTATTAAGAACTTTCTTACGAAGTTCAATGATTTGATCTGTTGCAATATTGTTCATGAATACACCGCCAGAGCTTATAATTTAGGCGAATTTCCGCCCATTTAATTTCAATCGTATTTATCTATTGTACAATATTTTACGTATAATAGCAAATAAAATAACGGTCACACAAAATACCCGCACGCTGTTTGTGTGCGGGTATTTTGCTATTTACAAGTGAAAAAGTTAACCAAGAATGCTGATTAAAACACCTGCTGCAACAGCAGAACCAATCACACCGGCTACGTTCGGACCCATTGCGTGCATCAGCAGGAAGTTGCCTGGATTTTCTTCCTGACCAACCTTTTGTGAAACACGGGCTGCCATTGGAACAGCAGAAACACCTGCGGATCC
>DAMDEB010000029.1:1619-4925 GCA_032090075.1 Caproiciproducens sp.
TGCCATGTGAAGTCCAGCACATCAATTTTCCGAAAAGCACACCGCCGGCTGTTCCAACACCAAATGCAAACAGTCCAAGAATAATAATCTTGATGGTCTGCAAGGAAAGAAAAACCGACCCGGTTGCCGTTGCACCAACGGTAACGCCAAGGAAAATGGTTATAATATTCATCAGTTCGTTTTGTGCTGTGTTTGAAATACGGCTCACAACGCCGCTTTCACGGAACAGATTGCCGAGCATAAGCATACCAACAAGAGGGCATGCATCCGGAAGAAGCAGTGAGACAATCACGGTAACAATGATTGGGAACAGAATCTTTTCCAATTTGGAAACCGGACGAAGTTGTTCCATCACGATGCTGCGTTCCTTTTTAGTCGTTAACGCTCTCATGATCGGAGGCTGAATAATCGGAACTAACGCCATGTACGAATACGCTGCAACAGCAATCGGCCCTAACAGTTCTGGAGCCAGCTTTGAGGTTACGAAAATAGCGGTAGGTCCATCGGCACCGCCGATGATACCGATTGCACCGGCCTGTTTGCCGGTAAAACCAAGAAAAACTGCACCGATAAAAGTTGTAAAGATGCCAAGCTGAGCGGCAGCGCCGAGCAGGAAACTTTTCGGATTGGAAATCAGCGGGCCAAAATCAGTCATCGCACCGATTCCAAGGAAGATAAGCGGTGGATAGATTCCAAGCTTAACACCTTGATATAAGTAGTAGAACAATCCGCCAACCTGAGGAATCTGATAATAAGTTTTATCGTTAAGTAAAACCGTTGCATAATTCCCCACCGCACCTCCGTGAGCTGCTGTATAATCTGAAACAAGCTGCATCGTAGTTTGCGGAGTTGCCATAATGGCCGGAAAAAGATTAACCAGCAGCATACCAAATGCAATTGGAAGCAATAAAAGAGGCTCAAACTGTTTTTTTATTGCAAGATAAATTAATACACAGGCAATTCCAATCATAATGTAATTGCGCCAATCATTTGAGGCAAAGCCTGAGGTCTTAAAAATACTGACGATAGAAGCTAAAAATTCATTCCAAATATTCACTAAATCATCGGTCCTTCCTGTTTCACTAAATTAATGTTACACTCTTTTTAGAAGGGGCGGGTATTCCTCAGCAATCCGGCCATTCCCCATTCCGAACGGTTCGGACGAGCGGCACGGCGAATACTCGTTATGGTGTTGACCGAGGTGCCGTACATGGTGTAAACTGCAGCAGAAATTGCCGCGACAACCTCCTCTGAAATCCCCTCCTGAATAGCCGGAGAAACAACTGGTGCGGACTTTTCAGCAGGCGTAAAAGTCTTTGCCGATGGTGCAACTTGTACCGCGTTTTTTATCGGCGTTTTTCCTTGGATTTTCCTGACAATCGCACCATAGCCTTTAATGACATTCGTCAGGAATATCAACATGACAAAAACGACTACAATACCCGTCAATGTTACAATCACCGAAAGTTGTACCTTCTGTTCTAAACTCATTTCTACTTCCCCATCCTTTTATAATAATTATATTTTTTGATTATTAAATAATAACAGGTCTTATTATACCCTGTAATAGAAATAATTTCAATTCATTTTATAACTTTCAGGTTTTTATTGCATAAACACGTACCGCGAACTATAATTAAAATAGATCGAATAAGGCGGGTGGATAATTTCCATGATGACAAATGATGAATTCAGGCACTCATTTAAGGTGCCGTTTCATAACAGCCTCGGTTTGGCCGTTTACAGTTGCGGCGTTCAGCGCTGCGGCTCGTGCCACTCGTGGGGACCGGCTGTTCGCGACCATTACCTGATTCATTATATTATATCAGGGCATGGTGTCTTCTCAAGTAGCGGGAAGGATTACCATCTGTCGGCAGGAGACGGTTTTTTAGTCGTGCCATCCCATGTTGCATCTTATGTTGCGGACCAGAATGACCCGTGGGAATACTGCTGGGTCGGCTTTAACGGCAGCGATGCGAAAAGGCTGATGGGGCAAACCGGCCTTTTAAATTCAAGTCCTGTCTTTCATTATGATGATGACCACCTTTTTGAAGAACTTATGATGAAGGTTTGCAACGCTTCCGGCTCCAGTCCGAGTGAAGAAGCCAAGATGGAATCAGGGCTGCTCCTGTTTTTAGCAGCACTGATGGAAAAATTCGGTACTCCCGCGGCACGGCACACAAGCGGGTATGAGTATGTGCAAAAGGCGATTAAATACATCGACTACAATTATTCAAGTGATATTGACATTAAGGATGTTGCTTCGAGTGTGGGAATCAGCCGCAGCCATCTGTACCGGCTTTTTATGCAGCATATTTCGATGCCGCCAAACGAATACCTGATGCGCTACCGCATCAGCAAGGCATCCGAACTACTTGAAAACAACAATCTGTCGGTAGGCGAAGTTGCCTATTCGGCTGGGTTTTCCGACCAATTATATTTTTCCCGTGTATTCAAAAAATGCATGGGTATGCCACCGAGCCGGTACCCTGCTCATGTACGCGGAGCAAATGAAACGGAGGATTTAAAATGAGTGAAGCAACCGATTCCATTACAAAATGGGCGGAAGAAATTGAAAAATACAGTGCAGTTGAGTGGGATAGACTACCTGAGATTTATTTATACATGGACCAGGTGTTGACTTATATGGACAAACAGCTCTGTCTGTTTGAGCGCAATGAAAACACCAGTCTGTTAACTTCAAGCATGATCAACAATTACGTGAAGGACGGCGTTCTGCCGCGCCCGGAGCAAAAAAAATATTCGCGTGACCACCTTGCTTTGCTGATGGTTATCTGTATGCTAAAGCAGGTTCTTTCCATTCAGGATGTTTCCTCTCTTCTGAAAACACTGCTTGAGGATGCGTCGAAAAGCGAAATGTACGGGCGTTTTTGTGAAGCCCAGTCCTCGGCACTAAAAGAAGTATGTGAGCGTGTGAAAACCACCGCCACACAGGGTGAGGCGGAACTCACAAGACTGGCCATTGAGCTTTCTATTGAGGCAAACGCGCGCCGCACTGCATCCGAAAGGATACTGAGTGAGCTTTCTACCGCTGCTGAAAATAGAAAAAGAGAGCAAGCCGAAAAAGAAAAAAACGAAAAGAAAGAAAAATAATACTGATAACAGTATTGATAAGCCGTTCCGCTTGATGCGGGGCGGCTTTTTCGATCTCATCCCCTCATAATCGCGCCGTTCACGTTAACCATAATTACCAATCCGCATAATATAAAGTTAGACGAATTGAAAGCGAGGTATTGATATGTGCGGAATTGCAGGATTTTGCGATTACAATGACGACCTTAGCGA
>DAMDEB010000029.1:4935-10014 GCA_032090075.1 Caproiciproducens sp.
AAACGAATGGGTAGCCAATTAAAACACCGCGGCCCGGACGACAGCGGTATACATGTTTCATCCCACGCAGCGCTTGCCCACAGAAGGCTGGCTGTTGTGGATATTGAGGGCGGAAAACAGCCGATGACCGCTGTTGCCGATGGCTTACGCTACACCATTGTCTACAACGGTGAACTGTACAACAGTGCAGAACTGCGCGACGAGCTGAAAGCCCTTGGACATACTTTTGAAACCCAAAGTGACACCGAGGTACTTTTGAAATGCTACATCCAGTTCGGTTTTACGTGTGCAGAAAAGCTGAACGGCATTTTTGCCTTTGCGGTGGATGACGAAAGACGGAATTGCTGTTTTTTGTGCCGTGACCGCTTTGGCGTAAAGCCTTTGTTTTATTCCATGGAAAACGAGCGCCTGGTTTTTGCCTCTGAAATAAAATCACTGTTTGAATATCCCGGAATCAACCCTATTATTGACCGTCAGGGGTTGTGTGAAGTCTTTGGGCTTGGACCGGCCAGAACCGCTGGAAACGGTGTATTTAAAAATATATTTGAAATAAAGCCCGGATTCTTCGCCGTATTTGACCGAAACGGATTTGAGACTCACCCGTATTTTGAGCTGAAAAGCTATGAACACCCGGACAGCTATGAGGACAGCGTAAAACGCGTAAGATATCTGGTGGAAGACGCAGTCACAAGGCAGCTTGTGTCGGATGTGCCGCTGTGCACCTTTTTGTCCGGCGGTCTGGATTCGAGCATTATCACCGCATTGGCAGCAAGAAATTATCAGGAATCCGGAAAGATTCTTTCCACTTATTCCTTTGATTTTACCGGTAATGAAAAATATTTTAAACCGACTGCCTTTCAGCCTGACGCCGACAAGCCGTGGGTTGATAAAATGGTTGAATTCAGCAAAACCGACCATCACTACCTTGAATGCAACAACGTGAGTCTTGCGGACCGTCTTTACGATTCGGTTGAGGCAAAGGATTTGCCCGGAATGGCAGACGTTGACTCCTCTCTGCTGTACTTCTGTCATCTGGTGAAAAAAAATCATGTCGTCGGACTCAGCGGCGAATGTGCCGATGAAATTTTCGGCGGTTATCCGTGGTTTCACAAGAAAGAAGCGTTTGACGGTCACTGCTTCCCATGGTCACCGGACTTGTCAATTCGAACCAGTCTGCTCATTCCGGAAATTGCCGATGCACTGAATATTGAGGACTACGTCAATATGCGATATGAAGAGTCGATTGCGGCGGTACCGACGCTCGAAGGCGAAAGCCCACAGGAGAAACGGCGCAGGGAAATCTCATTTCTGAACATCAATTGGTTTATGTCAACTCTGCTCGACCGTAAAGACAGGGCGAGTATGGCAAGCGGTCTTGAAGTGCGTGTACCGTACGCAGACCATCGAATTGTGCAGTATGCCTTTAACGCTCCGTGGGAGTACAAGTGCCACGATGGAGTCGTGAAGGGGCTTCTTCGCGATGCCGCGAAAGAATGGCTTCCGGAGGATGTGCTGACACGCAAAAAGAGTCCTTATCCAAAAACACATAATCCCGCTTACGAAATTCTCATAAGACAGCGGTTAGCGAGCGTAATGGCTGACAGTGAAGAGCCGATACACAAGCTGATCAGCAAAAGTACCGCTGCAGAACTGCTCCGTGAAAAGTCGGACTACGGCAAGCCGTGGTTTGGTCAGCTCATGGCGGGACCCCAACTCATGGCATATCTGCTGCAAATCAACTACTGGCTCAAAAAATACGATATTTCGATTGAACTGTAATGCCGGATTATTCAGCAATCCAACAAATCGCCCCACACTGCTTCATTTTTACAGTGCGGGGCGATTCAATATCTTTTCATAACACAAGCAACAGCATCCGTTTAATTGAGCGGTTTCAATGTTTTACGGGATGGCGTAGAACGGTTTTTCTTTTTGAAGGCTCGATTTTACGGGGATCCCCAAGATAAATCTCATGATGCCTCTTCACCATCCCGGCAGGCTGTACCTCGTCAATCGCATTTTGTAGATTATTTTCTTTCATAAACGCATCAATTTGTGCTGTCGTTTCAGGCTCATCGTCATAAGATCCAATATGCATCATCTGTACACATAACCCCTCATGATAACTCTGCAGCCTTGCCTTTGATGTATCCAACTGTGGCTTTTTCCTTGCAATCTCTTTGCACGCCCAGTCAAATACCTTTTGCGTAACAAATTCGGGCTGACGAATCATTGACGTCCAGCAGAACTTCTCTTTTATTGTGAAATCAAAGGGTGAATTGTCATTTAGCCACCAGAGCCCCTCCAGTGGCGGAACAACATATTCAAAGTAACCGTCTGGCTTGTTGGCACCCATTTTACTCATTTTGATTGTATAGGTTAAAGCATACAATAATTCCACCGCTTGCTGATACTCTCCACCTTCATCATTTGGATTCCCTTTACCGTCCACCATAATAAACCGGATCGCTGGAACTTCTACAATCGAAGGCTTTGTCTTGGGCATATATAAATCTTTATACTCTTTTTTATAATCCAATTTTGCATTTACCATAATTACACCTCCTCGAAAGGAATTATAATTTCCGTCACATAGTTATTTTCGTTCCCTTTAAAAATCATCCCGGGGCCTTTCAAATACACTTCCCTTGACGGCGTTAAGCAAATCAGATGATGGTTGCCGGCATAATCAAGCAGCGATTTATAGGCTAAATTTAACTTGGCATAACTTCCTGTATGCGTGGTGCAAATTGCCTTTATTGCAGGTAATCTTTTCGCTGAAATACCGCTGCCGCTAATTAATTTAGTAGTAGGAACGCAAAGCTCAATGTCCGCATCTTCCTTAAATTCCTCATCAAAATAGCAATTAAAGGGTGCTCCCGCAGCATCGTTTTTAACTGCCCTATAAATCTTTCCGATATACAACCCAACATCACTGTACTTGCCCTTGTAGCGAACGGACGCTACTGTAACGGGGGCTATTTCCTTCACTTCAATTTTGTAGTCCATACCATTATCCTCCATATTCTTTGGCTTAATATAGAGATTAATTTTTGTTATAAGTTCTTTTTCCCTAAAAATTTTACTTTCAATCATGTTTTTCTTCTCTTCCAAATAATAGGACAGGTCATCTGAGTTTTTGCAAGTTGCCAATATATCCTTTATTTCAGAAATAGAAAATTCAAGTGTACGCAGCATTGCGATTAACTGTGCTTTCTGAAAGTCATTCTCATCATAGTATCTGTACGAATTTTCTTCATCGCGATAAGACGGAGTTAGAATGTTCTCTTCATCATAATATCTCAACGCTTTGATCGTCAGGTTTGTAATCTTGGAAAAATCGCTTATTTTATACATCTCTTCACCTCTATGTCATCAGTATAAACTATCCCCCGCACAGGAAAGTCAAGCAATTTCAAAGATAATATAAAGTCCGCTTGTTATGAAATAAAATCACCACTCAGATATGATTGGTCTTTCTTTATACCACCATAATTCATTATCGGCGGTATATCTTGTTAAGACTTCTGATAAATCCTGTGGTGGTTGATAAGCGATAAAGCTTAATATAGAATGGACGAAGTCATCCTTTGAGGCATCGTCAAAAGTTGTTAAAAAATAATTGCTTTTCTCAATAATATTTTCCGGTTTATTTTTTAATTGAGATACTGCTTTCAATAAGCTCTTTTGACAAGGAAACAGCACTTCGCCCTCCTCAAGTAAAAGCCTAAATCCAAAAAGAACAATATCCGCCGCAGATCTGACTCTTAAATAAATATCATTTTCCGAAGCTCCCCAAAAATAGGCATGACTTAAACTGAACGCACTGTAAAAGGATAATAACTTATCCGCCTTTTCTGCTTTTTGGAACACCGGTATTTGTGAAACAAGGGTTGGGATTTTATCATCCGCAGTATAAAGACATTTTGCTTTCAAAAATGCGTTTCTTGCAGGCTCACTTCCCTTTTCAGCCACTGACATCAAATATTCTTTCGTGCAATACTTAACATCAAAATATCCATTCTCATAGGTGCAATAACCGGTAATACATTCTGACAATTTGTTATTTTCCAATAGTTCCGAATATTTTTCTTCGGTTACCACAACGATTGCATCAATATCGGAATCGATACGTTCACATTCCTTAGCTACAGACCCGCCTAAGATGACAGCAACAACAGAGACATCATCCTTAAAATAGTCAATTAAATTCTGGATTGATTGTTTATGATGATCATACATATTGAGTCCCCCTGTGTAAAATAAAAATGATATGTATTTTGATTTTTATTATAGCACAGAATAAAATCCGTCGCATTCTTTTTTAATAATCAGCGATCGTCCGGCCATTGGTATGAGCTTTTAAGCTTATTTGAAAGTTTACATAGTCGTAAACCAAAACGCGTGTTAAATTGAAAAATTCAGTAAAAACTATTGATAGGCATCCTCAAATAACACGTCGGAGTCACCGGCAGAAAGAACGATTAAATGTATGTTTATCAAAAATCCGAACCGGGGACTTGGACGGTCGGATATTATACACCGTCCGGAACATGGGAACCGGAATGCGATTGTAACAGCGCAGCCGAAGCCGCCCAACGCGCCCATTGGCTAAACGGCGGCAAAGATACAAATAATACTGAGTCCGGATAATCCACAGCAAACCGGTTGCGGCAAAATTAAAAAATCCCCTTTAACCAATTTTGAGTTGCTTCAATTGGTTGAGGGGGATTTCCTTTGTTGATTCATTCTTTTTTGCAGCATTGAATCAAATTCACCTTTATTGTGGCTAAGTCATATTATTAAATTGAATACTAACCGTAAAGGAGACGTTTTGAATATGACGACTACAGAAAAACTTGAAACATATATTAAAGCTGAACTTGGCGATGCCGCGCTTTATAAAGAACTGTCGAAAATTGCACCAAGCGACGAGGACCGCAAGCTGCTGCTGGAATTTTCAGCGGATGAACAGTCACATGCAGATGAATTCAAAAGAATTTATACTATGCTGACGCGCAAAACCTTTAACCCTGAAATTAAGACGCCTGTAATTTCGGACTCTTTCAAAAATATTCT
>DAMDEB010000029.1:10024-12924 GCA_032090075.1 Caproiciproducens sp.
ATGAAAGCGGAGACTTTAGAAAGTACGGAGAGCAGTACCTGCAGGAAAACGTAAATACCATGCTCAAAGACGCCTATTACCGTGCAAGAACTGATGAAAATGTGCATGCGCTTCGACTGTTATATATGATCAGCAAATAGCAAATACTCAATCAACAGAGGACACCGGAGATAATCCGATGTCCCCTGTTTTTATGTGTTAAGGTAACTGTAGGTGTGCCATCGGATACTACCGATTCATGACAGATCACAATCACCAAAAATGCTTCTTACTCATATATTAAAATATCCGGATTTTAGTTGTCCTTGCGAATCATCTTGATCAGATCGGTATTTTATGACAGAAGAATCCTTACGAATTTGAGAAGGAAGGTAAGAATTAAATTGATTTTAGATGCACTATTGTTCAGTTTATCTTTCAATTTGGACAATATCGTCGTTGGCACCGCCTACGGCATCAAGAAAATAAAAATCGGTGTTTTTGCAAACCTAATCATCGCAATTGTAACCTCTGTAGGAACATACTTATCCATGTCGGCCGGCACATATATATCAAAATTCCTCCCCGATTCCAGTGCCAATATTGTGGGTGCACTGGCTGTAGGATTGCTCGGCCTGTATTTTATCATCCAGAGTGTCATCAAATTAATGAAAAACACAAAGCCGAAAGAACTTGCCTTGAAAGATGTTGCCGACATGATGGAATACGCCGAAGAATCTGATTTAAACCGCAACGGTAAAGTCGATAAAAAAGAAGCACTTCTGGTCGGTCTTGGATTAATGCTGAATAACCTTGGCACGGGGATAACCGCCAGCATTGCAAACGTAAATGTTCCCCTTACAACCATTGCTACCTTTATCGTGAGTATTCTGACACTTCTGCTGGGAGAAGCAGTCGGAAACCATGCTCTTGGAAAACTATTTGGGAAATATGCCCCTCTGTTTTCCGGCGTTCTGCTGGTCATACTTGGCATCTTTGAATATTATCACTGACAAAATCATTTCAATCTGAATCTAAAATCAGTGCTACTTTCCTGCTAAATGTTAGCCTTGCTGATAAATTTTTCTACCACACGATTCGCATCCGCAGCAACCTTTTCCTCATCAATTGTAACAAGCTGTCCGTTTTCCACAACAACTTTTCCGTTTACGACAGTATAATCAACACTGCCCTTGAATCCAACCGTCCCAAAAAGTGACTTCACATCAAACTGCGTACCTACAAGTTCCAAACGGTTCAATCGGATCATGAAAAGATCCGCAGCCATTCCGACAGAAAGGGAGCCAAGATCATTTCTGCCTAAAATGCGGGCACTTCCATTTGTTGCAAGCTTTAAAATATCATACCCTGTCGGTGCGGACTGGCTTGAATTTAACCTGTGCAGCAAATATGCCACCCGCATTTCTTCCATCAGATTTGAGCCGTCGTTGCTGGCGCTTCCGTCAACGCCCAACCCGACGGGGATCCCCAGTTCGAGCATCTCCGGTATTCTGGCTATCCCCGAAGAAAGCTTCATGTTGGAAATCGGACAATGTGCAATACCTGTTTGTGTTTGTGCCAATTTCTTCAGTTCTTTATCGTTAAAATGAATTCCATGTGCATACCAAACGTCAGGCCCTACCCAACCAAGCGTTTCCATATAGGCAAGAGGACGCATTCCAAAGCGCTGCAGAGTGTACCCCTCTTCATCCTTTGTTTCGGCTAAATGAGTGTGAAGCCGAACACCTAATTTGCGGGCAAGCTGGGCGGACTGCTTCATCAACTCGCCGGTTACACTGAACGGAGAGCAGGGTGCCAAAGCAACCTGACGCATTGAAAATCTTTTGGCATCATGATATTTCGTAACGATTCTTTCAGAATCCGCTAAAATCTCATCAATTGTCTGCACAACGCCATCCGGAGGAAGGCCGCCGTCTTTCTTACTGAGATCCATACTTCCACGGGTGGCATGCATTCGTATGCCCAATTGTTCCGCAACTTCAAACTGCGTGTCAATCAGCCTGTTTCCGGCTGATTTTGGAAAAACATAGTGATGATCCAGGCAGGTAGTACAGCCGGTCTTTAGTAGTTCTCCCATTCCTGTCAAGGAGCTATACCTCATTACATTTTCATCAAGGTTTTGCCAAATCTCATAGAGTGCTTTCAGCCATGGGAACAATTCCAGCCGCTGAACCTGCGGGAGATTTCTCGTAAATGTTTGATAAAGATGATGATGGGTATTGATCAGGCCCGGATAAACTGCCATACCCGTTGCATCGATGGTTCTGTCTGCTTCCCGAATATCATTTCCAATGTAAGTGATTTCTCCGTTTTCTATCAGCATATTGGTGTTCTGAAGCAAGCGAGCATTTTCATCACAGGTAACAAGGTCATGTATGTTTTTTATGAACAGGGAATTTGTCATAAAGATTCCTCCTAAGATGCAATCATATTACCACGGACAAGATGTTTCGTACATTATTGAATCGTATTCAATATTTGTGATTTTAAGCTTAATGCTATATTTTTTATGCGATTGGGTGGGATATATTCCCCAAAAACAAAAATACCGTTTAACGAAGATTGCTCAACGTTAAACGGTACGCCTACGAATGGTGCTGGTGATCGGACTTGAACCGATACGGTATTGCTACCGAGGGATTTTAAGTCGTTCCAGTCATTGAGAAACAAGCGGAATCTTGAGGATTCTATAAGAAGACAGAGACACTGCAAACCCAGTCAGAATCAGGGTTTGCAGCTTTTTTATATAAAAAATTCAGGCTGCATCCCAATTCTACCGAAATCACGTTTTGCGTTTTATTTTGCACGTTTAAGGGATTTTTAAGGGATGCTCCCTAAGTTGTAGAGTGCAAATGAATCAATCAATCCCATCCAAATTTTATGATTATGACAGCCATCAC
>DAMDEB010000029.1:12934-15665 GCA_032090075.1 Caproiciproducens sp.
ACCTGCCATTGACAAATTTTATTTAGGAGTAGATGACTGTGCAAACAAAAAACAGGAAGTATTATGAAGATTTATTTGGCCCATATCCCGACCTAGTAACGCTTGGCCAATTTCGAAAGATGCTTGGTGGAATTTGCGCGGGAACTGCCAGAAAACTCTTACAGACGAACCGCGTACAGCATTTCATGATAAGGCATACTTACCTAATTCCAAAAGTATGGGTCATCGAATATGTCCTCAGCGATGATTATGCCAAATTCAAAAAAACACTGAAAGTTCAGATATGAGGGAGGTTTGAATATGGATTGCAAAATAATTGCCATCATCAACGAAAAGGGCGGCGTGGGTAAAACAGCCACAGCGACCACGCTTGCATATCTCTTATCCAAAAGAGGTTATCGTACTGCCCTGATTGACTTTGACGGTCAGGGGCATTCGAGCATTATTTTCGGTGTCAATAACACCAACAAACTGGAAATCACAATTAACACTCTGCTCCGCAGTATCATTGAGGACCAGCCGTTGCCCGCCCCTGAAAGCTACATTATTCAAACGGCAAGCGGTGTTGACCTCATCCCTTCCAACACGCAGCTTTTTACCTTGGAACGCAACCTCTGTAACGTAGATTTCAGGGAACGGATTCTAACTCAATATGTGGACACCATCAAGGACAACTACGAGTATATCATCATTGACTGTATGCCACAAATGGGTACGCCGATGATCAACGTCATGATGTGTGCCGACAGCGTTATCATTCCCACGCAGGCGGAGCTTCTGTCAGCCCAAGGGCTTGCGGAATTGTTAAAGCACTATCAGGCCATTCAGAAAAACAGCAATCATCGCCTGCGCATTGAAGGTATCCTGATTACCATGGATTCCTCCAACACTATTCTGTCTGCACAGGTAAACGAACTGATCCAACGCGGCTTCGCAGAACGAGTCCCCATTTTTAAAACCCACATTCCACGGTCCATCAAGGTAGCGGAATCCGTATTGTACCATCAGACCATCTGCGAGTTTATGCCGGAAAACCCGGCAGCCGTCGCCTACGAACAGTTTACGGACGAGCTGCTTTGCGAATCTCATACCAAAACTGCGGAAAGGAGCGCGTGAGTTATGGCAACACCGAAGCCGAAAGCTCCACTGATCAATTTTGATGATATGCTGGGGATCGAACCGAAACAGGATACCGTACCTGCTTCTGTGCAGGGCGGTATCCCGGAAATGGACTTTAGCCTGATGGAGCCTTTCCCGCAGCACCTATTCAAGCTCTATGAAGGTCAGCAGCTCGATGATATGGTTGACAGCATCCGTCAGTTTGGCATCCTGCTTCCCATTATCCTCTGGCATACCGAGGACGGAAGGTATATTATCCTAAGTGGGCATAACCGCCGAAACGCTGCCCAGCTTGCGGGACTGACCGAAGGTCCCGTTATCATTCGGGAAAACCTGACCCATGAGGAAGCCATCCTAATCGTCACCGAAACCAATCTGCGTCAGCGCTCCTTCTCCGATATGAGCTATTCGGAACGCTCCTACTGCCTTGCCCAGCACTATGAAGCCCTCAAATCTCAGGGCAAACGAAACGACCTTTTAGCAGAGATTGATGCTCTCTTAAACCCGCATGATACCGAGGAAAACTCGACTTCTGCACAAGTTGAGCACAGGTTGACAAGCCGGGAAAAAATCGGTGATGAATACGGGCTGTCCCATGCCAAAGTCGCAAGGTATATTCGCCTCGCCGGATTGGTTCCAGCACTGCTTGAGAAAGTTGATACGGAGGAAATTTCATTCCTGGCAGCCTATGACCTTTCCTTTGTGGAGGAAACGGCAAAACAGCAACAGATTGCCGACCTCATGGAATCCGACAGCTATAAGGTGGACATGAAAAAGGCGGAGCTGTTCCACAGCTACTATGAAACCGGAAAACTGACCGACACCGCCATCGTGCAAATTTTGTCGGGTGAAAAGACCCGCAAACTCAAAAGCAACAAGCCGCAGCCCGTCAAAATCAAGCCCGCCGTCATTTCCAAGTATTTTACCCCACAGCAGAGCCAGAAGGAAATTGAGGACACGATTGACAAGGCGCTGGCAATGTATTTTGACAACTTGAATCAGAATAAGGAGGTGGTATCTTGAGCAAAGCAACCCTTCTTGCCGACATATATAAAAAGTCGGTGCAGGAATATACAAAAAAACCTGCGGAATGGAAAGGTTTGCTGTCCTGCGTGGCAAGATTCTATAAGCGCTCTTTTGACAACGCCGTATTGATTTACGCACAGCGCCCCGACGCAACTCAGCTTGCAACCTTCGACGAATGGCACGATGAGCGGATTAACCGGAATATCAACGGCGGAGCAAAGGGCATCGCCGTCATTGATATGTCCAACCCAAAGGCAAGCCTGAAACACCTGTTTGACCTCATGGATACAAATGGCGACGAAAAGAGTTTTAAGAAGGTCCTGAGTTACCTGTGGGAACTGGAAGATCAGTATAAACCTAGCCTGCTGATTAAATTCCATGAGAAATACAACACTCCCACCTCCAGCATCGAGGTTTGCCTGTATAAGTTCATTCAAAGGCGGGTACGGCAATTCTTGCCGAAGTACATGGAAAACTTCAAGGTGCGGGATGAAAGCAGTATGCTGTATGATCTTCCCCTTGAAGCGGTAAAAGCGGAGTTTACAGAACTTGTCACCGACAGCGTAGCCTACACTGTGTTTCAGAA
>DAMDEB010000029.1:15675-19335 GCA_032090075.1 Caproiciproducens sp.
GGTTTGTCCGCGGAACTGTTTGAAGAAAATGCGTTTACGAACATCAGCCATTTTAACAGCCTGGAACTTTTCATGGCGCTGGGGAGCTTCACCGTTTTTTTCGCAAGGCCGACCCTGAAAGAAATTCATCAGGAAATTCAGAACATCAAAATCGAAAGGAGCCAAATTTATGAGAACCGACCCGTTAATGAACCTGACCTATCAGCAGGGCAAGGATGGACTGCTGTATCCCGAACTGCAAATCTCGGAGAACAAGAAAACCGACAGGACGCCGGTGGGCAAGTTCGGCAGGCTATGGAAGGAGTACATGACGGAGAATCATCCGCACCGCCTGTCCGAACTGGTGGCACAGGGCAAAATCAACGAGATGATTTCCAAGGTGGACGAGGAATCGGAGAGCCGGAAGGAACAGCTGATACAGGAACTTCTCAAAGCCCAGCCGATGCCGGACACCGAGGACCCGTTGGAGAGAGCCGGACACATGAACATGATTACCGCGACAGCGGAGGAAATCGTGCTGAACGAACTGGTCCTGAAATCCAGATAACACAAATTGCCAAGCCGCCCACAGATGGTCAAAAGCCGTCTGTGGGCGGCTCTTTTTCTGTTCCGCCGATAGTGGAGCCGGAAGTTCCCGTTTCTGTTCAGGAGACGCCCAATGCAGCCCCGGTGCTGGATGAAGAAGAAATCTCAGATTTAATCGATGCGGTGCTGTGCGCGGATGATCTTACCCCGGACACGCGGGAATGGCAGTCGGAAATATGCAGATTTTTCGAGGACGGTCATAAAAAGGCCAGCAACGCAAAAATACTGAGAGCCTTTTATGGCAAACTTGACATCGATTACACCACAAGAACAGGCGACTATCTCCATATTACAGCCGATGAAAACGGCCTGAATTTTCTCTGCGGCGGGCAGGCTTTTTCCGTTTCTTATGAGGAACTGGCCGAACGTGTTGATCGCCTGATTTTCATGGGCACCTATCCATTCAGCGCTGGGGACCGTATGCTTGACGATTACGCGATCCCCGACGAACTGGACGAGATGCAGGGCGACACAGACGCGAACGAACCGGAAGAAGCCTCAGAACCCGCACCCCTTCCAAAAGAAGCAGAAAAAGATTCCGAACCAGTTTCCCTGCCGGAAATGGAGCACCAGCGAATCATCGACGAATATCTCCGGTACGGAAGCGGCACGGAGGACGGACGGTTGCGCATATACAAGGCCATGCAGTACCTGCCGGCAAAGAAGGACCGGGTATCCCTTATCAAAAAGGAGTACGGCTATTTTGGCTGTTCCTCCGGTCTGGATGACGGGCACTGGCGCATGGACGCATCCCCAAAGGGCTTCTACATTGACTATCTGTCAGGTTCCACCGCGCTGGAGGAAACCCTGTCCTGGAACCGGGTGGAAGGTTATATTTCCGACCTGATCCGTCAGGGTAATTATCTCAATGAAAAAGAAACGGCGCAAATCGAAGCTGCCAAGGATGAAGAACAACTCCTTGATCGGTCTGATACCGAACAGGAACCGCCCATGAGCGAACTTGTTTCGGGCACGCAACTGACCCTGTTTGACGCATTTCCAGCCGTGCAAGACAGCTATGAGGATTCAGGCGGCGAGGATAACGACAGCGTAATCGATGAGGACAACGCCGAACCGGGGTCCCTGCCGTTTCAGGAAGGCGAACGCATCTATTACCATGACCGTGTATATGAGATCGTCAAATTTCTGCATGACGGGCGCACGGTTGAAATAGGCAACATCTCCCAGCTCAAAAATCTGAACGGACTGAAAATCACAGAGCGCGTACCGCTCTCCGATATTGCGGACTGCACCCCACTGAAAGACCACTATACCGATGGCGAGATTGCTTCCATGGTGGTGGAGGCTGTCCAGAGCGGTGACAACAGCGAAAAAACCAAGGCGGCAATCTACGCTGCTACCATGGTCAATCAATCAAACGACGAGTACAACCGGGTCGTTCTGAACGACTTCAATGCCCGTGCGATGGGCGGCGGCTTCAATTACCGCTATTCGCCCGACCACCATTTGTACGACGGCGGTCCGAAAACCAAATTTCAGAATAACGTCACCGCCATTCGGTTGCTCAAAGAGCTTCAGGCACAGCAGCGTCACGCAACCGCCGAAGAACAGATCACTCTTGCCCGGTTTGTCGGCTGGGGCGGTCTGGCGAACGCCCTGACGCCGGAGAAAAGCGGCTGGGAAAAGGAATACACGGAAATCAAAGACCTGCTCACCGACGAGGAATTTCAGGCGGCGCAGGAAAGCACCCTGACCTCCTACTACACGGAACAAGGCGTGATCGGCCATATCTATCAGGGGCTGGAGCGCATGGGATTCCGGGGAGGCAACATCTTAGACCCGGCCCTTGGAACTGGCAATTTCTTTTCGGCCTTGCCGGACAGCATGAAGGATTCCAATCTCTACGGCTCCGAGATTGACCCCATCCCCGGCCATATCGCAGAGCAGCTCTATCCCAACGCTCAAATTCAGGTCACGGGCTTTGAGCATACCAATTTTCCCGATCAGTTTTTCGACGTGATGGTAGGCAACGTGCCGTTCAATGCCATTAGGGTGGACGATCCCCGTTATAACAAATTCAATTTCCGCATCCACGACTATTTTATTGCCAAGTCACTGGATAAGGTTCGTCCGGGCGGCATGATGGCGGTGATCACCTCCAAATTCACCATGGACAAGGCTAATTCCAGTATGCGCCGGTACATTGCCGAAAAAGCCGAGCTGCTGGGCGCGATCCGGCTGCCGAACAACGCTTTCAAGCAGGTGGCCGGCACCGAAGCGACCACGGATATACTGTTTCTAAAAAAGCGGGAACGGGAAATCGTGGCAGACACGGAAAACAGCCCATGGCTGACGGTGGAGCAAAACGAGGACGGCATCCCCATCAACAGCTATTTTATCGACCACCCGGAAATGGTGCTGGGCAAGATGATGTTTGACGAATCCATGTTCGGCAACGAAAAAACGACCGCCTGCCACCCCATCCCCGGCGACGATCTGGATGAACGCCTGGAACGCGCCGTTTCCTATCTGGAAGGAACCTACACCGAGGCCACCTCCGAGTACGAGGGCGAAAAGGAAGTGCTGGCGGACTCCATCCCCGCCGACCCCAAGGTACGCAATTTCAGTTATACACTGGTGGAGGATGAACTGTATTTTCGTGAAAACTCCCGGATGTATAAGCAGAACATCTCCGGCCGGAAAGCCGAGCGTGTCCGGGGCATGATCGATGTCACGGCGGCGGTCCGCAGTATGATCGATTTCCAGACCGGCGATGATACCAATACGCACGACCTGCCGACCATGGAATATGAGACGCAGCTTCAGGAGCATGTCGACAAGCTGAACCGGGTTTATGACGCCTTTGTGAAAAAGCAGGGCTACCTCAATTCCTATGCGAATGTGATCGCGTTTACGAGGGATGCAAACGCCCCTTTGCTTCGCTCCATTGAACGGGAAAAGAAGGAGCAGAAGGACATTTGGGAAAAGACTCCCATGTTCTACAAGGCGACCATTAAGCCCAAGGTGATTCCGAAAGCGGTATTTTCGGCGGACGAAGCTCTGATGGTGTCCCTCAACGTCAAGGGCCAGGTAGACCTGGATTATATGCCGTGG
>DAMDEB010000029.1:19345-21106 GCA_032090075.1 Caproiciproducens sp.
CGCAAGGCCACCCCGGACGAAATTATAGCGGAGCTGGGTGACAAAATCTATCAGGACCCCGCCGACTACACCGGAAATCCGTATACCGGCTGGAAAACCGCCGACGAATATCTCAGCGGCTATGTAAAGGATAAGCTCGCGGAGGCAATTTTGAAAGCCGAGGATGAGCCGGAACGGTTCAGCCGCAACGTAGACGCCCTTAAACTGGTGCAGCCGACGCCCCTGACCCCGCAGGAGATCAGTTTTTCACTTGGTACAACGTGGATTCCGACTGAGATCTACCAGCAATTCATGTACGACATCTTCAAGACCTCGGTGTATAACCAAGACGGTCGAAACGCCATTGCTATTGAATTCTCCAGATACAACAGCGCTTACTATATCTCCAATAAGAGCATGGAACCTTCTTCCGTGGCGGTTAACCAAACTTACGGCACCGACCGGAAAAACGCCTATGAGATATTGGAGCAAACGATGGACCTCCGCTCTGTGGAGGTCAAAGACCCGGTGGATTATGTTGATCCGAATACCGGCGAGGAAAAAACAAAATACGTACTCAACAAAAAAGAAACCATTCTTGCCCGTGAGAAACAGGCGGAAATTAAGCTGGCATTCGAAAACTGGTTGTTTGCCGATCCGGAACGCGGGGCAATGCTGACAAAGCTTTATAATGATCGGTTCAATAATATTCGTCCTCGTGAGTATAACGGCGACAGTCTGCTCATGCCGGATGTGGCCGAGGATATTAAGCTCCGCAAGCACCAGCGTGATGTGATCGCCCACGGCCTTTACGGGGATGGCAACTTGTTGGTCGCACATGAGGTGGGCGCCGGAAAAACTTACGCCGGTGTCGGTCTTGGCTATGAGATGAAACGGCTGGGCGCTATCCATAAGCCCCTCTATGCCGTACCAAATCATCTCGTGGGCGAATGGGCCACCCATTATATGGCGATGTACCCAAACGCCAATATCCTGGTGGCGGAGAAAAAGGACTTTGAAAAGAAAAACCGCCGCCGATTTGCCAGCCGGATTGCCACAGGCGATTATGACGCCATCATCATGGGACACAGCAGTTTTGAACTGATCGGTTTATCCAGAGAGCGCCAACTTGCCGCCATGAAAGCAGAAATTGAGGCAATCACTGCGGCGATCAGCGAGCAAAAGGCCCGCGATGGTAAGGACTGGACGCTCAAGCAGATGAAGATTTTCCAATCCAACCTCCAGTTTCGGTATGACCGGCTGTTCAAGGCGGAAAAAAAGGATGATGTCATCAACTTTGAGGAATTGGGCGTGGACGCTCTGTTTGTGGACGAAGCCCAAGCCTACAAAAATAACTTTTCTTATACTAAAATGCGGAACGTGGCGGGGGTCAGCGGAGTCAGCAGTCAGCGTGCCATGGATATGCACCAGAAATGCCAGTATATCAATGACCTGAACGGCGGAAAAGGCGTTGTCTATCTCACCGGTACTCCGATCTCCAACTCCATGGCAGAGCTATACGTCCTGCAAAAGACCTTGCAACCAAAAGAACTGGAAAACCGCGGTCTTCTGATGTTTGACGCCTGGGCGAGTACGTATGGCGTGGTGGAATCCTCCCTGGAGATCAAGCCGGAGGGTAGCGGATATCAAATGAAGAACCGGTTTGCAAGGTTTCACAATTTACCGGAACTGATGAACATGTTCCTGCTGGTTGCCGACATCAAAACCGGCGATATGCTTGATCTGCCCACGCCGAAGCTGAAAACCGGTGCGGTACAGGTC
>DAMDEB010000029.1:21169-22038 GCA_032090075.1 Caproiciproducens sp.
GTGCCAGGAACGTGGCGGATATTTACCACGAAACCGCAGAGAAACGGCTGACCCAGCTCATTTTTTGCGATCAGGGGACACCTAAGAATGGCCGCAGCTTCAATTTCTATGAGGCGACTAAGGCCGCCCTGATTGCGCAGGGCGTAAAACCGGAGGAAATTGCTTTTATTCATGACGCAAAAACGGATGCGCAGCGGGAGCAAATCTTTGAAAAGGTTCGCACCGGAGAAATCCGCATCCTGATAGGCAGCACTGAGAAAATGGGCACCGGCATGAATGTGCAGAACAAGCTGGTGGCACTCCATCATCTTGATGTGCCGTGGCGACCTTCCGACCTAATCCAGCGCAACGGCCGCATTCTCCGTCAGGGCAACGATAACGAGGAAATCTCCATTTTCAACTACATCACGGAACAGACCTTTGATGCCTATCTGTGGCAGATATTGGAACAAAAGCAGCGCTATATCAGCCAGATTATGACGGGGCGCTCCGCCCTGCGGAGCTGCGAGGACGTGGACAGCACCACGCTCCAGTACGCCGAATTTAAGGCCCTCGCCGTTTCTGACCCAAGGATCAAGGAAAAGATGGAGACAGATAACGAAATCAGCCGCCTGTCGGTTCTCAAATCGGCGTGGCAGAGTCAGCGGAACAGCCTGCAATATGATATTTCCAAACGGTATCCCAACGAGATTAAAATTTCGGAGAGGAATATCGAACACATGACCGCCGATCTTGCTGCTTTCAGGCAGAACAAGCCGCCAGAATTCCAGATTGTGATCGACGGAAAAACGCACGATGAGCGAACCAAGGCCGCCGAGCATTTCATGGTCCGTTCCCGCAAGCTGGGCCATGAAGTGGGCGATACGCTT
>DAMDEB010000030.1:0-3427 GCA_032090075.1 Caproiciproducens sp.
CGTCCCCTAAGCGCAAGGTAGTGAGCCATCATAGCCGCTTCCAGACTGGTTACAATTTTAGAAGCACAGGAAGCTTTTGCTCCGTCACAGATGATGCCTGGAATATTAGCAAGCGTATTATCAATAGTCATACTAATCTGTTCCAGTGTACCGTGTTCCATGTAGGTTACAGCAGCGCCGCTTGCACAGCCCGCCGAAACGGCACCGCAGAATGCTGAAAGACGCCCAATATAGCTTTTTTGAAAAATGGTCAACAGGTTGGAAAACACGAGCGCGCGGGTCAGAATTTCCTTATTAAACCCTTTTTCTTGCGCATATATAATAACTGGAATGGAAGATGCCATTCCTTGATTTCCGCTGCCCGAATTAATTATAACCGGCAGTTCGCAGCCGCTCATACGTGCCTCCGAACCGGCCGCAGCGTAGGCCTTCATACGGGTCAAAACAGAATCCGGGTAAACTTCCAGAATGATTTTCCCCAGACCAAGTCCATACTTTCCGCTTAAACCTTCCTGTGCAATTTTAATGTTATAGCTGATTTCCCGGTCAATCAGCGGCTGCACTTCCTCTAAAGACACAGTATCTGCATACTCTTTAATCCGCTGAATAGTAAGCATTCCATAATCGGCGTCGGATTCTTTGGTGGTAACAGAATTATCCTCAAAAAGGACCTCATCGTTCTTTTCAATTCGCACAATATTGGTATGGGAATGCTTCACCTCGACCAAAACATGATCCTCAGCGTCAAACAGTTCAATTCGAATATGAAGGGGAATCTCACTCTCTAAAAGCCTTACCTCACAGTAGTTCGGTTGTGACAGCAGTTCTTGTACTTCCTCAATATCCTGCTCGGTTGCATCCGAAAGAACTTCCATCTTTTTTTGTGCATTGCCGGCTACCAATCCCATCAGCACACTCGCGGAAATGCCGCGAAGATTTCCGGAATTCGGAATGAACACGCATTTTACATTTTTAATGATATTTCCGCTGCATTCGGCAACCACATGCTCCGGTAGTTTCCCCAGCATTTCCCTTGCTTTGGCGGCAGCGTAGGCAAGCGCGATCGGCTCCGTACACCCCATAGCAGGAACAAGTTCTTCATGTAATATTTTCAGAAATGTTTGTCGCATTTTTGTTGTTAATCCCATACTGTTCTATCCGGCCTTTCTATACTCAACATTTATTCGTCATACAAATGACAGGAGGGAAAATGCCCTTTTTCACATTCTTTCGATTCAGGCGCAACCTCGGAGCAGATTGGCTTCGCATAAGGACAGCGGGTGTGGAATCTACAGCCGGACGGGACATCCATTGGGCTGGGTATGTTGCCCCCTATGGTCTGACGCGTTGAACTCCTCGCTCTTTGAGGATCTGCAATTGGCATGGCTGAAAGCAGCGCCTGTGTGTACGGATGCAGAGGATGATCATAAACATCGTCGCAGTCGCCCATTTCGACCAGATTACCCAGATACATGACACCAATACGGTGGGAAATATGCCGCACCATAGAAAGGTCATGCGCTACAAATAGATACGGAACTCCTATCTCCTGCTGAAAATCCTCCAGCAAATTGACAACCTGAGCTTGAATAGAAACGTCAAGCGCGGAAATTGGCTCGTCGCACAAAATAAATTCCGGATTGGTTGACAGTGCCCTCGCAATCCCAATACGCTGCCGCTGGCCGCCGCTGAATTCATAAGGAAATCGTTCCATGTCATCCTTTTTCATGCCGACTTTCTCCAGCAGAGACACAATTTTATTTTCTCGATCCTTAGACGACATCTCTTTGTCCAACAGCAGCGGTTCATTAATAATTTCACCGACATTCATGGACGGGTTCAGCGCGGAATAAGGATCTTGAAAAATAATCTGCATTTTCCTGTGGTATACGCCAAGTTGTTTCTTTTCCAGTCGGGCGATATTGGTACCGTCGAACAATATATCGCCGTTCGTTACATCATACATCCTGATGATGGTACGCCCAAGCGTTGACTTTCCACATCCGGATTCCCCTACCAGCCCGAATGTTTCCCCTTTGCGAATGGTAAAAGAAACATCATCAACTGCTTTTACAACATGTTTGTTTCCACCAAAAAAGTTCTTTGTGGCAAAGTACTTTTTCAGGTTTTTAATTTCAATCAGCGTCTCGTTCATTTCAGCTCACCTTCTCCCGCAAGTTTTTGAGCATCAATTTCCCGCAGAAAGCACATGGATTTCTGACCATCCTCAAACTGCTGATAGGCAGGAATACTGGTTCTGCACTCCGGCATTGCAAAAGTACAACGCGGTGCGAACGGGCATCCGGCGGGCGGATGGGCAAGTGAAGGGGCGCTTCCCGGAATTGGCTCTAACCGTTTCTTTAATTGTGTATTTGGCTTTGGAATGGCGTTTAGCAGCGCTTGCGTGTAAGGATGCCTGGTTTTGTAAAAAATCTGATCGGTTGTTCCCGTTTCCATAATGAGTCCGCCGTACATAACTGCAATCCGATCACAGAGGCTTGCGACCACTCCCAAATCATGAGTAATTAGAATGATGGACATTCCTTCTTCTTTTTGCAGTTTTTGCAGAAGCTCCAAAATCTGGGCCTGAATCGTCACATCCAACGCCGTGGTTGGTTCGTCGGCAATCAGCAATTTTGGCTGGCAGGCCAGTGCCATTGCAATCAATACGCGCTGTCTCATTCCGCCTGAAAACTCATGGGGATATTGCTCCAGTCTTTTTTCGGGGCATGGAATTTCAACTTTTTCGAGAACCTCAATAGCCTGTTTTTTTGCTTCGGCGCGGCTAATATTGCAGTGCCGCATCAGTACTTCCTCAATGTGAAATCCAATTTTTTTCAGCGGATTAAGCGCAGTCATCGGATCCTGAAATATCATTCCCATACTGCAGCCACGAAGTTTACGACGTTCGTTTTCCGACATGCTGAGCAGGTCTGCTCCGTCAAATACAAGCTTTTCTGCATTGATCGTCGTGTTATCCGGCAGAATTCCCATAACTGATTTCATTGTTACGCTTTTTCCGCTTCCGGATTCCCCTACAATTCCTACGATTTCACCATATCCAACATCGAGATCAATTCCACGAACCGCTTCAATATTGGTATTCCGAATGTGAAAAATCGTATGCAAATCCCGTATCGTCAGTAAATTTTTATTTTCTTCCATTATTCATCACCTGCCGTAACTTTTGGTTCTATCAAAACGCGCAGAATATCCCCGATTTTATTAAAGGAAAACACCGTCAAAATAATCAGAATACCAGGAAGGAGAGCCATATATAACGCGTTTTGCAGATTTCCTTGCGCATCCTGCAGCAAGCTTCCCCATGATGACATGGGCTGTTGAATCCCGAGTCCCAGAAAGCTCAGTGAAGATTCCGTCATAATAGCGTTCGCAATGCTTGTTGTTGCGGAAATAATAATAGTGG
>DAMDEB010000030.1:3437-13089 GCA_032090075.1 Caproiciproducens sp.
CCAGGTGAAAAGTCCGATTACAAGAATGATGGTTTGTAGGCCTGGCTTGAGAAGAATGCTGACTACAGTAATCAGAATCATCCACGGGATGGAGGAAAGCACGTCCACAATACGCATTAAAATATTATCGACTAATCCTCCAAAATATCCTGCGGCCGTTCCGATGCCAACCCCGATGACTGTGCTGGTCATCATAGCCAGAACGCCAACGAGCAGCGATACCCTCCCACCGTAAATGGTACGTATTAAATAATCACGGCCAACTTCATCCGTGCCAAACCAATGCTGTGCACTTGGTGCACTCAGCATATTTTCCGGATCAATTGCATTCGGATCAATTGGGATTAAGAATGCAAAGATGGACAATAAGATAATAAACACCAAGAATATGACCGAAAAAATCGCAACTTTATCATGCTTTAAAGCATAGAACATATTTTTTATTCTTCTGTGTTTCTCCACACCGATCACCTCATTTCCCGAATTCGTGGATCCGTTGCACAGTAAAGAATATCTGACAATAGATTACCCAAAATTACAAGCGCGGAAGAAAGAATTAAAATAGCCATTACAACGGGATAATCCATTCCCTGAATTGCCTTGACAAAATAGGGGCCGACCCCGGGCCAACTGAACACAGTTTCAATAATGATGGCACCTGTCACGAGCATCGGAAGCATCATTCCGAATTTGGTGATAATCGGTAAAAGCACATTTTTTGCAACATGTTTCGAAAGGATTTCAAAGCGGGAAGCACCGAACGCTCTCTGCACGACCACATAATCTTCCGACAACTGCCCAATCGTGGAGGACCTCACATACCGGGTCAAATCCGGCAGGAATGCAATTACCATCACAATAAATGGCATGATATAATGTGCAAGATAGTCTGGAAAAGAATTTTCCATTCCAATGGTATGCATTCCGAGGATGGGAAGAAGATTAAACTGGTACCCCATGAAAAAGATAAGAATCATTGCAAGCCAGAACGGAGGGGTTGCAATGCCAACGGAGCACAGACCGTCAATCAGTTTATCCAACCATTTTCCCTTGTGTGACCCGCTCGTCAGACCGAGTACAATGGAGAGCAGAAAAGCCACAAGATAAGACGGTATTACCAACTGCATTGTAGCCGGAATCCGAGCAGCCAAATCGCTTGAAATACTTTGATGCGTTACAATGGAATAACCGAAGTTACCGGTTGCAACTCCTTTTATCCATAAAAGGTACTGCACAAAAACCGGTTTATCATAACCGTATTTTGCCTTGATCTGTTGTACGGTTTGCGCGGACATCTGAGGACTTGTCATGGCGTCAATTGCGTCGTAGGGAGCAAAATGGATCATGCAAAATACAATTACGGTAATAATCAAGAGCAGGGGAATGGCTTGCAGTAGTCGTTTTCCAATATACCTTACCAAGAATCGTCACCTGTCCCTTTCTTTGACATTTTAGATTTAGTTCAAATATGGAAAAACGTTCCATCATAAACGATAGAACGTCTCCACATAAAATCAAGTATCCAATTTATTTGTAATACAACTTGGACATGTCACCAAAGGAATAAACAGAGACCAGTTTTGCTTCATCAATTCCCGCGATGTTCGATTTAATGGCCAAAATCTTTTTATTGTCGCAAATCGGATAAATCACAGCATCATCCTGAAGCTGCTTCTGTAAATCAGCGTAAATGGTTTTGCGGTTATCATCGTTGGTTTCAATTTTTCCTTTTGAAAACAGCTCATCAACCTTTGCATCCTTAAGCCCGGAATAGTTAGAAGAGCTGCCTGAAATAAACAAGCTCGAATAAGTATCTGGGTCAATTCCCATAATATATCCGTTCAGATAGAGGTCATACTTTGTGGTTCCTTTTTTCTTCATTTCATTGGATAAAGCGGTGGAGTCAGCACCACTCAGTTCCAGCTTTATTCCAACTGCAGCAAGCTGCTGCTGGATTAGCACTGCCTGTTTCTGCTGCACAGCATCGTTGCCGGAATACCCAAGTTTCAGGCTGATATTTGACACACCGGCTTCCTGTAAAAGCTGCTTTGACTTATCGACGTTCTGCTCATACTTTTCCGCATTCGTTGAAGCCCATGGATTGCTTGGCGGCAGGAATGTATAAACATTTGCATAATAGTCACTCGTGAGAAACGCTGTCTTATTCATCTGGTCGCGGTTCAGGGCAAAGAAAACCGCCTGACGAATCTTTTGATTTTTCATATTATCAGTGTTGGTATTTACCATCATATAGCCGACGCGGCCTTCGCTATAAGGCTTTAAAGTAAGGTTTGTATCATTTTTCAGGTCTTTTACATCGGATGGCTGAATCAGCGCAGCGTCAACCTCACCCTTCTGCAATGCAATTTTAGCCGTGTTCGCGTTTTCAACAATGCGGAATATGATATTTTTAATTTTCGGCTTGCCTAAAAAATAATCATCATTCGCAACAAATTTAACATATTGGCCAGCCTTATATTCGGCCAACTTATAAGGGCCACTCCCCACCGGAGTTGCATTCTTTGGATTGTTTTCAAAATTGGTGGAGCCTTCATAAATATGCTTTGGCATAATAAATATCTGTGAGAACATCTCCACGGCACTGGAACTGATGATTGGCAATTTGAACTGGACGGTGTAGTCATCCACCTTCGTCACTTCTACCATCTTATCGCCAAACATCAACTGGCCGTATGCCCAGCCCGCGTTTGATTCCTTTTCCATTTCATTAAAGGTGTACACAACGTCATCCGCGGTAAGCGGCTGCCCGTCGCTCCATTTTACATTTTTACGAAGTTTTGCAGTATAAGTAAGGTGGTCTGCTGATGGAGTCATGCTCTCCGCCAGATCATACTCAATACCATCTGGATTCACAATATAAAGAGGGGAATACAGCATTTTAACTGTCATCAACCCATAACGATCCCCCGTTGTCATTACGTTAACGGAGTTACCTGGATCACCCGGAATGGCATAGGTAAAAGTATCTGACTTGGTGGCGCTGGCTGTTGGCGCTGATGTGGAGCCACTGGCAGCAGATGTGCCGCTGCCGTTTGAGCACCCTGTGAAAAGCACGCCGATTGCTAACGAGACTGCCAATAATCTAGTGACTAATTTTCTGGTCATTTCATTAAATCCCCCTATTTTGTTTTCCAGTCAGTGAGATAAGGTTCATGATACAAATAATAACATTTATTCTACTTGTATTTCTGGAATTCATTATTAAAATGCTCTTTCCACTTTCCCAAAGCTGATTAATTATAGCCTATTTCCCAATTTAACTTTAAGACTCGCATTAAATCAGAAACTATGGTTCTAATTATAAAAATGGGCAAGGTACACTCCTTCAAGAGCCCCCTTACCCAGTTCTATAAATATAATAAATAATTAGTCGAAGAATGTCAATGTTAATTAAATACTTTGTAGAATTAGCTATAATTCACCGACCAATAAGGCTATTTTATCCATATAATTTATTCCTCTCGAACTGTTAAATTTCTCTAATCCGATTAACCTGTACTTATACTAAATTGTTCAAGTTAGCTCCATACATCTTTGAAATAAAAAATCAACCCTCTCAGCCATTCCGGTTGGGAGGGCTTTTGTTACTGCATGTCAGACCATTAATTTTGAGTGAATTCTACTAATTCTTTATTGAACTGATTCATCTGGTCATAGAACAAAAAATGTCCGCACTGTTTAAACGGTACGAGTTTTGAACTTAGAATTCCTTTATTCTGCGCAATAGCCAGAGGAAACAGGCATACCTGATCATCCAGCCCGTGAAGAATCAATGTTGGAACATTGATTGTCGTCAGATCATTAAATAGTCTTTCCTCGTCCAACCAAGTGTTTGCAATTGCGGCGGTTGACCAACTGGCCGCTTGTAACCCCAATTGAAAAATCCAATCGGAGAATGGGGCGCTTACACGATTAAAAAAAATCATATTTCCAAAGTCCCGCAGCATTTTAGGCCGATCTTTGTATGTGCCTTGAATAATATCGATCACGGCCTGTCTTTGCAGTCCATAAGGAAAATAGGGTCGCTGAATCAAACTGGGAGCCGCCGCGGCAAAGAGAGCTAACTTCGATACTCCGTAGCCGTTGTGCCGAGCCATGTAGCGGATGCAAATTGCTCCTCCCGTAGAATGACCGCTTAGGGTGAAATTTTGCAATTGAAGGGCATCAACGACAATCCTAATATCGTCAGCTAATCGGTCGTAATCGTAGCCGCTCCAAGGCTTATCGGACAAACCGAAGCCTCGGCAGTCTATTGCAACGCAGCGATATCCCAGCTTTGGTAACTGGTTTAGCTGATATTCAAACAGATTGTGGTCTCCGGGCCAGCCGTGGACAAATAAAATAGTTTTATTACCGGCTGGATTTAAATCTTCAACAAATACATTTACATTGGGTTCCACAGTAACATAATATCCCACTTAATTACCCCCATAATAAATAATAATAAAATATCCATGTGTGGAGAGTTATGCTACAAAATTAAAGGCCTGTCGACAAGAATTTCTCACTTTGGCAAAGGAGTGGTTCTAATTCAATATGTGCGAGGCTTTTGTTTCGTGCGGAGCTTAGTCCGCTGAATTAATTCTTGGCGCCTTTTCAATTAATTGGTAATTATTACTAATGATAATATAAAATTAAATGAAGCATGTAATATGGTAAAATACGGAAAAGTGAGAAAGAGACGGTGAATGTATGAAAGCTGCAGTAATCAGAAGAATTGATGTCTTGGGGCGTCTTGTTCTGCCGAAAGAAATTAGGACTACCTTAAATATAAATAATAATGACGAACTCGAAATTTTCGTTGATGAAGATAGAATTATTCTGCAAAAAAGAAAATCTGCCTGTGAATACTGTGATTGTCTTACTAATGTTTTAAACTTTGAAGGTCATAGTGTATGTCGTGAGTGTATGGAGAAAATGGTCGATATTATAAAATGAGATAAAATTAGCCGCTCACTTAATTGTGAACGGCTTTTTTGTATATGCAGAAATCATTAGACTGTTTGCAATTTTTTGTTTTCTTTATCGTACTCTAAAACGATTTCTTCTAAATTTTGATAATATAGTTTGAACAGTTCACGAAATTTATTTGTAAACGTATAGCTTCCCTCTTTATGAGATCCAGGTTCCACCAGATACCCACAATTTGATAGAAAATGCCCACGTCTACTCCAAACTTTTATTGAATCTCCGTATTCTTCAAATAGAGTCTGATGTACATTTTTAGCCAAAACATCATCACTTAAATGTCCTTTTGAATATCCGTTCCACATAGCATAAAGGAAAATAATGCTATTGGTTTTAAGGTGTGCTTTATTACCTAATAGGTCAAAAGTATATGATTTCATAATTGCCTCCTAATTTTATTTTTCTATATTATCAATATTTAGTGTAACACTAATAATAATGTTAATACAAGCAAATTAGACTATTCAGAAATTTTTTTCATAGTACTTTCTTTCCCTCTGGCGTTAATCCGGGGATCTGTTAACGCATCTGTTAGATTCGATTTGCCACATAAAACAAAGCCCGCTGATTATCTCAGCGGGCTTTTCTTATTCCTGCCACTCATAGATGGCGAAGATACTTGGTGTGAACTCATGAAAGCTTTGTTTTGCATCCGTGAGTGAGACAAGGAAATGACCCTCTACGCGATATATCCCGCTGGTATAACCTTGTACTTCAGTACCACCTAATGCGTAGTCATCATCATTTGCGCAACCTACTGTGTTCTGACTTCCAAATTCTACCCAAACAAGCTGGCCGTCGTACTCTTGTATGCTTTTAATCATTTTACCTTTCATGTCATAACCTCCAATATCTTTTGCTGTTTCCATTCCGCGAGTACCTTCGGTCCATTGGAAGTAAGGATCATCCATATGTCTCCCCAAACTTGCACCCGCGGATTCTCACCAGTCATTCCCGACCAAAAAACAAAGCACACCCCCTGTCGGGAGCATGCTTTGTTTTGTCTAAAGACCATAATTATGATACAATTTGGCAATATTCAGCTGAACGAGGAATATTGCCAAAAGGTGCTGACTGTTTTGATTATTGCCAAGAAGTGCACTGAAAGTCTGTACATTTTATGCTATTTCAGAAGCGGGATTGTCTTTTGGCAAAGCTCAATTTCTTCCAACGTTGGCATAGCAGAAATTGCTCCCTTTTTGGTAGTTGTCAGAGACCCGGCGGCATTTGCAAAAGAAAGGATATCTTCCATATCATTTTGTGAAAGCTTCTGAATTTCGGACAAAGTTTTCCCGCGCATGAGGTAATGCACAGCACCTAAAAAGGAATCTCCCGCTCCGTTGGTATCAATTGTTTTTACATCATATGTGGGAAGGAGCCCATACATCTCGCCTTTTCGGTAAAACGCACCCTTTGAGCCGAGAGAAATCAAAACCAGTGACGCTCCGTACCTTGCAAGTTCATAAGAGCCCTCCTGTAAATCGGTCTTTCCGGTCAATAAGGTCATTTCCTCTTCGGACACCTTCACAATATCTGCCAAAGACAGCCCTGCCGTCATCTGTTCTTTTGCGGTTTCAAGATTACTCCATAACAGTGAGCGATAATTCGGATCGTAACTTATAATACAGCCTACTTTTTTCGCAGTCTCTACCGCAAAAAAGGTTGCACTTCTGGACGGTTCAGCGGTTAAAGATACCGATCCAAAGTGAAGAATATGACACTCAGTTACCATGCTTTCGTCAATTTCAGAAATTCGCAACATTAAATCCGCTCCAGGCTTACGATAAAAACTAAATGAACGGTCTCCGCGTTCATCAAGTTGTACAAAAGCTAATGTTGTGGGGATATCGGAGTCAATTGCAAGTTGGACCGTGTTGATATGATTTTCCTCCAATATTCCTCTCAAAAAACGTCCAAACATGTCATTTCCCACTTTACCGATAAAAGCAGTTTTTCCGCCCAATTTGCTGTTTGCAGTAAGTACATTTGCGGGGGCGCCGCCCGGCAGACGGGCAAACAACAAATCTCCGTCTGCACTGCTTCCGGCGGGCGTAAAATCAATCAGCAGTTCGCCGATTCATAATTAAACATTATCAAAAATGGATTGGTACAAATTCTTTGAGAGAAGGCAATCTTATACCCATATGGAGGATAAACCCCATATCTCTATCCTGTTGACCTTTGCACAGCCGTTCTTCACATAGAAATACAGTCCCGTGCTTTCCTGAGATGGGTAAATGTTGCACGACATTACAGTTCTGCCGCCATCAGCAAATATCTCCACAGAACAAGTATCCACAAAGATTTGGAGTTTTATACTTTCTTTTGCTGCTGACTCAAGCAAGCACCTACGTATTCCAGTACTATATGGGCCTGAAGCCGTCCTGTCGAAAACCAGCTGGGCATTTTTCAGATCACAAGAAACAATTGTTTTTTCAGTTTTCGAGCATCTGAGTTCAAATCCGATTTCTGAGGCCTCGGTTTCGTTAAGATCAATTTCAGCTTCAATTTCATAACTGATGCCGTCACCGGCACCCAGTTTAAAGCGTTCGCTACTATCTACAACTAAATTTGTAACACAATACGATTCTTTGCGAAGGCTTTTCAGTTCCTCCACAGGTTCAAAACTAAGCTTCCCATCGGGACAGGTATGAACCGTCCTTGGCAAACTCATTGCGCCACACCAGCCATCCTTGCCTGTGGGTCCGAAATCCTTCCACCATGGCATCCAATTCCATCCGTTTGCCCAGCCTATCAAAATACGGCGTCCCTGGTCATCGAGGAATGATTGGGGCGCGTAAAAATCGAAGCCCCAGTCTATTTCTCCCATAGTACTCCAAAAAAGCTTTCCTGACCTATAATCCATGTTTCCTGTAAGGTAGAGCGATTTTCGGTCGCACAGGTGGCTCATGGGCGAAAACATTAACGCGTCTTTCCCATCGATCTCAAAAAAGTCCGGGCATTCCCACATGGTTCCCAGTTCTCCGAGGCTTTCCGCCATTACACCGATATAGTCCCAGTCTTTCAGATCCGGTGACCGGTAAAGCAAAGCTTTGCCGCGGTCATCTTTACAGGAGCCAACTACCATATACCAAGAGTCTTTGTGCTTCCATACCTTGGGGTCTCTGAAATCTCTAGAACCATCGGCGGGAAAATGAGCGATCACGGGATTTCCTTCATATTTTGTGAACTTGATTCCATCCGAACTGTACGAAAGGCACTGTTGTTGGGAATAATCCTGCCCATCCCCCGTAGTACCCGTATAAATTAATGCTAAGATTCCATTGTCATTGACAGCACTTCCGGAAAAGCAGCCGCCTTTTTCATAGCTGTCATATTCCTCACTCGGCGCTAACGCAATGCGCAGATGCTGCCAATGCACTAAGTCTTTGCTGATGGCATGCCCCCAGTGCATTTCACCCCATTCTGCGGAATAAGGGTTGTGCTGATAGAACAAGTGGTAGTTCCCGTTAAATTGAATCAAGCCATTTGGGTCGTTTAACCAATACGCTGGCGCTATAAAATGGTAATTCTGTCTGAATCGCGTGTTTTTAACCTGAGATTCCATTTCGGCAACAGACTGATCTGCTTTATGTAAGAATTCTTCCAGTTTTGTTTTACTCACATCTAATTCATCCTTGCAGCATTTTAATATTTAAGTTCCAAGTTTGTTTTACGTGATGTCAGCCTATTCTTCTTACCGAATTCCGTACAACCAGCTTGGGTTTGAGTGTCCTTTTATTTGGCTTATAGGGATATTTGTGATGAAAGATATATTCGACTGCGCATCGTCCCAATTCATAATGGGGCAGTTCTATCGTAGTCAGCTGAGGTATTAAAAATTCAGAAATCACAATTTGGTTGTCATATCCGATTACAGAGATATCGTCGGGAATTCTGAGACCCAATGCATTGACTGCGGAATAGACGCTCATTGCCATACGGTCGTTGTAGCACATGATAGCCGTGGGCCTGCCGGGTGATGATAAAATCTCGAGAGACTTTTCATAAACACTTTTGCCGTTGATTGGCAAAGGCACGACGGAATGTTTGTCTACATCAATCCCATGGTCGGCCATCGCTTTATAAAAGCCCTGTTCTCTTAAAATTGTGGCCGGTATTTTGTTTCCGGTCTCATGTTCAACCATATTATTGCTTAAATACACTATTTTTTTGTGTCCGTTTTCAATTAAATAAGTGGCAGCCTGATAAGCACCCGACAAATCATCCGGAAGGATGCAAGGCACTGTTCCGGATGATTCAAAACAGTTGACCAAAACAGTTGGAATCCCTTCTGCTTTAGCGGGCAATTCTATGCTATGATGATACATTGTTGCATATATAATGCTTTCCACACGATATCCAATCAATAAATCGACCGCTCTTTCGGCGATACCGGGTGTTTTCTCCAAAGAAACCAAAAGTAAAACCTTATTATAGTGCCAAGCCCTGTCCTGAGCGCCTTTTACCAAAGCTCCTGCAAAGTTTGTCGTCAGCAATTCGTCAGTCAGCATGCCGATAATTCCACTTCCGGAACCGTTTAAAGCACTAGCAAGTTTATTTAAGGAATATCCCAATTCTTCGCTGGCCATTAGGACGCGTTCCGTGGTTGCCTGTGGGATCGACTCTGCTTTCCCATTCATAACCAGCGAAACGGTTGACT
>DAMDEB010000030.1:13099-14964 GCA_032090075.1 Caproiciproducens sp.
GTTGACTGCGATACTCCCGCCAATCTTGCAATATCTATCATTGTTGGTAATTTTTTGGCACTCATATTTATACCTCATACTGTTTCCTGATAAAATGATATTTCAAAAGGAATTAGTATCCTATGGAATTATTTAGCTAATTATAACACCATCCAAATTGCCATGCAAGATGTTAATAGATGATTCGATTTTCCCTTTTTCATTTGTTTCCTGATGATAGGTTCCCCATGCATTCCCGTTAATCCAGAATGTTGTATAATTATTTTGATTGATAACAGGATGGAAAGTCATCGTCTTTTTTACCATATCACAGGAATAACCTGAAAGCGCAGGAAGTAGAGAAAAACTGGACATCGCCCTGACGTAATGATGACCTGCTTCCGTTTCACTCCATGGGCATCTCTTGTAACCGTCGTATCTGTCTCTGATTGCTTTTACAATTGTGAATGCTTCTTCAATCATTCCCTCTTCAATCATGCATACAGCCACCTGATATTCCACACCCGTCCAGGCTTCATCGCAGTATGCAAACGGAAATCTTGGCCTCCCTCCATTAGGCCATGAACAAAGAACCAAGCCCGCTTCATCATTTAACGCATAAGTTCTCTGCACATTGGGCACATCCTCCATGCAATCTTTAAAGTTATATTTATAGATGGACTCCAATGCTTTTTTCACATGATCTTTTGGAAGCACGTATCCCAATCCTGCCATATGCGCCATAAACTGCCCCAAGAGCTGATCGGTCAGGCAGCCTTTCCCATACTGATATCTGTATTCATTAATATCTTCGAGTTCCTGGATATAAAATTCGCCGTTAAATAGCTTTTCATCAACAAGAGACGACGCTTTTTCAAACAAATCCCGATACTTTTTCGCGATATCCTTTTTGCCAAGATGTTCAGCCATTTCAGACACGCCTTTGATCGCTCCCAGATAAATGGTATTTGTCATCGTATTCGGGCCGTAAAATTCAATATCATATGTTACATGCATCTTGCCGTCAAGTACGCCGTCTTTGTCTGTGTCCCATTCTTTCAAGGCGTATTCCGTAGCTTTCATCATATTATCCCATATGTTTTTCAAGAATTCGTCATCGCCCGTGTATTTCCATTCCCTGTAAACCCTTAGTATTGACCCAAATTGGCCATCACATGCGGGAATCATATCCCATCTGCTTTCGCCGAGGCATTTACGCGCTCTGAACGGCATACAGCCGTCATCATCCAGTTCAACGTTAAACTCCACATTGCGCATGGATATTTCCAGATCCGGAAACAAAGCCGCCGCTGCTGTCGCATAGTTCCACACATGATTTACATTTCCCTGGCCGCAGCCTACATAATCCCTGATTCCCTCCCATCCAAGGAAATTCCCGTTTTCAATTCTAAAGCAGCAGTTACTCTTCATTGACATGATATTTGATGCGACGGCATCAATAACATAAGCGGGCAATGTCGTTCCGAACAGCGCATTTTCAAATTCGTGTGAGCTGTTCTCCAGATAATCTTTTTTCGTAATTACATACTTTGAAACATCCCATGCGTCTGAAAATTTCGTCGCATAGTAGTTCTTAATCGTACCGTATTTGCCATTGCGATAGTTCTCAAGGTCTTTGTCATATTCGATCCAGCCCTTGGGACGGTTCGGGAAAGACCAAGAAATAATAAACTCAAATTCTTTTTCCTCATTCGGGCCAATGGTTTCTTTGCTGCAAAGGGAACTGATCTTTTCTTTCAAGTTCAGAAAGCTGAAATCATAATGAGATAATAGGTCGCAGCCTTTCGACTCGATATCACCTTCTGCATCCATGGTTCCGTCTGATGAAAAATCATCCCAGAAATCCTGCGCATTGTCTGTCCATT
>DAMDEB010000030.1:14974-15894 GCA_032090075.1 Caproiciproducens sp.
ATATTGTTTTTATTTGTAGTAGCGATGGACATACTGCCAAACTTCATATCTGTTTCTTTGAGATTTTTCGCAGTATAGAACCAGCCCTCTAATCCGTCTTCCTTCCGGTATTCATTCTGGACTTCGTCTACCAACTTTACATTATTGAATACGTCATAGCCATCAAATCCCACTACATTAGCTAATGTGCCTGCCACCGATACTTCAACCGGATTATTTGTAGGATTGCTTACCTTGTACTTAATAATCGCTGTCGGAATTCCGGAATTATCTGAATCGAGAGGAATAAACGGTGTATACGCTTCCATTCTGACTGTTACAGGTACTTTGCTGTCTTGCAAATCAACATATACAAATGGCTGTTTCCCAATCATTTTGGATTTTTCAAAACGCGGAATTCCCGCCAGCTCCCCGTTCAGAAACCCATGCGATTTATAATAAGGCGGTCTGATTTTTGATTCAAGGATTTTGCTTACAGGTTCTTTCCCTTCTTCTTTTACCCAAATAGAAAAAAATGAGAACGGGACAAATTGGTTTTTACCCGGCCAGTTGAAAATTTCCCAGTCTCTCAATTCCCCCCGTGGGCCTACTGAGATATTTCCTGTTCCCAGGCCTCCGAGAAGAAACTTTGCAACGCTTGCATCCCCCTTATAAGAAATTTCGCCGCCGATTTTAAACAAATCTGTTTTTGAATGTAACTCGTTGATATTCATGATAAACTCCTTATATATAAATTTATTTACCCCTTAACGCCCACATGCGTCATACTTTCCGTAATCCATTTCTGTCCGATAATAAAAACAATTAAAACAGGTATAATTGCTAAGCACACTGCAGCGAAAACAACGTTATCGCCCGTAGAATAGGGTTGCTTAACCTGTAAAATACCAACAGGTAAAGTCAATTTTTCTGTAGAATTC
>DAMDEB010000030.1:15909-21458 GCA_032090075.1 Caproiciproducens sp.
AATAAATGCTGTGAAGTAATCATTCCACGCATATGTAAACACGAGAATGACGAGTGATACAATTGCTGATTTAGCCATGGGAAGCATGATAGAAAAAAATGTGCGGATTGTACCCGCACCGTCTATAAGTGCGGCCTCTTCCATTTCTTTTGGAATCGTCATAAAGAATTGCTTCATTAGGAAAATACCGAAAGCACCGGCTAATCCCGGACACATAGCGCCAAAGAGGGATGGCAAAAAAATAGCAGCATGCGTATTAATGATGCCTAAGATGTGCATGATTTTATAAAGCGGAACGATTGTAACCTGTATTGGTACCATCATGCCGATCATCATGAATGCGAACATTCTGTTTTTTCCCTTGAATTCAAGTCTTGCGTATGCGTAACCTGCAATACAACCGTTAAAAACCATTCCGATTGCAATGATTGTGCTTATGATAAAACTGTTAGACATCCATTTAAAAAACGGGATATCTGAACTGAATAATTTGCTAAAGTATGCTGTATCCCAATTTGTTATGACTGGCGGCAGCCATTTGGGTGGTAATGAGATCGCATCACTATAAATCCTGACAGACGCTGAAAAAACCCACAGGAACGGAGCAATCATTACAAATGCGATTAATATCATCATTATTAACAAGATTAAGTGAGTCACTTTAAAGGATTTTCCAAATATACTGATTTTATCATGAGTCATAATTTACCCACCACCTACTTGTTATAAATTGAGCAACTGTGATAATCGCGATCAAAATCATCAGTAACATAGACAATGCACTCGCCTGACCGTAATTAAATGATGTAAACGCTTTTTCAGATATAAGCATTACAAGACTTCTGGATGAATCGCCTGGGCCGCCGTTTGTAAGAACGAAAGCAGATTCAAAAATTCGCAGCGAACCTGTTATGTGCATAATCAACACAAAAAACAAAGTCGGCGTCAAAAGAGGCAATGTAATTTTAAAGAACTTTTTGATTCCATTTGCTCCGTCTATGCTGGCAGCCTCCATCAGCCCGCTGTCTATCGTCTGTAATCCCGAAAGAATCAGCAACATTGACATACCACAATTTTTCCATATATCAATAATCAATACTGAAATTTTTGATAGATGTTCGTTGCTCAGCCACGCAGTGTTTTGTACTCCGGCAAAATTCAAATAATAGTTGATTACCCCTGAATCTGTTTGAAAAAAGATGCGCCAAATCACAGCAACAAAGGTTAAAGAAATTAATGACGGAAAAAAATAAATTGAGCGAAAAAATACATTGGTGGATTTTGTTATTTTGTTATTTACGATTACTGCAAGAGCCAAACCAATCACCGTGTTGAAAAAAGTACAAAAAATACAGTACCATATTGTATTTCCCAAAATCATTAGCGTACGTGAGTCTTTAAACAAATCAATGTAGTTTTTTAAACCTATAAATGAGCTTAAACCTGTAAAGACATTATAATTCTGGAAAGACATTATGGCTGCCCATACAAGGGGAATCATTACAAAAATGCAAAAACCAATAAATGATGGCAACGTAAACAGGTAGCCTATCATTGCACTATGTCTACGCCTCTTTATTATGCTGCCTTTGTTTTCTACCATATTATACCTTCCTTAAAAATCACAGAACTTCCGGTATTCATTTGCGATGAATATTCAAAAATTATCTGCTTATATTTCAAACTATCGCGGTACCAGATTATAACTGGTAAGCAACGTACGTAACGTTTAAGGTTACGCACGTCGCTAACAATTTCAAGACACAGTTAGCCTAACTTTGACTGAAGCTCAGTCTGTGCCTTATCCAGTTCAGCTTTTACCTCTGATTTTCCCGAGAAGATATTTTCAAGATCTCTCATCAAGATAGTATCAAGATCACCATAGTAAGTTGGGGCTGCAATTGGTGTGCCATTTTCTACTGCCGCCCATAATTTGTTGATTCCGTCCGGAGTTTTTCCCATAATTTCGGGTGATGTCGCGAGACTCTTAATCGGCGGAATTTGCTGACCGCCAGACGCAACTGCTTTTACAGTTTCATCAGACACCATGGATTTTAAAAGTTCCGTTGCGTAATTCAAATTTTTAGTCGTGGAACTAATTCCCCAGGCGGCTCCTCCGTATACAGTACCGGATTTTTTATTTTTCGGCCACTGCACACAATCAAATGTCTCATTTGTCAGGCCTGCTTTTTGCCAAGTAGGCAAAGGCCACCGACCTGCGCCAACCATGGCGACTTTTCCGTTTGCAAACATTGTGTAAACGTCTGAGCTTATTGGGTCTGGGGTTATTTTCTCTTTCACTAATTTTTCAAGGAATGAAACAGTTTCAACCATGCCATCACTGTTTAGTGCCGGTTTGGAATAGTCCTCGCTTGTCGGATAAGCATTATTGGTCACCCACCAAGGCGTTAACTGGAAATATGAACTGGATAAACCGAATCCATAAACTCCGCTTTTGGTTATTTGAGATGAAATTTTATAAAAATCATCCCATGTCCAATCGTCTGTAGGAGCACTGATTCCCAATTTCTTAAAAATTGTTTTATTATAGTACATAACCATGGTCTGGGTACCGCCTGGAATACCGTATAAAGAGCCATCAACCGTAAAACCATCCATTAATGATTTTGCATAATTACTTTTGCTTGCGGAAAGTACCGGATCTGACGAAACAACATCATTCAAATTGTATAGCAACTTATTTTGGACTGCCATTCGAGTTGCTTCCAAAGAGAAGTTAATTACATCAGGCGCGTCTCCCGACGTAATCATTGTTGTCCATTTTTGAATAAAGTCTGACCACTCTGTAACCGGTACGCACGTTTGCTGAACTTTAATATTTGGGTAAGTTTTGTTAAAACGAGCAATCGCATCATTACATATTTTTTCTTCGCTTGTACTGCCCCAGTTTAATACTTTTAGAGTTAAGGATGCATTTTTGTCCAATGCTGCCGAATTGGTACTTGCTGTATTTGTTGTACTATTTGTGCTTGAAGAAGTAGGTGAACATGCTGCCAACGACAGAACCATGGCTACGCTCAGTGATAATGCCAGTACGCTTTTGATTAACCTTTTCATTACTCTTTCCCCTTTCAATTTACTAATACATATTAGTAATATGTATTAGCTTGACTTTAGAATAGCACTTTTAATAAATATTGTCAAATGTTTTTGTAAAAATACTTAATTTTTATTTATATTTGTAGTATACCGACTTTTTAATCGAAATTGCTAAAATTAATTTGGTTTATATAAAACCATACTTTCTATCACAAAACAATTCGTTGAATGATCCTGTCATCAGGAAATCCAGTAAATCACCTATTAATGATTAGCTTAACAAAGTAAGAAGATTTTTACTTTCTGGCGATGAACGTATATAAAATAACGGGAACGATAAAAGATACCATATTGTTAGATAAGCATTACGCTAAGAATATCCGAAATATAGTTACGGCATAGAGTATATGGCTTTATTTTTCAATGCGAATAGCAATAATTTAATCATTAGTTATTTCTTTAAAATAATTAAATATTTATCTTATGATTCATTTAATATATAATGGATAATTTTTTTCACCTAAGTCTTTCCTATTTAGTTACAAAATTTCTAGAGTGCTACCAAACTTGCGTAATCCCGTGTTTTGTGGTATTAAATTGTCCACGGTAGTTCCGTACCGTCTTTGAAATAAAAATTTAGATTGCTACCATTATATACAATTACCTTATCCACCGTTGTAGACCACACATCCTCATTGAATTCAGGCAAGGCTTTCTCGTTCTGCGCAAGCGCTTCAATGAAACGATGTATATTTTCACACATTGTAATACGGTTACTTTTCTCTACCTCAATTTCATCAAGTTCCGCCTTGAGGGTTTCGTATTTTTCCGCTTGATTTTCGTACTGCTGCTGATATGAGTCTTGGTCAATTGCCTCATGCGAATTTTCTTCAACGTATCGGCGGATATCCTCAGCAATAACCGCAATCTCGCCGCGCAGTTTTTCTGCCTTGGTGTCCAATTCAGCGGTATTGCTCAAGGCTTCAAGGACGGCGTCGTATCCTGCTATCACTGCCTCTCTGTTTTCAATCAGGCTATTGAACGCATCCACAAAGGCTTGCTTGGCGGTATCCTCGTACAAATGCGGAGTGGCACAGCGCACTTCACCTTGAAATTTATGATTGCACTGCCAGATCACCCTGCGGTATTTACTCGTGGAATGCCACACCTTACTACCGTAGTAGCCTCCGCACTCACCGCAAACGATACGACTGGAAAAGCAATCCTTACCGCTGTAATGCCGGTTTGCTTCCTTACGTTTTCGCATCTCTGCCTGCACCAAATCATGAATCTCGGACGGAATGATAGCAGGGTGGCTGTTTTCCACATAATACTGAGGTATTTCGCCTTCGTTGATTTTCTGTTTCTTGGTCAGGAAATCGACCGTAAATTTTTTCTGTAGTACGGCGTCGCCCTTGTATTTCTCATTGGTAAGTATGCTCTCCACAGAACTGCTCTGCCAACGCAACTTGCCGCCGGGTGTTGAAATACCCAAATCAGTGAGGTGCTTTGCAATGGCCGAGGTGGTCTTCCCTTCCAGATAAAGACGATAAATCATCCGAACTGTAGCGGCTTGTTCCTCAACAATCTGCGGAAGTCCATCCGGACCTTTAGTATATCCGAGAAATCGCTTATATGGCATCGAGACCTTTCCGTCCGCAAACCGCTTACGCTGGCCCCATGTCACATTTTCACTGATCGATCTGGATTCTTCCTGCGCAAGTGAACTCATAATAGTAATCAGTAATTCACCTTTGCTGTCCATGGTATAAATATTTTCTTTTTCGAAAAATACTTCTACGCCTCTTTCCTTAAGTTGACGGACAGTGGTCAAGGTGTCAACTGTGTTTCGGGCGAAACGGCTGACCGATTTTGTGAGAATGAGGTCAATTTTACCATCCAAGGCGTCGGCTATCATACGGTTAAAACCATCACGCTTTTTTCTGCTTGTGGCTGAAATTCCCTCGTCGGCATAAACTTCAACCATCTCCCATTCGTCCTTGCTCTGAATATGCCGAGTGTAATAATCCACCTGCGCTTCGTAACTTGTAAGCTGTTCTTCATTTTCTGTGGAAACACGAGCGTAGGCGGCAACACGCTTTTTTTCTTCATGTACCAAAATAGTTGAAGAAAAGCGGTTAGCGGTTGGGGGAATAACCGTTATCGTTCTTGCTGTTGCTGACATATCGTATTCCTCCTCTTCTGCCTTTCACTGGCTTTCTGTTTGGCAGCATCATCCCAACTTTCCCTACGGGATTTGTCTTGCCATGTTTTCTCAACCATACTTCCATCTGAAAACTCAAAAATCAGCTTTCCGTCCTCCAGTGCTAAAATTTTTTTAATTTTTTTATCAAACACCATATTGTCAAATTTCTTAAGACCCAAGGCTTCCGCTGTTACCGACAGCAAAATATCTTCCGGGATTTGTTTCGCGTTGCAAAATTTCTTTCCTTTTGAATTAAATGTTGTACAAATCCAGGCTGGCTGCG
>DAMDEB010000031.1:0-619 GCA_032090075.1 Caproiciproducens sp.
AAGGCCTTTGTAACGCTGGATTTCGTAGGTACCCAGTTCGGCCATTATTTTATTTCGCTCAGAGTCACTGAACGCGTAATAGTGATTTTTTGCCTTGCTCAGACGGTACAGGGGAGGCTGCGCCAAATAGATGTGCCCTTCCTCCACAAGCGGTTTCATAAAACGGAAGAAAAAGGTCAGCAGCAGAGTTCTGATGTGGGAGCCGTCGACATCGGCATCGGCCATAATAATGATTTTACCGTAACGAAGCTTGTTTAAATCAAATTCCTCACCAATTCCGCAGCCGAGCGCGGTAACGACAGGCATGAGCTTTTCGTTGCCGTACACCCTGTCGAGCCTTGCTTTTTCCACGTTGAGCATTTTTCCCCAAAGGGGAAGAATCGCCTGATATTTCCGGTCGCGTCCGCCTTTTGCGGAACCGCCGGCGGAATCACCTTCGACGATGTAAATTTCAGTTTCATCGGGGTTGCGGCTTTGACAGTCGGCCAACTTGCCCGGCAGCGAAGCGCTTTCAAGAGCTGATTTGCGGCGTACAAGATCGCGGGCTTTTCTGGCGGCGTCACGTGCGCGGGAAGCGGCGAGAGCCTTATCAAAGATAGCTCTGGCGGGCGCCGGATTT
>DAMDEB010000031.1:629-10187 GCA_032090075.1 Caproiciproducens sp.
GACCAAAGTGCCGATTTCGGTATTACCCAAACGCGCTTTCGTCTGCCCTTCAAACTGTGCGTCCTTCATCTTTACGCTGATAATGACGGTTAAACCTTCACGGACGTCATCACCTGAAAGATTTTTGTCGTTATCCTTCAAAATATTGTATTTTCTTGCGTAATCATTCATCACACGGGTGAGGGCGCGTTTAAATCCGTCCTCGTGGGTGCCGCCGTCCGTGGTGTGAATATTATTCGCAAAAGAAAGCATCAATTCATTATAGGAATCATTGTACTGCATGGCAACTTCCGCGGTAGCGGCGTTGTCCGGCGCAATGGAAGTGAAGTGGATAACGTCCGGATGAACGACTTCCACCGCTTTTTTCTTGTTAATATATTCCACAAAGCTGCTGATACCGCCATGATAGCAGTAATTATCCTGTACCAAATTGGCGGGGTCGCGCTCGTCAATCAGTTCAATATGGATTCCCGCATTTAAAAATGCCTGTTCGCGCAATCTGGTTTGCAGGGTTTCGTAGTCGTAAATTGTGGTTTCCTGAAAAATCTGCGCGTCTGGCTTAAAGCGAACCAGCGTACCGGTTTTGTCCGTAGTACCGCGTTCTTCCAGCTTTGTCATGATTTTTCCGCGCTCAAAACGCTGATAATAAATTTTACCCTCGTTGTAAACCTCAACCTCAAGCCACTCGGAAAGTGCGTTTACAACCGAAGCGCCCACACCGTGCAGTCCGCCGGCAACCTTATAACCGCCGCCGCCGAATTTGCCGCCCGCGTGCAGCTCGGTGAAAACCACAGTGACCGCCGGAATTCCCATCTGATGCTGAATACCGATTGGAATGCCGCGGCCGTTATCAAGTACGCTGATAATGTCACCTGGTAAAATTTTTACATCAATTTTGTCACAAAATCCTGCCAGCGCTTCATCAATCGCATTGTCAACGATTTCGTAAACAAGGTGATGCAGTCCGCGCGGGCCTGTGGAACCGATGTACATGCCGGGGCGCTTTCTGACTGCAGCCAATCCTTCAAGCACCTGTATTTGATTTTCATCATATTTTTGCTGGGTCTGCGTAATCTCGCTAAACTCCAAGTCGAACCCTCCAATTATAATACATTCAGTATATATTATTTTATTATTTTAAGTCTAAAATCCTTTGAAACTTTCCGCTATAATTGTATGTTCAATATCTGAATTTTCTTTGATTCTGGCATCCACATTCTGTGACCCCGGTCTTACTGGCGGTTTTTGGCCAGTCTGCTGTTTTTTACGCATAACAGGCTTGCGCAGCCTCACCAAGAAAACGGTCAAAATATAAAATATAAAATAGGGTGAAACAATCAGGCATACGGTTAAGATACCAATGCTTTTTTGAATCAGCATATAAACAAGATAAATGAGTCCGCTCAATATGACTGCGAGAACGGCAAATAAATAAGTTGCCGGGTCCATTTCAATATTGGAGTAAGCTCCACATTTTGGGCACTCGTATTCACCCTGCGTTTTGATTGTCCACGAACGGAATAATCCTACTTTTTTTCCGCAATACGGGCATTTTGCCTGCCTAAATTTTTTCATTTTCTCACACCACCGTATCAAACGTTTGCAATTTCGTCAATATACCCCGTTCGTTTTAAAAGGGTAGAAGAGGAAATTTGCGTGATATACACCGTTAATTTATTATTTTTGTCACAGCAGACGACGAAGGACTTTGGCATTTCCATGGAAACGTTGACTACCCTTCCCATTTTCTGAGCATCACCCAAATAATTTCTGGTTGCTTTTGAAATCGTCGAGGTTTCCATATCGAATATTCCAATAACATCGCTGATCTTAATCACTGTGTTTTGCCCAAGATGAAGATACATTCAAAAAAACCGCCATTCCCCACGCAAGACATACACATTGAACCAAACTTTCGCGTGGGAAAGTCCGGCGAGCCTCTGTACTTATCTTTTTGTGACGGCTCCGCAATCCATTTCAAACAGGGAGCCTTCCTGAAGCCTTTTTACAGTGTTCGGTTCGCAGCAGGTAATAAAAACCTGGCAGTCATTTAAGTGATTTAATAAATAATCCTGTCTGCCGGAATCCAATTCGCTCATTACGTCATCCAATAAAATAACCGGCCGTTCGCCAGTTTGACGAAAAAGCACCTCGGCTTCGGCCAATTTTAAAGAAAGGACGACAGAGCGTTTTTGTCCCTGCGAGCCAAATGCCCGCGCAGACTGGGAATCGATTGTAATTTCAAGGTCGTCGCGGTGTGGTCCAAAGCCAGTATGTCCTGAATTTATATCTTCGCGGCGTGAAAACTGCAATGCCTGTTTCAAATCGCCGGTACTTTTTTGGTAAGACAAATCCATTTTTTCCCTGTTTTCGCAAATACCGGCATAAACAGTCATTGCCGGTTCTCTGATCATCTCGATATAGCTGATCCTGCTTGCGACTAACGCCTCTCCGTACTTTGACAGCTTTTCATCCCATATTTCAAGGGTATCCATCAGTTCGGAATGGCGGGGAATATCTTTCAGCAGCGCATTTCGCTGAATTAAAGTATGATTGTAGCGGGATAAAAGAGCTGCATAACCCGGTTTTAGCTGACAGAGCGCGGAATCAATAAAATCCCGGCGAAAAGAAGGGCCTTCTCTCACAAGCGCAATATGTTCGGGTGAAAAAATGACCGCGCAAAATTTGCCAATCAATTCTGAGGTTGATTTTTTGGAAATTCCGTTTAAGATTGCACTTCTGCGCGCGTTTTCAATGACAATCTGCGCTGTTTGCTCCCGCTCTTCACTAAAAAAATCAATTTCGACATCCGCTTTTTGCTCCTGATGTGCAATTAAGTCGGCATCTTTTGAGCCGCGGAACGAACGACCTCCTGTAAAAAGCCACAGCGCTTCCAATAAATTGGTTTTTCCCTGGGCATTTCTTCCATATATTATATTGATCCCTTTATGCGGAATTATCACATTAGGTTGTAAATTTCTATAATTTTTATATTTTAGGCGCTGGATATTCACCCGTTACACACCTCATATGTCACGTCATTGTACTCGGCAGTGTCTCCGTTTCTCATTTTTTTACCGCGCATCGTGCAAGTTTCGCCGTTTACCTTTACTTCGCCGCCCTGAACGATAAATTTAGCCCGACCGCCGGTGTCAACCGCGCCGCCAAGTTTCAAAAGAGAATCAAGCCGGATAAACTCCGTATCAATTATAACTTTTTCTGTCGTCATTTTTTTATCCTTTTTTGTAATATTGTATTTGTAAGACATAAATGATTTGTTTTACTCATTCACTCTTTAAGCGCACGGGAAGAACAAGGAACAAAAAGGCGTCGCCCTCGCGCGGAAGAATTTTCATGGGGCTTAACGCTCCATTCAGCTGAATTTTCACTTCGTCACCCTCCGTATTGCGGAGCGCGTCGAGCACATAGCGATTATTAAATCCCATTTCCACATTGTTTCCGGAAATATTTGCCGGAATCTGGTCGTTTGCACGGCCGATTGCAGTGGAACAGGAAACTTTAATTTCGTTATCTTCAAAAAGACAGCGAACCGGGCTTTTGAGCCTGTCCGTAATCAAAAGAGAAACACGTTCAACGCTGTCAATCAATGCACGGGTCGAAACAATGATTTCTGTGGTGCTTGCACTGGGGATTGCGGCTTTATAATCGAGAAATTCTCCTTCCAAAAGACGGGAGATTACACAATAATTGCCGATTTTAAATAAAATATGACGTCTGCCGATTAAAACTTCAAGTTCTGTTTCATCATCACTTAAAAGCTTTAGTACTTCGCCAAGGGTTTTTCCCGGTACAACAAAAGTCATTTCTTCACCGCACTGTGCGGTTTCTTCCCTTACGGCAAGGCGATAGCCGTCAACGGAAACCAGTTTGATTCGATTTTTGCTCAATTCAAACAGGGTACCGGTATGAATCGGTTTTGCATCGCTTTCGGCAACCGCGAAAATTGTCTGCCGAATCATGCTTTTTAAAACGCAGCTTGCAATGTGAATGGAGGTTTCACCGGTAATTGCCGGAAGTTCCGGATATTCTTCCGCAGGAATCCCTGCAATTGAGAAATCGGCAGGTCCGCTTTTAATCATTGCCATGTTTTTATCGTCAACCGCTAAATATACTGACTCGGCCGGAAGACGACGAACAATGTCACCAAAAAGGCGTGCGCTCAAAACGATGCTTCCCTGTTCCTCTACCTGTGCTTCAATTTTTGTGGTCATGCCTAATTCGAGGTCGTAGCCACAAAGCGTGATTTCGTTTTCACCGGCTTTTAATAAAATACCCTCTAAAGCCGGGACAGACGACTTTGTGGAAACAGCCCGCTGGATATTCAACACAGCTTCGTTCAGCTGCTGACGTTTGCATACAATTTTCATAAACTCACACTCTGCTTCCTTTTATAATAGATATAATATATTAATTTTAGTAAGAGTAGTAGGGGGCGTGTAAAAGTTGAAACATGGATTTTCCTAAATATACATGGGAATTTTTGTAATCTTTTCCTGTTATTCTATTGTTAAGAATTTGTTAACTGTTTGTATTATATTTTTGTTTTTAACACACTGTTGAAAACTCTGTGGGGAATGTTGAAAACAAGTTAAATCTTTTGGAACAATCGAATATGCTGAAAAAATCCAAACTAACCGAATATGTTTAAATGTGGACAAGTTTTCCACATTTTATCTGTCGCGTATATTTTTGATGATATCTTCCACGGTTGCCTTTGTTTTAGGATCGCGCGCAATTCCTTTTTCGACTTGCTGAATCGCGTAAACAATAGTAGAGTGATCGCGCCCGCCGAATTCTTCGCCGATTGCGGTCATTGGCATCTGTGTAATTTCCCTTACCACGTAGATGGCAAGCTGCCGTGCGCTGGATATGTTGGCCGCGCGCTTTGCGGAACGAATATCCGCGCTGGTGGTGCCGAAGGTACGGGCAACCTCGTCAATAATCTTCTCGACGGTGAAAGGGGTAGGCTGATCGTTATTAATAATATCGCTGATTGCCGCCTGCGCGGTTGTAATACTCGGAACCTCGTCCGCAAGCAGGTAGTAGGCTTTCATTTTTTTAACCGCGCCCTCCAGCTGACGAATATTGTTCTTCAGGCGGTTGGCTATGTATTCGGCTACATTGTCGGGAAGTTCAATTTCAAGAAGTTCCGCCTTGCGTTTAATAATTGCAATACGTGTTTCAAAATCCGGAGGCTGAATATCTGCCGTCAATCCCCATTCAAAACGGGTCAAAAGACGCTCTTCAAGGGTCGCAATATCCTTCGGCGGCCGGTCGGAGGTAAGTACAATTTGTTTCTTCGCTTCGTATAGTGTATTAAAGGTATGGAAAAACTCTTCCTGAGTGGAATCTTTTCCTGCAATAAACTGAATATCGTCAACTAAAAATACATCCGCTTTTCGATAGCGGTTGTGGAACTCGGCGGTTGTACCGTGGCGGATTGCTTCAATCAATTCGTTGGTAAATTCATCGCCTTTAATATAAATAATGTTCATTTTCGGGTTTGTCCGGGTAATTTCGTTGCAAATGGCATAAAGCAAATGCGTTTTCCCAAGACCGGAATTACCGTAAATGAACAAAGGGTTGTACAAGGTTGCCGGTTTATTTGCCACAGCCATGGAAGCCGCGTGCGCAAATTTATTGGAAGAGCCTACTATATAGGTATCGAAAGTAAATTCGTAATCATCGTTGATTGCCGGTGTGTCGTCGTTTTGTTTTTCAACAACACCTACTTCTTCCGGTGTGCATATGCGAATTTGAATCTCCTGTCCGAAAATCTGTTTGAAAGCTTCATCGAGCAAGTCCCTGTAATAGTGAGTCAGTGTTTGGCGGTGGAGCTCGTTTGGAACCTTTAAAATTGCGATTCCCTGTGCCAGGTCAAGATTAACAGGCTCAATTCGTTTAATCCATGTCGAATAGGCAATGTCGGTAATCTTGCTTTTGCAGTAATCGCAAACCAGATTCCAGACCTCGGTAAAGGATTCCATTATTTTAAACCTCATTTTAAATATTTATTGATACGCAGTAGGCATAACATAAATTATACTACCACAAAACGAGAATATTTTCAAATTTCATTTGTTTGAAAATACACACTATGTTGTATTGCGCGCGCATATGACACCTAATGCAATAAATATTTTTTATTTTATAAGCTTTTACTTTTAATTTACACGATGTTGTGGTATATTGAATCATAGAAGATTCTATTTTCATAGATAGACCTGCTAAGGCAGCGGTAAATCAGCCTTTTCTTAGGGCAAGCTATAAAATTAAGGTTGACAGGCTGCGTATATTTAATATATAATGCTAAATTGCAAGGTTTGTACCTCGAAAGGAGGGTTTTTCATGCTGAGAACTTATCAGCCTAAGAAGCTCCATAGAAAAAAGGAGCATGGTTTCAGAAAAAGAATGTCCACCAGCAACGGCCGCAAAGTATTGGCGCGCCGCAGAGCAAAGGGCAGAGCACGTTTGAGCTACTAAGAAAAGGGCCACTGTGAGTGGCCTTTCTTTTTAGCATCCTCATTTCACGGAACAAAAGAGAATTGTGGTGCGGTTTTAGTTATGGATTTATATTCGCCAATTAAGGAAAACAAGGACTTCCGCAGGATTTATGCAAGGGGAAAATCCTTTGTAAGCCCTGTGATTGTTACCTATGTACTGAAAAATCGCAGCAAAAATGTGAGAATCGGGATTACCACCAGTAAAAAAACGGGCAACGCCGTAAAAAGAAACCGATCCCGCCGTGTGATTCGTGAAGCTTTCAGAGTTTTGGCGCCCAAGGTTCAGCCAGGCTATGATTTTATTTTTGTAGCCAGGGGAAAGACGCCGTTTGTAAAAAGCACGGATGTTTGTCGTGCGATGGCACAGCAGCTGAAGAATGCAGGGGTTTTAAGATGAAGCGCCTGCTTATTTTGCTTATCCGGTTTTACCAGAAGGGAATTTCGCCCTACACAAAACCAAGCTGCAAATATTACCCTACCTGCTCAAATTATGCACTTGAAGCAATTAACCGGTTCGGCGCTTTTAAGGGCTTTTGGCTCGCATGTTATCGGATACTGCGCTGTAACCCGTTCAGCCGGGGTGGATATGACCCTGTGCCTGAAAAGCGGGACAAGCGATAACCAATATAGAGGAGTACTGCCTATATGATGGACATATTTAATTTTTTTGGAAACATTCTTGGCTATTTGCTTTGGTTTTTTTACACATTAATTCAAAACTACGGCGTCGCGATTATTTTATTTACGGTAGTATTAAAAATTGCTATGTTCCCGTTTTCGATTAAACAGCAAAAGTCGATGGCGGCGAACAGCAAAATGTCGGTAAAGCAAAAAGAACTGCAAAAGAAATACGCGAACGATAAAGCAAAGCTTCAGGAAGAAACGCAGAAGCTGTATGAAAAAGAGGGAATCAACCCGACCAGCGGTTGTTTGACCACTTTAATTCCGTTCCCGATTATGATCGGATTATTTTATACCGTTCAGAATCCGCTTGCCAATGCACTGCATCTTTCCGCGGATGGAATTGCCAAGGCGGTTGCAATGCTGAAATTGGTTCCGGGTTTAGGCTCAACCTTTAACAGCCAGTACGCACAGATTGAAATTGTAAAGCATTATGCCGATTTGAAGTCTCAGCTTACGATGTTCAGTGCATCTGAACTTGCTAAAATTGATTCTTTCAGCCACGGCTTCCGTTTTTTAGGATTGAACCTGATTGACACTCCGGCCGACAGCGCCAATATTTTTGGTACGATTTTCCGTTCCAACTTATGGGTGATTCCGGTACTCTGCCTCGTTTCATCACTAATTACGCAGTATTTTATGACGAAACTGCAGCCCGGGATGCAGCAGCAACAGCAGGGCTGTATGAAATACATGCTCTACTTGATGCCTTTGGTTACCGCGTGGTTTGCCTGCACAGTGCCGGCGGCCGTCGGCTTTTACTGGATTATTTCCACGCTTACCGGATTCTTACAGACAATCATCCTGAACATCTGGTACAGCCCGGCTGACTTGAATGCGAAGGCGGAGGCGCAAAGGGTTGCTCTTCTTGAACAAGGTGAAACAAATATGAAGATGCTGCCGCTGGCCGCACAAAAACAGATTGCAGCAAAATCACAGCCGCAGCAGAAGGCTGCGGCAAAAACTCAGCAAAAGCCAAAAACCAAGAGCTCAAATGTAAATTCAGACGATTATTTAGGAACGAAAAAATAAGACAAGAATTTCCGGGGAGGTAATACCGTGATAAAAGAAGCGATTGCAACCGGCGACACCGTTGAATTGGCTAAAGAGGCTGCATGCAAAGAGCTTGGAGTTGAGTCCTATGATGTTGAGTTTGAGATTCTTGAGATGCCGACCAAAAAAACATTCGGTCTTTTTGGCGGAAGCCCCGCGAAAGTAAGAATTTTTATTAAGACCAGTCCGGCCGATGCCGCTGCGGCATATCTTAAAACAATTTTGAACCATATGGGTCTTTTGGCAGTTGATATCAATATTCAAGAAGAAGAGAGCGGAGCACAGCTTTCGCTTTCCGGTGAGGATATCGGCTTTATTATCGGGCACCGCGGCGAAACGCTCGACGCGCTGCAGTACTTAACCGGCTTGGTTGCGAACCATATTGATAATTCTTATTACAGAATCACAATTGACATTGGTAATTACCGTGAAAAACGCAAGGAAACGCTTGAAATTTTAGGTAAAAAGATTGCTGTAAAAGCAGTGAAAACAGGCCGAAATTCTTCACTTGAACCGATGAATCCATATGAGCGGAGAATTATTCATACCGCAGTTCAGACCGTTGAGGGCGCAAAGTCCTGGTCCGAGGGTGAAGAACTGAACCGCCATGTTGTGATTGGTCCGGAAGCCGGCGAAAGACCGATGCCGCGCCGCCCGTACAATAACAGCAACAATAAAGGGCCGCGCCGTCCGTACAATGATAAACCGCGCAGCAATTTTAACAACAACAGACCCCCAAGGCCTGCACAACCGGCAACACCAACTGCGCCCGTTCAGCCTGCACCCAAAACAGCAACTCCCCCCCAAGCTGAGAACAAAGCGGCGCTTTATGGCCGCGTTGATTTTAAAAAATAAAATGAAGCATGAGGGCGGTTCGTTTTGAATCGCCCCCTTTTTTTGATAAAAATCAAAACGGATTTGATAGAGGTAATCATGATGGATAGTCAAACAAATTACAGTGTTTCGACGATGACAATCGCAGCGATTTCCACGCCGCAGGCGGTTGGCGGAATCGGGATTGTTCGTATTTCGGGGCCACACGCGCGTGAAATAGCTGGAAAGGTGTTTTCCGCTAAGCACGGAAAGACCTTTGACCAAATCAAAGGGTACACCGCACTTTACGGCAGAGTTCATGACGGACAGGAAAATATTGATGAGGCGATTGCTTTGAATTATACCGCTCCCGCCAGTTTTACGGGTGAGGACGTGGTTGAGCTTTCCTGCCACGGCGGGTTATACATTATGCGCCGCGTTTTAAAGGCCGTTTTTGCCGCCGGAGCAATTGCGGCCGGCCCGGGCG
>DAMDEB010000031.1:10197-14234 GCA_032090075.1 Caproiciproducens sp.
GGGCGAGTTTACCCGCCGTGCCTTTTTGAACGGGAAAATCGGATTGACCGAAGCCGAATCCGTCATGCAGCTGATATCCGCTCAGGGTGAGCAGGCTGCAAAAACTGCGCTTGCCGGGCACGATGGTGCGTTGGAGAAGAAAATTATTCAAATCCGCGAGCTGCTGATCGGCACTGCCGCGCATTTGTCCGCCTGGGCGGATTATCCGGAGGATGATATTCCGCAGGTGAACACAACTGCTTTAGAGGAAACACTTGTTACCGCTAAAGCGGAACTTGAGCGCCTGCTGAGTCAGTTTGACGCCGGAAGAGCAATTCGCGAGGGTGTTCGCACGGTTATCGCAGGCAGGCCGAACGTGGGAAAATCTACGCTGATGAATTTGCTTTCCGGGTGTGAGCGTTCCATTGTTACAGAATACGCCGGTACTACACGGGATGTGGTGGAGGACACCGTTATTTTAGGCGATGTTCCGCTCCTTTTATCCGATACCGCCGGAATTCACCTGACGGACGATCCGATTGAAAAAATCGGGGTTGACCGCGCACGTGGAAAAGTACTCGAATCGCAGCTGGTTTTGGCTGTGTTTGACTCATCACAGAAATTGGGCGCCGAGGACAGGGAACTGATTTCGATCATTGAAAATTCACCGGCTATTGCGGTGATCAATAAAAGTGATTTGCCTACTAAAATCGACATTCAGTATATTAGAAATAAGTTTAAACATATTGTATATATTTCTGCTCTTTCCGGCGATGGTTTGCAGGAGCTAAAGGAAGCAGTCGCAGAACTGCTTCAAACAGCACAGATCAACCCTGCGGATGGCATCCTCTTCACGGAACGGCAGCGCGATGCGGCGCGGCAGGCGGCAGAGTGTGTGACTGAAGCGCTGACGGCGGTAGAAACCGGAATCACACTTGACGCGGTGACTGTTTCTGTTGAGGGCGCAATTTCTGCGTTGCTGGAATTGACCGGGGAACGCGCGACGGAAGCTGTCGTTGATTCCGTATTTTCCCATTTCTGTGTGGGAAAGTAGAGTAAAGTAATGGAACGAACTTCCATCTGACGCGTACCTCCCTCGGGAGGTCGCGGGATATTCTGCGCCCACTGCGTCGTTCTTAGGCTCCCCTCCTCGAGGGAGCTGGCAGGCGAAGCCTGACGGACGGAGATTGTTCTCCGCTTTGGGGATGTTTTTGGTTTTTATCTTTGATTATTTATTAATTTATTGGGGGAATTCCTTTGAAATATGATGCCGGTAATTATGACGTTGTCGTCATTGGTGCGGGACACGCGGGAATTGAAGCTGCGCTGTCCTCAGCACGGCTTGGGTGCAAAACTTGTATTTTTACCATTAATATGGATGCGGTCGGAAACTGTCCGTGCAATCCGTCCATCGGCGGTACGGCAAAAGGACACTTGGTGCGTGAGATTGACGCACTCGGCGGAGAAATGGGGAAAACCGCAGATGCGGCAATGCTGCAAAGCCGGATGCTGAATCTTGGGAAAGGCCCGGCGGTTCATTCTCTTCGCGCACAGATTGATCGGCGTGAATACGGTAAGATCATGAAGCATAAACTCGAGTTGCAGCCCAACTTGCAGGTCAAGCAGGCGGAAATTGTTGATGTGCTGCAAAATGAGGATGGTACATGGATGGCGGTAACCCGTATGGACGCCGTTTACCATACGAAAGCGATTATTATCGCCACCGGCACTTATCTTGGTGGTAGAATTTATCTTGGAGATGTATCCTTTGAAAGCGGACCGGACGGAATGTTCCCGGCTGCGTTTTTAGGTGCGTCGCTGAAAAAGCTTGGTTTGCGTTTGCGCCGCTTTAAAACAGGAACACCCGCGCGTGTGTTAAAATCAAGTATTGATTTTACAGACCTTGAGGTACAGGAGGGGGACGAACCGGTTGTTCCGTTTTCCTATGATACGCTTACCCCTGGTAAGAACCGCGCGGTCTGTCATATTTCCTGGACGAATGAAAATACAAAACAGGTTATTTTAGAGAATATCAACCGATCTCCGTTGTATAGCGGTAAGATTGAGGGTGTTGGCCCGCGTTACTGCCCGAGCATCGAAGATAAAATTATGCGATTCACCGATAAAAAACGGCATCAGCTCTTTATTGAACCATGCGGACTTGATACCGAGGAAATGTATTTGCAGGGAATGAGTTCGTCACTTCCCGAAGATGTGCAGATAGCGATTTATCGCTCAATTAAGGGACTGGAAAATGTGGAGATTATGCGCTCCGCTTATGCAATTGAATATGACAGCGTTGACCCGCTGCAAATGGAGGCAACACTTGAATTTCAGGATTTTGCCGGTTTGTACGGAGCGGGGCAGTTTAACGGCAGTTCCGGTTATGAGGAAGCGGCGGCGCAGGGAATTGTGGCAGGTATTAACGCCGCATTGAAGATACAGGGCAGGGAACCGATGATTCTTGACCGCGCGGGTTCTTATATCGGAACATTGGTCGATGACCTGATTACGAAAGGTGTGACCGACCCATACCGCATGATGACTTCCCGCAGTGAATACCGGCTTGTTTTACGGCAGGACAACGCGGATGAACGCTTGACCCCCATTGGCCGCGAACTGGGATTAATCGCTGATGAACGGTGGGAACGCTTTCAACAAAAGCAGCAGCAAAAGACTGAGGAACTGAAAAGAGCGGAAAACACTATTTTTCCGCCGTCCGAGGCTCTGAACAGACTGCTTGTTTCACATGAAACATCGGAGGTAACAACCGGTGTGCGTCTTGCCGAATTGATTCGCCGTCCGCAGCTGACTTATCAACTCTTACAGGAAATTGATACAGGAAGACCGGATTTGCCTGATGCGGTGTTTGAAAGTGTTGAAATCGAGATAAAATATGAGGGATACATTAAGCGCCAAAAAGCACAGATTGCAGAAATGCGCCGTTTGGAAGTGCGCAGGCTTCCTACACAAGTAGATTATAAAGATATTATCGGCCTTCGTTCGGAAGCGCAGGAAAAACTGCAAAAAGTCAAGCCGACCAGCGTGGGACAGGCCTCACGCATTTCCGGTGTCAGCCCCGCTGACATTTCGGTTCTTTTGATTTGGCTTGCACGCAACAAGGAGAATTAGAATGGAAGAAATACAAAGTCTCTTGATTTCCTCGGCACAGCAGTACGAAATTGAGGTTAGCAGCGCGCAGGCACAGCATTTTCAACAATACATGGAACTATTATTGAATTGGAATGAGAAAATGAACCTGACTGCGATTACTGAACCGCACGAGATTGTGATCAAGCATTTTTTAGACAGCATCTTGCTGTTAAAGTACATCACTATTCCGGACGGCGCAAAGCTGATTGACGTTGGCACCGGCGCCGGGTTCCCGGGCGTAGCGCTGAAGTTGATGCGGCGAAAAATGAAGCTGACTCTTCTGGATGGACTGAATAAGCGCCTTATATTTCTGAAGGATGTTACGGAAAAGTTAAATATCAATGCGGAGTTGATTCACGCAAGGGGAGAAGAGGCAGGCCGTCAGAGAATTTACCGTGAGAAATTCGATTTTGCAACCGCGCGCGCGGTCGCGCCGATGAATTTGCTTTGTGAATACTGCCTACCTTTTATTAAGTATAAAGGCACCTTCGTCGCGATGAAAGGCCCTCAGCCGCAAGAAGAATTATCAGCCGCGAAAAATGCGATTGGTCTTTTAGGTTGTGAACTCAGTGGAGTACAGGAGTTTGATTTGCCAAATGGAGACAAGCGCAGTCTGATTATGATTCAGCGCGTAAAACCACTTGCTGAATTATATCCCAGACATGGATCAAAAATAACAAAAAGCCCATTATAATAGATTTAGTTGAGGCAATAACAGTCGGAACAGTGATAAAGGAATGCGTTTGTGCATTCCTTTATTTTTTGCTGTGATTGCGCTATAAGATATAAAAAGATTTTGACAAGAATGCAGTGAGATTATCAATTAAAATAGATCTCAGTTATAAAAATAAAACAGAAAGTGCTATAAAAATTCTGTTGATTGCATGATCTCTCATAATATTACA
>DAMDEB010000031.1:14244-15373 GCA_032090075.1 Caproiciproducens sp.
AAAAAATTAATGGTTTCCATAATTTTACAAAGTTTCACTCCTGTGCGTGATATCCTTAACGAAAAGGACAAGCAAGGAGGCGGCGTATTTGCATATCATGAGCAATCGGCAGAAAGTCATTCAAATTAATATTGATCTGATTCATCCAAATCCGGCGCAGCCGCGGCGCGCATTCAGCGAGCAAGAGCTGCTTGGGCTTTCAAGAAGTATCCGCACAAACGGATTAATCCAGCCTATTTCAGTTCGCCGCATAAAGGATGGTTATGAGCTGATTGCCGGGGAGCGCAGACTGCGTGCCTGCAAGCTTGCTGGACTGACTACGGTTGCCTGTATGATCAGCGATTGCACTCCTGAACGAAGCGCGGTGCTTGCAATGACTGAAAATTTGCAAAGACAGGACTTGCAGATTTTTGAAGAAGCAGAAGGAATACGCCGACTGATTGAAGAATGGAATGTTACGCAGGAAGAAGCGGCACTGCGCTTGGGCAAAAGCCAATCAACGCTTGCAAATAAACTTCGTTTATTGCGCCTGACGGATGAAGAACGTGCAAAAATAACCGCGTTCGGGTTAACCGAACGGCACGCGCGCGCGTTGCTGCGTATTGCAGATGACAAGCAGCGTGAAAAAACGCTGAATCAGATTATCACACGACACCTCAATGTTCAGCAAACGGATGATTTGGTGGACAAGCTTTTAACGGAAACGGATAAGCCAAAAAGTAAACGTACTTTTGTTATTAAGGATGTAAGAATATTTTTCAATACAATTAATCACGCAATCGAAACAATGAAGCTAAGCGGAATTAATGCACAGGCATTAAAAAGCGAAACAGATGACTACATTGAGTGCGTTGTTCGCATCCCAAAGGCGCAGGCGAGTACAAATGGGCAAAAGCCTGCTTAAACAGATTATAAGTGTTTACTCCTATTTCCCTATATCATTTCCCACAGAGCAGGCCGGACAGTAGTCCGGCCTGCTTTGTTTCACATGAAACATTGCGAAAAAAGGTAGAAAAAATCTTTATCTTCCTTGTAAAGCGTGCTATAATAAATAACATCGAGTAATCCGTAAGAAAAAGGCATATTCCCCAACAGGGTGGTGCTTTTGCGGACGGAACCTGCATATGGA
>DAMDEB010000031.1:15383-18764 GCA_032090075.1 Caproiciproducens sp.
GGGGAAAGAATGGGCAAAATCATTGCAATTGCAAACCAAAAGGGCGGAGTTGGTAAAACGACAACTGCCGTTAACCTTTCTGCCGCCATGGGCGTAAAGGGGAAGAAAACGCTTCTTGTGGATATTGACCCGCAGGGAAATTCATCAAGCGGAGTGGGAGTAGACCGCCGTCTGCTGAAAAACAGCGTTTATGAAGTGCTGATTGGTGACGTTAAGGCACAGGATGTGATTATTCATACAGAGTTTTCCAATTTGGACCTTATTCCGTCGAGTATGGACTTGGCTGCCGCCGAACTTGAGCTTGTCACGCTTGACCATCGCGAGGCAATTTTAAAAACCGCGCTGGCGGCCGAACGGGAAAACTACGACTATATCTTTATCGACTGCCCGCCGTCACTCGGTATTATCACTACAAACGCGCTTTGTGTGGCAGATACGCTTTTGGTGCCGATTCAATGTGAATATTACGCGCTGGAAGGCCTGTCCCAACTGATGAATACCGTGCGACGCGTGAAGCGACAGTATAACGATCAGCTCGATATTGAAGGCGTTTTGCTCACGATGTATGACGGAAGACTTAATCTGACACAACAGGTTGTGGAGGAAGTGAAAAAGTACTTCCCGCGCAAGGTGTTTTCCACTGTAATTCCACGCGCCGTGCGGCTTTCCGAAGCGCCAAGCTATGGCAAGCCGATTCAATACTTTGACAAAAGCTCAAGAGGCGCGGCTTCTTATGACGCGTTGGCGGACGAAATCATAGAAACAAATAAAAGATAAGGGAGGGGAAAGCAATGGCGATGAAAAAAGGCGGACTGGGCAAGGGGCTGGAAGCAATTTTTGCTGAAAACGACACTGAGGACCGCAATGCAACAATCACACTGAAAATCAGTGATATTGAACCGAACCGCACGCAGCCGAGAAAAGAATTCAATGACGCGGCACTGGCCGAGCTTGCCGACTCCATTTCACAGCATGGAATTATACAGCCGCTCTTGGTAAGGCCGATTTTTGGCGGCGGTTACCAGATTGTAGCAGGCGAGCGCCGTTGGCGCGCAGCCAGAATGGCGGGAATCTCCGAAGTGCCCGCGGTCATTCGTGAAATGAGCGACGGCGAAGTGATGGAACTTGCGCTGATCGAAAACTTACAGCGTGAAGATTTGAATCCGGTTGAAGAAGCACAAGGGTATCAGTGCTTAATTGATACGTACGGCCTGACGCAGGAGGAAACTGCGAAAACAGTAGGAAAATCCCGTCCGGCGGTAACTAACGCGCTGCGGCTCTTGAATTTACCCAAAGAAATCCTTGATATGGTGAATTCCGGAAAAATTTCTGCCGGTCACGCACGGACACTGCTTAGCTTTCAAAATCCGGATGCAATGCGAAAGGCTGCGAAATTAGCTGCCGAACAGGGGATTTCGGTGCGTGAGCTTGAAAAAATGGGGAAAAAAGCAAACGAACAGGAACTGATAGGCACAAAAGTACCGAAAGAGAAAACGCGGGTACGCTATTTTGACGAGGTTGAACTTGCACTTAACCAGCATTTGGGGCGTAAGGTGCAGGTTAGCGGAACAAAAAAACGCGGCGTGCTGCAAATTGAGTTCTACGGTGAACAGGATTTGACCGATTTGGTGAAGATTTTCAACAATGAATAACAACAGCGAGGAAAACTTCTTTCGCCGCGCCATGCGTGCCACTTCCATCGGTGTGGGAGGCAAGAGGTTTCCAAGCAGAAGCGAGCGTCATTAGCTCCTCCATGAGGGAGCTGGCAGGCAAAGCCTGCCTGAAGGAGTTCGTTCCTAAAGGCGACTGGGTTTTGCATTTACCTTTAATTCTAAAAAAATATCAAATTTTAATTATTATATGGAAAATAAAAGGAGAACAGAAGATGCTGGATATTAAATTGATACGCACAAACCCGGATATGGTCAAGGCGGCTGCGAAAAAACGCGAGTTTGACGCGGACAAAATGATTGATGACATTCTGAAAATCGATGCCGAGCGCCGCGAGGTAACCGGTAAGGTGGAAACAATGAAGGCCGAACAAAACACGGCCAGCAAACAGGTTCCTCAAATTAAAAAGGCGGGCGGAGACGCTTCTGAAATCATGGCGGAAATGAAAACGCTCGCGGGAAAAATCAAAGATTGTGACGCTGAGCTTTCCGAGCTGGAGGAACAGCAAAAAACGCTGCTACTTGGGCTGCCAAACCTGCCGGACGAGGACGTTTGCGCGGGCGGGAAAGAGAATAATAAGCCGCTCCACTACTTTAAGGAGCAGCCGAAATTTGATTTTGTACCGAAAAACCATGTGGAACTGTGCGAAAGCCTCCATTTGATTGATTATCAGCGCGGTGCAAAGCTGGCGGGCGCCGGTTCCTGGATTTACACCGGCATGGGCGCAAGGCTGGAATGGGCGCTGCTCAATTTCTTTATCAACGAGCATATCAAAGACGGCTATGAGCTGGTGCTTGTGCCGCATATGCTGAATTATGAGTGCGGATATGTAGCCGGCCAGTTCCCGAAATTTGCCGACGAAGTATATTGGATTCAAAATCCAACCAGCAACGACAGGAAATTTATGCTCCCCACGGCGGAAACAGCACTTGTCAACCTGCACCGCGATGAAATCCTGACCGAGGACGAGCTGCCTAAAAAATATATTGCCTATACCCCTTGCTACCGCAGAGAAGCCGGAAGCTATCGTTCCGAGGAACGCGGCATGATCCGCGGGCATCAGTTTAACAAAGTCGAAATGGTGCAGTATACCACTCCGGAAAAATCCGACGAGGCATTTGCGGAGCTGGTTGGCAAAGCCGAGCATTTGGTTCAGGAATTAGGGCTCCATTATCGTTTGAGCAAGCTTGCCGCGGGCGATTGCTCGTTCTCCATGGCACGCACCTACGATATAGAGGTATGGATTCCGAGCATGGAGATTTACAAGGAAGTCAGCTCCGCGTCCAACGCGCGTGATTATCAGGCAAGAAGAGGAAACGTGAAATTCCGCGGCGCGGACAAGAAGCTTCAGTTTGCACACACACTCAACGCTTCCGGTCTTGCAACAAGCCGTGTTTTGCCCGCAATTGTTGAACAGTACCAGAATGCCGACGGCAGCGTAACCGTGCCGGAGGTTCTGCGTCCTTATTTGGGCTGCGATATCATTAAATAAAAAAAACAAACACCCCCCGGTGGCGTTTACTGAACGGAACGCTGCGGGGGGTATTCCCTATCTAATTTAAATAACAGTAGGAATGCAAAAATAATGGATGGGCATTTGCTCCATTTTGTTTTGCAGGAAGGAGAAAAATGGAACAGATTAACGAATACACCCGTGAAGTACGCGTGGCAAGCTATGAGGTCGGCGCGCAGTCGGTTTTAAGGCTGAGC
>DAMDEB010000031.1:18774-21274 GCA_032090075.1 Caproiciproducens sp.
AAACGAGTGAACGGCAACTGGACTTGCTTGGACTCAGCTACGAAAAAATGCGTGCAGATGGAATTGTTTTCCTCATTATTACAAACCGTGTTAAAATCAAGCGTATGCCGCGCCACAACGAAACACTGACAATTCAAACGCATCCCCGCGGAACAATCGGAGCCCAGTTTTACCGCGACTTTAAAATCTACTGCGGCGGAGAGCTGATTGTGGATGTAATGCAGAGTTCGATTGCCGCCGACGCGCATACGCACAAGATTCTGCGGCCGAAGCAATTTTTACAGTACGGGATTTTTACAGATGAAAAAATATCTGCTGACGAAAAAAATGAAAGAACCACAGTGCCTGATGATTTGCCGCTCGTGGGGGAAAGGCCGATACGGTACTCCGACCTTGATTATAACCAGCATTTGAACAATACGATTTATGGGGACATTCTAACCGATTTTTTACCGGGTGGCGCAGACGGGAAACGATACATAGAAGCACAGATTGACTATGTGAATGAGAGTGTGCTGGGAGATGTGCTCGAAATTTATGCGTGCGAGGAAAATAACCGGATTTTGATGAAGGGCATCCATTCACGTGGTTGCGGATTTACCGCTTCAGCCGTACTTTCAACAATCGATAAAAATACTGTTGAAAATTTGCGGAATTAGATTGAAAACGAATATCCGAAATGATATAATTACTTAATATCCTGAAAGGGAAGATGTAAAGATGCGGCGCGAATTTAGCCGTGTGATGTGTAAGAGGAGGAAAGTATGTTAAACACGAATTACTCTGAAAAATTTGCAAAAGAGGGCCTGACATTCGATGATGTTCTGCTCATACCGGCAGAATCCCATGTTTTGCCGAAAGAGGTGGATTTATCCACTCACCTTACTAAATCAATTAAGCTGAATACCCCACTAATGACTGCCGCAATGGATACGGTTACCGAAAGCAACATGGCAATCGCAATCGCCAGAGAAGGCGGCGTGGGTATTATTCATAAAAATATGCCGATTGAAAAGCAGGCCGACATGGTCGACCGCGTAAAACGCTCGGAAAACGGCGTTATCGTGAATCCTTTTTTCCTTTCTCCTCAGCATTTTGTTCATGACGCAAACGAAATCATGTCGCGCTACCGTATTTCCGGCGTGCCGATTTGTGAAAACGGCAAATTGGTCGGCATCATCACAAACCGTGACCTTCGGTTTATGACGGATGCGGAATTTGACCAGCCGATTTCCGCAGTTATGACAAAAGAGAATCTTGTTACCGCTCCAGTTGGGACAACCTTGCCGCAGGCACAGGAAATTCTGCGCAAGCATCGGATTGAAAAACTTCCGATTGTTGACGATAAGGGCAATCTAAAAGGTTTAATTACAATTAAAGATATTGAAAAAGCGGTGCGCTACCCGGATTCCGCAAGGGACGCGGGCGGCAGGCTTCTGTGTGGCGCGGCTATCGGCGCAACCAAAGATGTGCTTGAGCGCGTTGCAGAGCTTGTAAAGGCTCAGGTTGACGTTGTGGCGCTGGACTCCGCTCATGGTCATAACGACGGCGTGATCAATACCGTGCGGATGATTAAAAAGGCGTTCCCAAATGTACAGCTGATCGCGGGCAACGTTGCCACAGGCGAAGCGACACGTGCGCTGATTGAAGCGGGCGCTGACTGTGTGAAGGTCGGCATCGGCCCCGGCTCCATTTGTACTACAAGAATTGTCGCAGGCATCGGCGTTCCGCAGATCACTGCGATTTATGACGCGGCATGCGCGGCTGAAAAATACGGAATTCCGGTCATCGCGGACGGCGGAATCAAATTTTCCGGCGATATTATCAAGGCGCTGGCCGCCGGCGCAAACGTCGTCATGGTCGGTTCGCTTGTCGCAGGCTGCGAGGAGTCACCAGGGGATACCGAGCTGTATCAGGGACGCCAGTTTAAGGTTTACCGCGGTATGGGCAGCCTGGCAGCAATGGGGCAGGGCAGCAAGGACCGCTACTTCCAGCAGGATGCCAAGAAGCTTGTTCCGGAAGGCGTAGAAGGCCGTCTACCGTACAAGGGGCCGCTTTCCGACACCATTTATCAGATGACCGGCGGTATGCGTTCCGGCATGGGTTACACCGGCTGCGCGAACATTCAGGAGCTGCACGAAAAGGCTCAGTTTGTCCGCATTACGGGTGCCGGTTTAAGGGAAAGCCATCCGCATGATATCCAGATTACAAAAGAAGCCCCGAATTACTCTCTATCCGTTGAATAATATTTGATATTCAGATAGCGGACCGGCGTCGTTTTTTGTACGATGCCGGTTCGTCCGTTTCTGAAATCAATCAATTTCACCCTAAATTCGCAGAAAACAGAGGAATAAAGCGCGGTTCTGCCTATGTTTTATGAATTTATAAAGAAAGTTATAATAATGTGTTGACAAACAACCGATAGTCGGGTTATAATATTAAACGCTCCGCATAATTAGTAGAGCGGCATATGGCGGCATAGCTCAGTTGGCTAGAGCAT
>DAMDEB010000032.1:0-234 GCA_032090075.1 Caproiciproducens sp.
CGACGCGGAGGGCAGCTTTGAAAATGCCATTCAAGCGAACACAAAGGCAATTTTTATTGAAACACTCGGCAACCCGAACTCCAGCATTATCGACATTGACGCGGTCGCCGCGATTGCACATAAACACGGAATTCCGCTGATTGTGGATAACACGTTCGCAACACCGTATTTATTGCGTCCAATTGAGCACGGTGCGGACATTGTCGTACATTCCGCCACAAAGTTCATCGGCGG
>DAMDEB010000032.1:244-14255 GCA_032090075.1 Caproiciproducens sp.
CGTTAGGAGGCGTAATTGTTGATTCCGGCAAGTTTGATTGGGCTGCTTCCGGCAAATTTCCGCTGCTGAGCGAGCCGGACCCGAGCTACCATGGCATCAGCTTTACAAAAGATGTTGGCGCGGCTGCATACATTACCAGAATCCGCGTTATTTTATTAAGAGATACAGGCGCAACCATCAGCCCGTTTAATTCCTTCCTGCTCTTACAGGGGCTTGAAACCTTGTCGCTTCGTGTTGAGCGTCATGTTGAGAACGCTTTAAAAGTAGTAGACTTTTTAGCGAAGCACCCAAAGGTTGAACATGTGAACCATCCCGCATTGCCCAACAGTAAATACAACTCTTTATATAAAAAATATTTTCCGAACGGCGCAGGCTCAATTTTTACATTTGAAATTAAGGGCGGCGCAAAGGAAGCGACTGATTTTATTGACCGGCTGCAGATTTTTTCGCTGCTGGCCAACGTAGCCGATGTGAAATCGCTTGTCATTCACCCCGCGAGCACCACTCACTCCCAGATGAATGAAAGCGAGCTTTTGGAATCGGGTATTAAGCCCAACACGATTCGCCTTTCCATTGGAACCGAGCACATTGATGATTTACTCTATGATATCGAACAGGCCCTTGCATAAAGTTCCACATGTATTTTCTAAAACGGCAGTCTGCTTCATTTGCAGTCTGCCGTTTTACATTTAAAATTCACTGTATTCATTTCAGCCGGCCGGCTTCATATGAACGTCGACCTGATTGAAAGGAATACAGACTCCTGCTTTGTCAAACGCCAACTTTACTTTTTCCTGCATTTCGAAATACAATGTAAAATAATCTTCCGTTTTACACCATACTCTGACTTCCATCGCAATACTGCTGTCCTTATGTTCCCCGACGGCAATCAGCGGGCTCGGATCCTTCAAAACCAGCGGGCTGCTCTCCATCAGCTCTCCCAGCAAACGCTTTACCAAAGCAATATCATCGTCGTAACCGATGGAGTAATGTAAATCAAGGCGGCGGGTTTGCATTGCGGAATAATTTGTAATGACGCTGGCTGTGATTGTAGAATTTGGAATAACCACTTCTTTGTTGTCAAAGGTTCTCAGCGCGCTAAACATAATTTCAATGCGTTCCACTGTGCCCTCAACGTCGGCAAGCGCAACATAATCGCCGACGCGAAATGGTTTTGTGAAAATAATCTGGGCGCCGCTCGCAATATTGGACATGCTGTCCTTCAGTGCAAGTCCGATGGTCAGGCCCGCCGCGCCCAGCGCCGCAACAATGGAGTTAACGTTCATTCCAAGCTGCGCCGCCGCGGTGATGCAGACAATAATCTTGAACAGTGCACGAATGAGTGAACAAATAAATGTAATGATGCCGGTGTCTGTTTTTGACTTCATCATGGCACGGTACATCAGCCTGACAAGCTGATTGCTCAACCACCAGCCAATTGCTAAAATCAGTATTGTGCCAATCAGTTTTGGCAGTGCGGCCTCTAAATAGCCCATCAGCTGAACCCCATATTTTTCAAAATTAAATTTCATAAAAATTCCCTCCCGATATTGATTATTGATTCGTATTTTTGATTTGCATTGTTTCATTCCTGAGAAATTGATTTTGGCAGCTTACTGAGACAGATCAAATTCTATTGAATTATAGCGAAAATTAGTATAAAATGAAATAATATAGAGAAATGAAGTGAGGGTAACAATGAGAAAATATGTTTCAATTTTAATTATATTGGCAATCTGCCTTTCATTTTCCGCATGTGCAAAAAATGAAAGCAATACGATAACGGCATCCAGTGAAACCGGAAACGTATTGAGCAGCGAAGCAAGCAGTCTGCCACAAAGCGCGGGGAGTTCCGAAACCTCCGACGGGCAAAACAGCACCGTCAGCAGTACGAGCGCCTCTTCTTCCCGACCGGTGAGCAAAGCTCCGGCACAAAGCACCGCTTCGGGAAGCACACAAAGTACCTCCCCTTCATCACGGCCGGCGACTGCAAAAACCGTTCGCGTTGTGATTCCGGAGGGCTTTACACTTTCCCAGATCGGCGACAGGCTTGAAGCGAACGGCGTTTGCAAAAAGAAAGATCTTTTGAGCACCGCCAACTCTTTTGACTTCAGCTATTATTCATTGATTGGTAAGCTTGACCTTAGCGCAAAACGCTGCTATAAATTGGAAGGCTACCTTTTCCCCGATACATACGAGTTTTATACCGGCATGAAGCCACAGGACGCGCTTGGCAAAATGCTGAAGAATGCGGAAAGTAAAATCGGCAGCAACTACAGCTATTCCGGCATGAGCACCGACCAAGTCGTCGCGCTCGCGTCCATTATTGAAAAGGAAGCTTCCGGCGCAGCGGAGATGAAGAAAATCTCCTCCGTTTTTCATAACCGGTTAAATGCCGGTATGAGGCTGCAAGCGGACCCTACTATCATCTATATTGAAAAATACGTAAAGCCGAATTTAAGCGGTGATATAAACAGATACAATTCCTACTACAACACCTATAAAGCCTCCGCATTGCCTGCGGGCGCAATCTGCAACCCCGGTAAAGCTGCCCTAAACGCAGCCGCCAATCCCGACAACACCGATTACCTTTATTTTGCAGCCGACAAGGCCGGAAACTATTACTATGCCAAGACGCTGGATGAGCACAAAGCAAACCTTGCCAAGGGAGGCATTATTGAAGGCGGAAGTATGCAGTGATACCTAATATTATAACTGTTCTGCAATGCAAATTTACGTTTTTCATAGGAAAATAAAATAATCTATTATAATACAACTACAAAAATCGATTGAGTGAGGGGGATTTACATGAAAGCTGAAATCCGATATTTATATCACAGTGGATTTGCGGTAAAGACAGACCGACATTTCTTTATCTTTGACTATTATCTGGACACGCCTGAGGGCGGCGGGCTTGATGAAGGGGTTATTGACCCTGATGACATCAAAGACCTTGATGTCGTTGTTTTCGTCTCCCATAGTCATGCCGACCACTACAATCCTAAAATTTTCGACTGGCGCAAAACGATAAACCACATCCGCTATGTGATTTCGGATGATATTATCACCGAAGAAGAAGCGCTGATCGTGAGCCCCGAAAAGGAGTACAGCCTTGACGGCATCAGTGTGCGCACACTTGAGTCCACCGATATGGGAGTGGCTTTTCTCATCAAGGCGGACGGGCTTTGCATCTACCACGCGGGTGATTTGAACGATTGGTACTGGAACGGCGAACCTGACAAGGATAATCTTGAAATGACACGGCGCTACCGAGAGCAAATCGATACCCTAAGAGGAGAAAAAATCGACCTTGCTTTTGTTCCGGTTGACCCCCGGCTTGAAGAAAATTACCTGCTCGGCCTTGACTACTTTATGAAAACGGTGGGTGCGGGCTGTGCGGTACCCATGCATTTCGGCGACAACACGGCGATCTTTGACGAACTGCAAACCGACACCCGCGCGGATGATTACCGCGACAAAATTGTGTGCCTTGCGCAAAGAGGAGCGCAGTTTTTTATCCCGAAGCTGTAAATCGCAATACAATCTCATTGGCTTAATAACGCGTATACAGAGAAAAGGAGCTGCCTTGTTTGCAGCTCCTTTATTTTGATTATTTGAATATCAGCATTCTATCTTTGATCGGTGTAAATTCCTTGTTCTGCGGTTGACCGGTTGGTTTTCCGAATGGCATTTGCCCAATCAGCTTCCAATTTTGCGGCAACTTCCAGTTGCTTTTGACCGCGTCGTCAATCAGTGGATTGTAATGCTGTAAGCTTGCGCCCAGGCCTTCAAGCTCCAGTGAATTCCACACGGCGAATTGCAGCATACCGTTTGACTGCTGCGCCCAAACTGGGAAATTGTCCTTATAAAGCGGAAATTGTTCGGCAAGACCGTTGGTAATCGCTGTATCATCAAAATACAAAACCGTACCATGTCCGGCAGAAAAAGAGTTAATTTTCTCTTCGGTCTGTGCAAAATTTTCTTCCGGAACAACCTTACGAAGCGCCTCCATAGCAATGCTCCATAGCTTCTTATGGTTCTCCCCAAAAAGAACAACCGCCTTGGCGCTTTGACTATTGAATGCGGAAGGTGCATATTTAACAGCATGTGCGATTACTTCAGTAATCTTTTCATCGGGCACCGTTGTTTCGCTGCTAATTGCATAAAAGGTACGTCTATCTTTTATTGCATCATAAAAATTTTTGTTCATAATAACATCTCCTTTATAATTATTATAACCCATTATTAAGAAAGTACAAGATTATATTTATGAATTTTATGAATTTCTCTGCTGTTTCCCCTGCCATGTATTTTTTAGGGCGAGAGCTTGATCAATTCCGCCGAGGACAGCGATTTTATCAATCCCCCACCGCGGTGCGATCAGCTTGTCATGGGAACCATCGCCGGTAATCCGTTCAATCACCATCTTGGCGGGAAGGACTTCAAGCTGCGAACATACGAGGTCAATATAATGTTCTTTAGTCATGGGGGCAATCTCATGGGCGGCGTATTGACGCGCCATCATTGTGCCCTCCATAATCTGCAAAAGATGGATTTTAATCGCATCAGCCTGCAATTCGCCAACTGCACGCGCCGTTTCGAGCATCATTTCATCTGTTTCGCCGGGAAGCCCGTTGATGATATGCACGCACACGCGAATACCACGTGATTGAAGCGCTTTGTAAGCTTCTAAAAATTCCGCATAGGTGTGGCCGCGGTGAATCCGCTCTGCGGTGGCGTCATGCATCGTCTGCAACCCGAGCTCGACTGAGAGATAAGTCTTTTTTGAAAGTTCGGACAGATAGTCCATCGTTTCCAACTTCAGCGCGTCAGCGCGGGTGGCAATGCTGATTCCGCACACGCCATCCACCGCAAGTGCAGACTCGTACATCTCGCGCAGCCTCGAAAGCGGTGCATAGGTATTGGTATGCGCTTGAAAATAAGCAATCACGTCCGCGTCGCTCCGCTTTCTGCGCACCCGCTCAAGCTCCGCCTGAACCTGCTCCTTTATACTTTTATCCGCGCCGTGCGTGAAGTCACCGCTGCCCCCAAGGCAATAGGTACAGCCGCCGGTTCCTTTTGTGCCGTCTAAATTCGGGCAGGTCAGCCCTGCGTCGATTACCGCTTTGAACACCCGCCGGTCAAACTTGCTTTTCAGATGATAGCTGAGGGTATGATATCGTTTGTTGTCATTGGAATACAGAAACGGATTTTTCATCACATTCCTCGCTCCATTTGCTGTATTCATGATATCTGCTGCAAATACATTTCAGTCAGAAACTCTTTGCCTGTTTTTGTCTTAAAATATTTTTGCAGAACCGTTTGAGCCTGAACCGCGGTCATATCATCTTCATAAATGTTCACCAAAAAATCGGCTTCCACCAGAATTTGATAATCATCCCCGTTAATCTGGGTATAGGTGTGATGATGACCGATCAAAAAGCAAACCCGCTGAATAACGTCCTCCGGCAAAGCGGTTTCAAGCAGCAGCTCCCGTGCAACCGGCGGCCCCTCGAGTTCCTGATATTTACCGCTGGACGAGCCGTATTTTATTTCGCTGTTTTTAATACCGATATCATGTAAAACGGAGGCGATTTCTAAAATTTCGAGTTGATCTTCATCAAGATTCTCAAGCTCGCCGATGGTTTTTGCGAAGCCATATACCTTTAGCGCGTGATGAATTCTTCTTGGGTCGGATTCATTGTAGCGAATCATCGCCTGAATAATAGCAGCAACCTGATTTTTCATTTTACCGTATTCCTTTCGTATCCCGGACTGGTTTATTGCACACAAGCTTCTAACGCTTCCAAATTCAGCAGTTCAAATGTATCCCCATGGAACGCAAGGATTCCCTCGTCGCGCATTCTGCCGAGCTCTCGCGACATGGAAGGGCGTGAAACATTGAAAAACTCCGCGAGCTCATTCCGGTTGTATTGTAAAGTGAATTGAACTCCGCCCGATTTGCGGTACTGCTCATACAAATAAGTACACAACTTTCCACGCATACTCTTAATGGTTAAATAATCTATTTTCCGGTTAAGGTACAGCGCCTTATCTGCAACAAGATGAATCAGGTTCGCGGTTAACTGCTGATGCCACGGGCAGGCCTTCTGACAGGGCGTAAGAATCCGCTGTGGTAAGATAAACAGGACGGTGCTCTTCTCCAGTGCATAAATCGTAGCGGGCGAACGCTGTGAATCCGACAAAGCGGCTACTTCTCCAAAAATTCCACCTGCGGATATTTTATTGAGCACCATACGTTCCCCGAGCGGCGTTTCTTTTGTAACAGCAACTGTTCCGGCGGCCACAATGGCAATTTCCCTCATAGGACCGGCTGCTTCAATCATCAGCTCACCCTTTTCATAGTCCGCTGTGCGCGGGGAAATGCAGGTAAACATTTGAGCAATCTCCTCCGCTGCAATTTCCTTGAATAAGATGCACTTCAAAAGTATATTGATATATGATTCAAAGATAAAATCACTTTCTTTCAGGCTTCAGGATGTTAAAATATTATACCGTCATTCCATTGAAAAAACAACCGGCGGCATATGATTATACTAAAATCCATTAAAAGCATGAAATCACGTTTTTAATGGATTTTGCATGAGACGGGTTTTGCGCTTAAAATAAGTGCAAAACAAGCACGGCGTAGCCGAGCGTTCTCCAATTAAAATGTATATTTCAATTGGAGAGTAGTATTAAAAGCGGAAGTAAAGGAATGGACTGTAGGCATTGCTCACCAAGAAAGTCATGGAAACGGCAAACAGGCAGATAAAGCCCACACCCCACACGACTTTTCCGGCTGTGCCGCTTTTGCGCAGTTTTTCGGTCAGATTGCCAACGAGCGGTGTACTGCAAACCGCCGCAACAATTAAGATTGGCGCGTAAGTAAGCAGCGAGTAAACGCCGAGCTTGTCCGCACCCGGGGCAAAGCCGAACATTGCGCCAATCATACCGAACGCCTTGCCAATGTCGAGGTATGAAAACATTACCCAGCCGATTACTACGGCTACAAAGGCGTAAAGCCACTGGAAAAACCGTGGAATTTTGTCGAGCCATTTTTGCAAAAAGAGTTTTTCACAGATGATCAGTACCGCATAGTACGCGCCCCACATGGCGAAGTTCCAGCTTGCACCGTGCCAAATTCCGGTGAGCACCCACACAATGGCAAGGTTACGCACATTTTTTAGCTTTGAGCAGCGGTTGCCGCCGAGCGGAATATAAACATACTCGCGGAACCATGTACCGAGGGTGATATGCCAGCGCCGCCAGAACTCGGAAACGCTGTGTGAAATATACGGCAAATTGAAGTTTTCCGGAATCTCGAAGCCAAACATATTGGCAAGGCCGATTGCCATATCCGAATAACCGGAAAAATCGAAGTAAATCTGAAAGGTAAAGGCGAGCGCGCCGAGCCATGCGGAAAGCGTGGACGGGCTGCCCATGTACTGCACTTTGTCGGCAAGAAGCGCAAGGTTGTTGGCAAGAAGCACCTTTTTAAAGATACCCACCATGAAACGCTTGGAACCGGCTGTGAACTTTGTGAGCGTTTCCTGCCGGTTGTGCAGCTGGTCGGCCAAATACTCGTAACGCACAATCGGGCCGGCAACAAGGTGGGGAAAGAACGAAATATAGGCGCCGAAGTCGATGATATTCCGCTGCGACGGCGCTTCCCCGCGATAAATATCAATCGAATACGAAAGCGATTCAAAGGTGTAGAACGAAATGCCGATTGGTAAAACGACGGCGGGCAGCGGCACCGAAAGTCCGCTGATGGAATTGAACGTTCCCACAAGCAAATCGGAATACTTAAAGAAGCCGAGCAGCCCAAGGTTCACGCAGATGCTGATAATCAGGAACACACGCGATTTCACCCGTTCCGCGCGGTACTTTTCAATCAGATGCCCCGCAATATAATCAAAGCCGGTTGTGAACAGCATTAAAAAGACGTAGACAGGCTCGCCCCACGCGTAAAACACGAGGCTGAAAATAAACAAGCACAAATTTTTAAACTTTCGCGGCACAAGATAATAGGCAATCAGCACCAAAGGGAGAAAGACGAACATGAAAAACAAGCTGCTAAATATCATTTCACTGTTCCTTTGCGTTTTTATAGTAACTATTATTTTATAGTATTCCCGGCTGTTTTTCAAGTAACAAGTAATTACAGATCAATGAAAAGAAAAACAGCACAAAGCGACGGTCTGGGCTTTCGCCCAAACCGCCGCTACGCAAATACAACTATACTTATTTTGTTGAGATAGTAATAATTTAATTAAAAATCTTGCTGTGCTTTAAAATCTCTTAGCCAACAATACCGACGAAAGTCTTAACACCATTTACATAGATGCCAGCCTGTGTGCCGACTTTGCCGACTGAAGAAATCTTGTAGAGGTAATCGTTACCAGTCTTGGAAACGAACTTTGCAGAGAACACGCCAGCTGTACCAACTCCGAATGTCGGAACTGCAGCTGCAGTAATCTTTACAGTGTAAGCGCCCTTAACAGTAACATTGCCCTTTGTGTCGCTTGTATAAGGAGCATTTTTTACAGTTGCAACAAGGAGCTTATTGCCGTTAACATAGATGCCAGTTGCTGAACCAACTTTACCAGTTGCAGTAATCTTGTAGAAATAGTCATTGCCTGTATGAGAAGCAAGTGCTACTTTGAAGATACCGTCTGTACCGGCATAGAAAGAAGGAGCAGTAGAAGCAGTGAGTTTGAACTGATAAGTTGAGCCAAAAGCTACGGAGAAGTCAGCATTTGTGTCGGAAACTACATCCAACTTGTTAACAACTGTAATAGCTGCTGTAGCTGCCTCATACTGTGACAGTTCAAATCCATAAGCATCATACAATTTTGCTGTTAGAGTACCAGCATTCAAAGAAGAGAACACGGACTCATACTTCTTCGCTTCAACAGTTGCTGTACCATTACCGTTATCAGTAAAAGTAAAGTTGTCGCTGTTGCCATCGAATGTGAATTTAATTGTTGCGCCATCCGGTAACTTTGTGCCTGCCGGATAAGCAGAAGCTGTATAGGTTGCTTTCTTGCCAACAAGAATCTTGTCTGTGGTCTTATTCAAAGTAATGCTGTAGAAATCAACAGACTTAACTTTGAAAGTGTCAACCTTATCAGTTGAAACTACATCAGTAGTATAACCGACAGAGGTAAAGGAACCAGGATACACTTGATATGCATCTGCACTAAAGAGTGTGTCGCCGACTTTGAATGTGCCAGCAGCCTTCATCTTAATGCCAGACAAAGAACCTGTGGAGTAGAACTTGCCTGCGACAAATTCAACAGTACCAGTACCAGAACCAGTAATACCAGCAACTTTTGCGTTACTTGCAAACTTGACAGTACCGTAAACCGTTAAAGCAGGAAGAGTTACTGCATTGTTATAAGAAATTGTGGAATCAGCATCTACACTAATAGAAATGGTAGGTGTTGTTCTTGTAAGAATATTTGCGGGTACAGCACCAGCACCTACATAGCCAATATAGCTAAGTGTGAAAGCAGCTGCATAATCAGAATTCATACCAGCTACTGTTGTTTTTGAGCCATACACATTAATTGCTGGGCTCGTAACAATACCTGTCGCAACAGCAGCCTTTTCAGACTGACCAATTGTAGCAGTAGTAGCTGTGATAGCACCAACAACAGTTGCAACTGTTTCATCAGTAGATGTTACAGTAACTGCTCCGCCGGCAATATCGCCAACCTTACCACCATTAACTACTGCTTTAGTAACAGCATCTGTGATTTTTCCAATATTACCGCTTGTTACAGTAACATCGGCTACACCACCAATTGCAGCAACGATACCTTTTTGAACAGTAATTTTATTAGTGGTAAGAGTTTTGTCGCCTGTAATTGTGCCGACTGTACCATCTTGCATTGTTAATGCAGGAACAGCGGAAGCATCAATATTGGCACCAGTCACAAGAATAGCTTCTGGAGTGTTTGCAACTGCACTATCCGCGGAATCAGTTCCAAGATAAGTTGCACCACGATATACATAAATCGTATCTTGTGCTGATGTAGCAACAACTTTGTTTTCAACTTTTGTTGTTGCGAAAGCAGTATCAAGAGCAACAGTTGAAAGTTTTTGTTTTGTATCATCTGCAACAACCTTAACAGCCTTTACAGCTACGTTGCCGATAGCAGCATATGGAGCAGCAGCACTTGCGCTCGCTGCTTTTGCAGCAGTCAATGTAATAATACTTTTATTAGTTGCATCTGCTGTTGCGGTAACAGTCGTATTGCCTGAAGTTGTAACAACATAACTACCAATTGCATCAGCTAAAGTAGTATCCACTGTGGTCTTAATTGGAGTTGTAACAGCACTCCATTTTGCAAATGCATCAGTACCCGGAGCGACTGTATAAACAGCGCCGTAAATTGCATTTTTGTCTGTCTTTGCAAGTGTGCTTAATGCAGTCGGATAAGCGCCAACTGCAACATCAGCGTCCGCCGGTGCAGCAGATTTATTTGCAAGCGCACCAATTACAGTCAAACCACTTGCTAATACTGTAACTTTTAGAGTAGAAATACCATTGTAAACAGTTTCGCCTGTAGCGTCTGTTCCGCTGTAACGAGCAGACAGTGTGATGTCACCTTTAACGTCTTTGTTCTTCAAGGTGATTTCAGCTTTTGTAACTGCACCGTTTACAACAGTAGTAGCCAACGTAGCAATATTGCTACCACCTGTTAATACAACGTCTTTAATAGCGAGAGGAGCAGTCTTTACATCTGTATGGTCATACAGTGTAGCTGTATCCGGAGCAAGCTTAGTAAAAACATCTGCTGTGAGGGTAGCAGCACTACCTCCATTTGAAAGATATACGGTACTGTCTTTCAGAGTAACCGTAGCTGTTTCGCTCTTAGTAGCAGCGAAAGCGAATGTTGCCGAAAAGCTTGTGACAACAAGTGCTAATGCAAGCACAAGTGATACAACTTTTCCTGTGGTTTTTTTCATCCTTTTTGTCCTCCTTAAAAAATTCGTTTTTGCGTATTTGCGTGTGCTATGAGAAATTTAACATACATGTTCGCCATGGGTGTTAAAAGAATCCCCCCTGACTTGCAGTGGTAAATGTGATAATAACCTGCCGTATAGCGCGCCGGCATGCCGCAACCGCAACCACCACTCATATGTTTAATGAGATTATATGATATTTGGCAATCAATGTCAAGTATAAAATGGACATATTTTATAATAAAATTTGCACTTTTTTTTAAAATTTTCCAGTATTGAAGCCATATTTGCGATTCACTTAGGTAAACATTGGTACATGCATTAAAATTAACCAAAATAATAGGTAAATACTTCCTAAGAAATAAATATTTTGCCTGTCTGGAAAATTCAGCGAAAAAGATTTATTTTACAGATTCAGCTGTATGGGTTTGTCGTCACACAGGCAGGAGCGTTCGCCGGGCACCGTGTAAATATTGCAGGGGGCAAGGCCCTTGCGGGTTTGGCAGCGCGGGCACTTAATGGTGAGGCCGGGGCTGCCGGGCAGCTCGTAACAGCAGGCGAGGCGGTTACAGGAACAGCCGCTATTTTGGTACCACGCACAGGCGGCGCAGTTCGTGCAGTGCTTGATGGCGGGCAGCTCGGCGTATTCGGCGGCAGCCGTTCCGTTTTCCATATCATTCCCATTACATATGATAATATGCGAAGCGCTGATTTCGCCGAACAGGTGGCTCCATGCGCCCGCGGCTCCGTGCTGCGGCGCTTTTAGAACGTAGTAGCCGCCGTACAGCCGCCCCGCAACCGCGTCCATGCTTTCCGGCGCTGCGGCGCCCGTCATCAGGATATCGTCAAGGCTGGCTTCGCTTGTGCGGCGGTTTTGGAAAATCACGCTCGCGGCGGCGAGTTCACGGTCATACGCTTCACGCACTGCGGGGCGGCAGAGGATTTCGACGATATCGACCGCGGGCGGCAAAAGCAGAAGCTGCGGTATGATCGCTTTTATACTATCTAATATAGTATAGATTAAATTGATGTTCGTCTGCTCAAGCGGCGCGGTTTGGCAGCACGCAAGGTACGCGGCGCAAAACCGCTCCTTTAAGCGCATAAATTCCCCTGCCGCTTCCGGCAAAAACGGCGAGGACAGGCAGATATTCATTTTTTCCACCGCATCGGCGAAAATAGTGGAAAACGGATATCCCTTTTCCACAGGCCACAAAATCTCATAATCAATGCCGTCGAACGTAAAGAGGTCGTCCGCTTTCACCGCGAAGACGCGCCCCGCCCCCGCCTTTTTGGCGGCAAGCCCAAGCATTTTCAAAACGGCGGTGTTTTCATTGAAAAAATCGCCCTGCCGGTTTAAAAAAGTATAAACAAACAGAGCGAATTCCAAAAGCAGAGGCCGCCCGCGTTTGTCGCAGGGGGCAGACGGCAAAAATATTCTGTTAAAGTAGTTGGAGTCGGCGCTTAAAAGCTGCTCCAACCCATAAAGATAGCCGCTTTTGCAGTGGGTGAGCAAAAAACTGCGGTCGGCCGCGTCGGCGTAGCGGGTTATCACAGCCAACCCGTCGTCGCTCAGCCGCGCCGTGCCGTTTGGCGCCGACGGGCAGTCCACCATCAGGATATCTTTATTCGCCCCCCGCAGCACAATACACTCGCCGCGGTTCACCTTGTTGATTTCAATGCTTTGCAATTCAGTTCGCCCCCCAAAAGAGAAATTGAATGAAGACGCACGTTTTCTATATTATATATGTTTATATCCGGAGTAGTACTTATCTTCGCGGAATTCGCCGCTGAAGACGACTTCGCCGTTTTTGTACTCGGTGCCGTGGCCGTGGCGCAGGCCGTTTTTCCATTCGCCGGTATAAATCAGGCCGCCGTTCGCGTCAAACGCCGCGCCGCTGCCCGTGGGAATGTTGTCCTTCCATCTGCCGACAAATATCGAGCCGTCCTGCGAGCTGTAGGCAACCCCCACGCCGTCACGCTTGTTCTCTTTCCAGCCGCCGACGTAGCAGATTTTTCCGGACTTATAATAGTATGCGCCAAAGCCGTCGCGCTTATCATTGATATAGTTACCGTCATATGCGGTGCAGCCGTTCTGCATCTGGGTGCGCCCGCGACCCTGCCGCAGCCCGTCAATTACCCTGCCGAAATAGGTGTAGCTTTCTTCGGCGCTAATCACGATGCGCTTTGTGCCGCGCTCCACGTGCTGCGGAATAAAGTTACTGATTTGTGCTTCACCGGTAAGCCCCTTTGCCGCCACGGAGTACCGCACGGGCGCGGGCGCGTTCACCGGCTGTTCCAATGCCTGTACAAGCGGTTCCTTCGCGGAGTCGACCTCCGGCTCGTCGGTGCTGAAAAGCTCGAGGTTCGCGGCGTAATCCGGTTCCTTTGGCGCCGCAACCAACTGCTTTTCCGGCTCCGGTTCCGGCTCGGCGCGGTCGTTTTCAATGTAAGAAAACGCAATTTGCGCCGCTTCCTGCTGCGGCCAGTCGGGAGTGAGGTTTTTCGCGCCCGAGTGCAAATCGTTCAGCACCGCGAGGCGGCTTTCCTTTTCGGAAGCGGAGCAGCAGCAGAACTCGCCGCCGTCCGTTTCACATAGAATCTGCGGTTCCCCGGCAACAGTGTTAATCAGGCTTTGCTCCGCCGTACCGCTGTTCATCGCGCAGAACTCCAACTCGCTTTGCGTGTACTTGCCCGTTTCCGGTACAAGTTGCAGCAAAACAAGGCCGTTACCGCCCTGCTTCCATTTCAGCAGCGCCGCCGGTCTTGCGGTATCACCGGAATAATAGGTAGTTTGCAGCCACGCGTGGTCGCTGCCGTAGCAAGCCTTGCTAACCGTTTCACCCATTTGATTCCATGTCAATATGTAATAGCCGTCTTTTTGACGGTAAGCTTCCTGTAAAATCATTTTATCGCTGCTTTTACGCCATTGGAATTCGCCCCGACCGATTTTGTAACGGATACAAACTTCCGCTCCGGCCGCAAAGCTGCGCGTTTTGCCCGCCGCGCGCTTTTGGGTTTCCAAATAGCCGCGCCG
>DAMDEB010000032.1:14265-19930 GCA_032090075.1 Caproiciproducens sp.
GGCATCGTTTTGAACGCCGCCGTCATACGGCGTGTAGCAAAGGGTGTAAATCACAGGGGTCGCTTGCTGCGGCATACCGGCAGCCTCCTTATCAACTTATATATTTATTAATTATATCGTAAATACGCAGAAATTAATATAAAATTGGCAACAATTTTTACTTTCTTTCTCCATTTGCGTATTGAAGCTCATAAAGATTGCGGTAGTAGCCGGTGCCGGGCAGCGCCCAGTCATAAAAGGTGATGCGTTTAGAATCGGATGTGCCGTTATTGTGGAAATGCGGGTTTTCCGAATCTTCCCCATAATAACTGCTGGTGGTCATCGGAGTAAAAAGCTTAACGCGAACGCCCCATTTTGTTTTTGTTTTTGCATCCAGTATAAACTCATGTTCAAAAAATTTACACGGATAAAACAGACTATAGCTGTAGTTACAGGAAACATTGCATATAAACGGCGTCTTAATTGTGTATTCGTCAATAACGCTGATTGCCTCCCCCGCGGTGCTTGGGTAAAGGTTAAACTGAAATGCCAGTTCGGTTGTAACAGTATCGTCAATGATGTTGTGCGCCGGTTCAACGGATAAAAACTGCTTAACGGATGTGTAATTTGTGTTTTCATGCATATTTATGTATTGGACAAGTGGAATATGATTCACCGTACAGGCAAATTCCGAAACCATATGGTCAATAATTTCATCAGGCGGCAAATCCACAAAGTGGTTCAGCGATTGCTTAAACACCAATTTTTGCGGTTCAAGCACCTGAAGCACAATCTGCTTCTGCTCCTTTATCTTTCGTGTGATCTCACTGGAGTCCTCCGAAATAGAAATGACTTCCGTGCGGCGTATCGAGCTATAGAACGGTTTGTTAATCTGATTTCGGATAAACCGCTCCGTAATTTGCAAAAAAGCCGGGTTATCTGTAAAGGCTGTAATCTGCCGCCGGATGTTCGCCGCGTAAACAACGTTTAAGAGCTGTTTCAGCTTTTCACCGTCAAATATATCACGGTTAATCATATCGCATACTCTCTGATAGCAAATTTCGTGCTGCACTTCGCTGCGGCTTACAAGGCCGTCGGAATAACCCAATTCCGTATTGGCGTAAGCTTCTTCGTAGCAGCGCATGATAAGCTTGGGAATGGCACCGGTGTAAAGCTTTTTAGCTTTCGCATCATCAATCGGGCCGACGTTGGCAAGCCACGCAGCGGACTCATTGAGCGCTTCGGAGCAAAGATACCTTTCGCAGAGCATACGCGCGTACGCAACAAAACGCCGCACAGTGCCGCAGGATGGCGGAAAAGATTCCACCACCCCGTCTGCAAAGCTTTTAGCCATTACATCCGGGTGCATCCCCACAGGCATTTTACGAAGCCTGTTGTGGCCGAGCTTGGACAGGGTAGACTGAGAAACATGAAAAAATTTAGCCATATCTTTATATTTTATTTCAAGAGGTTCCTCCGCAAGCGATGATAAGAACTCGTTGAACGAAAAATTTGTCTTCTCTTTTTTTACAGTGATGATGGTTTCCCCCAAGGTACGGTTATAGCCGCTGTATTTGGCATTATTTGGTAATATTTTGATTATTATATCATATTTAAAGCATTATTAAAATAGCAAATTCTATGCAAATACTACAATAATGTACAAAAAAGCCGCAGCCTTGATAACGGCTGCGGCGAAATGATAAATTTAAGCAGAAGGGGGAAAGAAAAATGACAGGCAGTTCCCGTCATCTCCCCTCAAATCCGACGCTGTACCGCTTTGATAATTATTCAGTACAACCCCGCCTGAAAGCGTGTAGGTTCCGTCCTTTGACACAATGCGGTAGTTGAGCAGCCTGCCATCAATTTGCAAATAGACCTGCCCAATTCCGTCAATCACAGCAATGGATTTGTTTGCCGTTTTGTCGTCGATGTGCAGCGCGCCGCTCGAAAGAGTGAAAACAACACCGCCGGTACTTGTGTCGTTCTTGTCCGAAATCTGCTGCGCAGTTGACGCGTACCGCTGCAAATAAGTTTCGGCAAGGGAGGCCTTTTGCTGGTTCACTGCGTTGGCCGTGCCGCTCTTGAAAAAGTTCCCCCCGAGGTACAGTACCGTACAGGCGGCCGCAATCACGATGGCTGTGAACGCCACCGCGATAATCAGTTCGACGAGCGTCATTCCCTTTTTTTCCTGTATCTTCTTCACGATACACCGCCCTGCGCTGCAAACGCCGTCATTTGGACGCATTTCCTGCCTGTGCTGTCGGAATAATAAACCGCCGTTTGAATTCGGTAGCCCTTGACGCTGTCCTTTGTGTTTTCAACAGAAGTCAGCTTAAACTGCTTGTCCTTTGTGGCATCCGGGAAGGTACTGCCCTCCAGTACACGGACCGCCCCGCTGACCGTAACCTTGGAAGCATCGCTCGTGCCGCTCAATTGGGAGATCAGCGTGTCCGCAATCGACTGCGCCTCCGCAGCGGCCTTGCCCTCGCTGCCGCCGGAAAGAATCGTCCGCTGTGAAAAACTGATGGTTGTCAGCACCGCGGTCACAACGATGGCAAGAATCAGCACCGCCGCAAGCACCTCGACCATGGTCGTTCCCTTTTTACTTCTCAGTTTATTCAAATATTTATTACCCATCGGTATACACACCTCCGGTCACTTCCGTACCGCCGCCTGAACCGCCGGAGGGGGAATCAGGTTTTCGGCCACCAAAATAAGTTTGAGCAGCATAGGTAAATAAATTCATGCCAATACCGGAAGGAACTCCAACTGCAGATACAATGTGATATGTTCCCTTATCTATTATATAAGTTTGTTGTTGATGTTGTGAATCGGAGTAATAAACTGCTATATCGTTCGGGCAGGTCAGGTCAAACTGTTTTTTTCCATCTGCCGACTGCAAAATAAAACTTGAATAGCTCCCTAATGTATCAACTCCATCAAAAGTAATCTTTGGTTTTGTTCCGACTGTGCCAAGCTCCGTATCAGATTGCTGAGTATTCAACGAGATTTTGTCTGCTTTAAAAATAAGCGTCCTGTTTGCGGGAACAACAAAATTTTCCCCGCTATTAACATATTGTAGATTGATTTCTTTTGCATTATAGATTGCGCTTGTGACATTATTTGAATAATCACGAAAGACTGAACTCCAACCAGTACAATCATTAACATAACAATAAACGATTTTATTTGCGATGCTGTCCTGGTAAACCCAACTGTTTTTATCTCCTGCTTTTGTCGCCATGCCCAAGCCCAGTTTCCCATCAATAGCCCATTGCGTACCTCTGCATTTGTCCCAGCCATCTCCGCTGACAATATTGTTATTGTTGCTTACAATAAAATCTATATTGTCTTTGTCCACAGCATCAGTGAGGTCGTTCGCACTTATTTCCTGCAAATCGCCCACAGCAAGGTCATATAAATTCACATCATTCTTAAAAAAATAATATTTTCCACCTTGAGCAATTCTAATATTATTTTTTATAACATCTTTTTGAAAAAAAATTACCCCTTGATTCTTATTCGAAAATGTTTCCAAGTAAAAGGGCTGATACTCATTAAGGTAGTTCTTAAAAGTATTGATGCTCCCTGCCAGATAAATAAAATCAGATCGTAGTGTTACCGTGTTTGTATCATAAATTTTCAGACAATCACCGTTTGCCTGACCTAAAATATAGATTTGAGGCGCAGCCAGCTTATTCGTTCCTGTAGTCTGCAGATACGTATGAGAAATAAAGGGATAAACCGAGGAAGCATCCTGTGTCAGGTTATAATTGTAAACACTAAGGACCGTATGGGTTCCGTATCCGTTTCCACCAATCAAAAAGCTTTGCAGATTATCTTCTACAGGTGTGTCCGCTGTTGCCATCCGGTAGCCCAGCCGGCGCACACGGTCGGAGGATTTGTACTTGCCCGTAGCATTGATTGTTCGTGCGGTTGCGGAATATTTCGCGGCTGTGTTTGTCGCGTTTGCCGCACCGATTTTAAAGCCGGATGCATCGGAAGCGTAAACAACCGTAAAATCGCCGCTGTCGGGATTGCTTTGCAAATATGCTCTGCCGTACTCGATGGCCGACTTCGCGTCAAGATAAGCCTGGCGGCCCTCTAAACTGTTTTGAGAGTAGTCGATGTTAAATTTAGCGGCAGATACCAAGGCCGCCGCCAAAATCATCAGCGCGGCTGTAATCACAATGACATATGCAAGCGCCGCCCCCCGTTTGGAGCCTGATTTCATCTTTAACACCTCCGTACAAAACAATTCACCTTGATTATAGCTTTATTCGTGCATTTCCGCAAGGTTTTTGAGTAATTGGTTCAAAGCGTTCACAAGCTTTTCTGCTTGCCTGAACAATGCGTTGAAGCCTCTGATATTTTATCGAAAATATAAACTTTTTGTAAATTAATGGACTTTATTGACAGGACTGCGATTAGGCTCTATAATCAAAACAGAAAAGGTATCGGAGCAAGTTTCTTCTTCCGAATTACGCCGAAGAAAGAGGTAAAACTATCATGGTAAACACCCTTAAAAAGACCAATAAAAAAGGCTTTACCCTCGTCGAACTCGTCATTGTTATTGCAATCCTTGCAATTCTCGCCGCCATCGCAATCCCGACCGTCAGCAATGTAATTGACACAGCAAACAAGAACACGGATTTAGCAAATGCACAGACCGTTGAGCTGGCACTAAAAACTGCCGATGCAGAGATTGCTGCTAAAACAAGAACCGACATTACAACGGCGGATAAGGTTAGTGTTGTGCTTGCTAAATATGGTATTACTCTTGATCTAACTAAAGCAGGTAAATCCGGTGCGACTTTTCAGTATAAAGGTACAAAAGTGGTGCTAAGTAAGGATGTAACTGACGGTAATGCATTTAAAGCAGCAACCACATTGTCTGACTTTACTTCTGACACTGCTACTGCCTGATTTACTTACATGTTAATGTTATCGTATCCCTCAAGCCCCGGAAAACCGGGGCTTGTTTTTGCATTCGGGTGCAAAGTCGGATATTGCGGTGCAATGTGTTGTTTGGTATAATATTGGTGAATAATTTGTGAAAATGATAGAAAAAGGGTGGTGTCAGCTGCTTTGAATATAATCCTGCTGCAAACGACCCGCAGTGCGCTTTATCTGACAGGGATAAAAAATGGACGTAAAGCTGTTTTTGGCGCGCCGCAATGCTTTGAACTGCCGCTGAGTATGCGGGGCGGCCGGGAATGCGACGATATTCCGCTCTTTGCAAAGTTTGTGCGCGATTGTGCCCAACGCGCAAAATTAACCTCGAATAAGATTGTTTTCTGCCTCGAAGACGACAATATGGTCAGCAAAGAATATCAGCACCTGCCTTGCAGCCGAAAAAGTTTGCTTGCGTTTGCCCGTTTAGAAGCCGAGGCTGTGCTGCAAAACGGCATTGATGATTACATGATTCAAAACTATGAATATAACCGCCCCAATGCAGTCACCGGAAAGCTGACCAGCTCGCTGTTCGCCGTGAAGGGTACGCTGCTTGACCGGATTAGGAAAGACTTTTCAAAGTGCGGATTTCATGTTATAAAAATCGTCCCCCCCATGAGCGGACTTTTATATGTTGGTAAAACATTGATTGACTCTCAAAACAAGACGGTTGCCGTGCTTGATTTTGGTTATGAAAAGACACATATGATCATTTTGCAAAACGGCCTTC
>DAMDEB010000032.1:19969-20238 GCA_032090075.1 Caproiciproducens sp.
ACGATGATATCATCGAAATTTTAATGAAGGACAAGGCTATTTCTTTTCAAGAAGCGGTTGGGCTTGTCGACGCTTATGGTTTTTTTGGCGAGGCCTCCCCCGCACAGACTTCTGAATCCGCAAAACAAATTTCCCTGCTGTTGGACACCTCTGTCAACGAAGCCATCCGGAATATCCGAATGGTGATTTCAAGTGAACGTATGGAACTGAACAAGCTGATTTTATGCGGCGGGCTATCCGCGGTACCGGGATTTACTGAATTTTGCGAT
>DAMDEB010000033.1:0-2862 GCA_032090075.1 Caproiciproducens sp.
CAAAAGCTTTACCTCTGTATTGTTCACGGTAGGATGGAGAAAAAGGAAGCTACCCTTGACGGCTTTCTTGAAAAAAATGAAAGCCAGAACCGGGTCTATATTTCAAAAAAAGCGACAGCTGATACAAAATCGATTCAAACACGCTATCGAGTACTTGACGAGAGTGGTGATTACAGCCTGCTTGAAGTTGAATTGCTTACGGGACGTACGCATCAAATCAGAGCGCATCTTTCGTCCATTGGTCACCCGCTTGCCGGCGACGGAAAATACGGTATCAACGCCATCAACAAACAAACAGGATTTCAGTATCAGGCGTTGTACTCTTACAAGCTGAAATTCACCTTTACAACGGATGCAGGAATTTTGAATTATTTGAGCGATATGGAGTTTGAAGCGAAAGAAATTTGGTTCTTAAAGGACTTTTACAGTTGGAAATAAGCAGCTAAAAAATGGCCAACGCATTTGCGTCGGCCATTTCGCTTTATTAACTATTTTTATCAGCTTGATGAAAAGTTTTAAGATTTCCTGATTTTTCACTGCGCTTAGCCAACTCAACGTTTATGTCGTCTAAAGAAATACCTTCGTTTACCATCAATACAGTTAAATGATAAAGCAAATCGGATATTTCAAGAACCGTTTCGGAATTGTCACCATTTTTTGCGGCGATGATTACCTCGCTGCACTCTTCACCACATTTCTTTAAAATTTTATCGATTCCCTTATCAAATAAATAGCAAGTATATGAACCTTCCGCGTGGCTTCCCTTTCTGCTTAATACAGTATTGTAAAGCTCCTGCATAGTATCATTCATTGGTATCCCTCCAAATCTCATTAAAAAAGCAACTATGTGCGCCGGTGTGGCAAGCCGCCCCAGTTTGTTTGACAACAATCAAAAGCGTGTCATCATCACAGTCGCCGTGAATGCTGACGATTTTTTGCAAAGGGCCGGAAGTCGCGCCCTTATTCCAGAGTTGCTGACGGGAACGGCTGTAAAACCATGTATAACCTGTTTCGAGTGTCTTTTTCATGGACTCACGGTTCATATAGGCGAGCATCAATACCTCGTTTGTTCCGTATTCTTGAATGACAGTAGGCAGCAATTCGGACTTTTGAAAGAATTTATCTATAAAGGTATCCTGCTTTACACTATCGTTGTTCATACTATCTGTCCTCCTGCGCAAAACTGAATTGCTGATTTCAAGTTTAAGTCACCAGTATAAACTGCTTTGCCACAAATGGCTCCATAGAGCTTCAAACTCAGTAAATTGGCTATATCCTTGAGGTTACTGACCCCTCCACTTGCAGTCACATTGCACGAGACCGCTCGGTTTAATTCATCCAACATTGCTAAGTTCGGGCCGGATAGTGTACCGTCGCGGGAGATGTCTGTAAAGATAATATACTTTACTCCTAACTGTTCCATTTGTTTTGCCAGTTCAATATAATTCACAGTTGAAGTCTCTGTCCAACCTTGCGCGGCAACGTTGCCGTCAAGCGCATCTATTCCCACCGCTATCTTTTCTCCGTGCTTTCTCACCGCTTCTGCAACAAGTGAGGGGTTATTAAGTGCAGCTGAACCTAAAATAACCCGATCAATCCCATTTTTAATATAAAAATCAATTGTTTTCAAACTGCGTATGCCGCCACCAATTTCCACTTTCAACTTGCTTTCTTTCAGTACTTTAAAAACGAGCTCGGAGTTGACCGGTTCTGCTGATTTGGCTCCGTCCAGATCAACCATATGGAGCCATTCAGTACCTGCGGCCTGAAAGGTCTGAGCGGCTTCAACTGCACTTTCAGCTACCTTATGTGCCGTCGCATAGTCGCCCTTTACGAGACGAACGCATTCACCGTCTTTTATATCAATTGCAGGCAAAATAATCATGTGTCCATCTCCTATGTAAGATTATAAAGAACCCTTTGTGGAAAGTGTCCCCGTTGATGTTTCGTTAACTGCGATACTCATTGCGTGGGCAACAGCCTTAAATATTGCCTCTGTTTCATGGTGAGCATTGGTTCCGTACTCAACACGGGTGTGCAGCGTGATTCCGGCATTTACAGCGAAAGCACGCATAAATTCTTCCGTCATGCAGGAATCATAATCGCCAATGCGCTCCTGCTGAAAGTCGGCATGAAAAACCAGAAACGGTCTGCCGCTGATGTCAATTGCAGCAAAGGCGAGCGCCTCATCCATGGGAACATAGAAGCTGCCAAAACGTGCAACGCCGGATTTGTCCCCCAAAGCCTGAGCAAACGCCTTACCAAGTACTATACCAACGTCCTCAATCGTGTGGTGACAATCGACAATCAAGTCCCCGACAGCGTTAATTTTCAGCCCAAACCCACCATGAACAGCAAAGGCGTTCAGCATATGATCAAAAAAGCCAATTCCTGTAGAAATATCCACATCTCCGCCATCGAGCGAAAGTTCAATATCAATATCTGTTTCCAATGTTTTTCGCTTTTGAACTGATGTTCTCATGTCTTGCACCTTCTTAAAAAATTCAAATCGCCGCTTCAAAAGCCTTAACCAATTCTGCGTTTTCCTTTTCACTTCCGGCAGTGATTCGGAGATAATCGCCCATAAAGCGGACAGCAATCCCATTATTCAATAAGGACTCATACATCTTCTTAGCATTATTCATCTTGATAAACACAAAATTAGTGACGCTCGGGTATACTTGCATCTTATCACTGTGATTGTTTTCAATTCGTTTCATTTCAGAGTAGAGCATTTCTCTGGAAGTGATGATTTTTGCGGTTGCCGTATGAATTAATTCGTTTTCATTTAAAATAATAGAACCAATCATTTGAGTGAGTGAATTTACGTTATATGGTGATTTCACTGCTTTTATAGCATTG
>DAMDEB010000033.1:2891-6192 GCA_032090075.1 Caproiciproducens sp.
CCTCGTCAAGCAAAGATTCGGTCCAAAAATCCATATATGCTTCGTCAAGGACAACCAAGGCATTTACAGAGGTAATCAGTCTCCTGACATCCGCCTTTTTTAACCCAATGGAAGTTGGATTGCATGGATTTGAAAAAATAAGCATTTTGATGTTGTTTTTGTTTACGCAGGCAATCAAGTCATCGACATCAATTGATAAATCCGAACTCTTTTGATATTCTATGCATTTTGCTTCAACAATACTCGAATAGAACCGGTACATTGAAAAATCCGGAGTCAAAGTCATCATCGCTTCGCCTTTCATCAAAAAAGCGTTGTAAATAACAGATATCAATTCGTCCGAACCGTTTCCGGCGGTAACCATTTCCTGCCTGACCCCGTAGTGCGCAGCAAAGCTTCTACAAAGTTCAGCGGCAAGTGAATCCGGATAGCGATTATAAGACATAAACGCCGTAGCTTCAAGAATTTTTGATACTACTTGTTTTGGAATCTGACAAAACGATTCATTTGCGTCCAACCGGATGGAATAGTTGCCTGTAATCGGATCATATGGCTGTAAATCTTTGATCTTATTATTTAATTGGTATGTCATGTTAGCGCCTCACTTGGATAGAATTTGCGTGGGCGGTCAGCCCTTCGGTTTCAGCAAGCTTGATGATATCATTTTGAGCCAGTTTTAACGCATTTTCTGTATAATAGATAAAGCTGGATTTTTTAATAAAGCTGTCAACGGATAATGGTGAAAAGAATCGTGCAGTACCGCTTGTTGGAAGAACATGATTTGGCCCCGCAAAGTAATCCCCGAGCGGCTCCGGTGAGTAATTCCCCAGAAAGACAGAACCTGCGTTGTCAATTTTACCAATGAATTCCATTGGATTCGCCGCACACACTTCAAGATGTTCCGGCGCCAATTCATTGGCAAATTCAATAGCCTCGCTGATACTATTGCATACAATTACCGCACCGAAGTTGTCAAGTGATTCCTCAATAATGTCTTTACGAGAAAGGTTTTTCATTTGCTCGTAAATCTGAGTGACTGTTTGCTCTGCTATTTTTTCGAATGTGGTCAGCAGAATGGCTGAAGCAAGTTTATCATGCTCTGCTTGGGACATCAGATCTGCCGCCAAAAATTTCGGATTTGCAGTATCGTCGGCAATAATTAGAATTTCACTTGGTCCAGCAATCATGTCGATATCCACTATACCATAGAGCTGTTTTTTTGCGGTAGCAACATAAATATTTCCCGGGCCAACAATTTTATCAACTTTCGGAATACTTTCCGTGCCATAAGCAAGAGCAGCAACAGCCTGCGCCCCACCGACTAAAAAGACCCGGTCCACACCGGCTATGAGCGCCGCCGCCATAATATCCGGATTCGGCTTGCCGTCCTTGTTTGGAGGTGTAACCATAATGATTTCACCCACACCGGCAATTTTAGCAGGGATCGCATTCATCAGAACAGAGGACGGATATGCGGCGGTACCGCCCGGGACATAAATTCCAACCCTTGAGAGGCCACGCACACGCTGTCCCATGATAACCCCGTTCGCGTTTGTATTGAGCCAGCTTTGCTGTTTCTGCCGGCTATGAAAGTCCTTGATATTGTTTGCGGCGCGTTTGAGCGCATCCACAAAATCCGGTTCGCATTGTTCCGAAAGCTCCTGCATTTCCTGCTTCGTGATCTCTACTTTCTCCGGTATGCTGCCGTCAAATCTCAGAGTATATTCACGCACGGCGTTATCGCCGTTTTCACGTATATTTGCAATGATATCCGCAACCGCGGCATCGACACTTTTATTGGATTTCTCACTGCGCAATTTTAGTTGATTGATAAAATCACGGCCGAAATTTCCGCCCTCTTTGACTACTGATATCATGTCCGTGCCTCTCTTTCCATCAATTCAACAAGCTTTTCTATTTCAGCTTTTCTAAGCTTTAGACTGGCCGCATTCACGATAAGCCTTGCGGAAATATCACAGATAGTTTCAATAACTTCCAATCCGTTTTCATTTAAAGTCGAGCCTGTTTCAACAATATCTACAATCGCGTCGGAAAGTCCTAAAAGAGGAGCCAGCTCAACCGAACCCTCTATTTTAATAATCTTTACGTCCATTGCTTTACTCTCAAAATAACTTCTGGCAATATTAGGATATTTCGTAGCAATTGTTTTTGTAGAATAGCCGCTGAAAAAATCTTTACCCTTTTCTCCTGCAAGTGCAAATTTACATTTGCCAAAGCCCAGGTCAAGGATTTCGTAAAAACTGCTGCCTTGCTCCATAATGGTGTCCTTACCAACAACACCAAGGTCACACACACCATGCTCAACATAGGTAATCACATCGTCTGCCTTTGCGAGCACAACCTCAAACTGATTATCGCCTATAGGAAGGATTAGCTTACGGCCTTTATTTTTAACAGCGTCGCAATCAAACCCAATTTTCTCAAACAGTGCAACGGTATCCTTTTCTAATCTGCCTTTTGTAAGAGCAATTCTGAGTGGTTTCATATTCATCAATCCTATGTCAGATTTATTATTTCAACTGTATCGCTGATTATATCGATGCGTCCAATACCGCGAACTTTTGCATAGTTGAGTGCCTCCGTGCGAGTTTCAAACACACTGTTTTCGCATTTAATGCCGTTTTTAACGAGATCAGATGCGTAATTGAGCGCCTTTATTTCAAACCCTGTTTCTCCATGCACCAAAATATCCACGGGAAGAATCGCAAAGGTTTCCCCACGTTCAAGGATAATTTTTGCAATGGCATCTACGTTGATTGCGAAACCGATTGCAGGCATTGGCGAATCAAAACAACCAAGCAGATTATCATAACGGCCGCCAAGAAGGACAGCATCCCCGCACTCCTCAACATACGCGCTGAAAACAATATTTGTATAGTAATCATTGCGTTGCACAAGGCCTAAATCAACAATTATTTTATCCCCAAGGCCGAGCTCGGCAAGGGAACGGTAAAGTTCGTGAAGATACGCGAGAGTTTGTGTGGACTTTTCATCATTACATAGGGGAGCCGCCTGGTCAAAGACTTCCTCACCGCCGAAAAGGCGCGGAAGTCTCCGTATTGCCATCACCTGTTTTGAATTTCCAAGTTGATCCAGAATTGCATTGAGCGCAGCGTAATTCTTTGATTCAATCGCGCGGCGAATATCTTCACGCAAATCATCAGAAACAGGAAGCTGCTCCGCAAGTGCCCTAAAAAAACCGGCGTGGCCAAGTTCCAGACGAAAATTTGGAACACATTGGCCAAGCGCTTCAATAGCCGTAACAATAACTTCAAGGTCG
>DAMDEB010000033.1:6202-9465 GCA_032090075.1 Caproiciproducens sp.
TCTGTACAGTTTCATCACTGCGGCCGATTAGGTCAGGGTTATTTCTGTAAATCGGTTGTGTATAAAAAAGTCGAATCGGTTTTGGCAAACTTTGCAATCTCGTTGCAGTTAAGCGGGCAATCGGCATCGTGGAATCCGGGCGCATCACAATCAGTCTGCCACGCTTATCCGTCATTTTATACATGACCTCTTGCCCGATACCAGAAAAATCCGGGTCAAACACATCATAAAATTCCAGCCCTGGAGTAACCACTTCATTAAACCCACGCGAAGAAAAAGCAGATGCCAGCGTCTTTTCCACGTATCTGCGAACCAGACATTCTTCAAAAAGTAGGTCGCTGGTTCCCTCCGGAGTGATTTTATTATATTTTTTCATTTTCTCACCCCAATATACTTCATAACGATTTAGCGTGCTAATATAATACCATACTAAAATATACTTTGTCAACTAAAATAATGTCATTTGGCTGCTTGCAGGCAATCCGGCAAGTGCGCCTGATATACTAAGTGTTTCAATTACGGATTTAGAAACCTTTGAACGTGTTTGCAAATCATCAATCGATATATATACACCTTTATCCTTTGCTGCGGCAAGGTTGTTTGCTGCTGATTCACCAACACCGCTGAGTGACGCAAAGGGAAGTCGAATTTTGCCGTCTTCCACTAAATATTTTTTTGCATCAGACTTATAAAGGTCGATTGGAAGTACCTCAATCCTGCGCGCGAGCATCTCGTTGACAATCTGGAACGTTGCAAACGCCGCTTCCTCCTTGGCACTTGCCTCCTTGCCCTTCATACTGATTTCATTCATGCGATGACGGACAGCATCCCTTCCTTTTATAACGGTAGCACCATCAAAATCTTCGCCGCGAACGGTAAAATAGGCGGCATAATATTCAACAGGTTTGTGCACCTTGTACCAGCCAAGCCGCAGGGTTGAGATCATGTATGCGGCGGCATGCGCCTTCGGGAACATATATTTTATTTTCATACAGGAGTCAACATACCATTGAGGAACATTGTGCTCCTTCATTGCATTGATATGTTCTTCTGTGAGCAGCTTGCTTGCTTTTCCCTTACGGGTAATTTCCATAATCTTAAACGCCATTTTAGGCTCCAGCCCTTTTAGGAGCAGGTAAGTCATGATGCTGTCACGCGTTCCGATTACGTCTGCAATGGTACAGGTCTTGTTCTTAATTAAATCCTGCGCATTTCCCAGCCAAACATCGGTTCCGTGTGACAAACCGGAAACCTGAAGCAGGTCGGAAAAAGTGGTAGGATGGGAATCGATCAGCATTTGGCGAACAAAGCTTGTGCCAACCTCCGGCAGGGAGAATGTACCTGTTTTTGAGTCAATATCCTCCGGCGTTACGCCGAGTGCTTCGGTTGAAGTAAAGAGCGACATGACTTCCGGATCACTCATGGAAACCTGCATGACCGGTATTCCTGTATAATCCTCAAGGTAACGGTAGATGGTTGGAACATCGTGCCCAAGCTCGTCCAGCTTGCAAATCGTATCATGAATGGAATGAAAGTCAAAATGCGTCGTAATATTGTCGGATTTCTGGTCATTGGCGGGATGCTGCACAGGACAAAAATCGTAAATTTCCATTCCTTTGGGTACAACAACCATGCCGCCGGGATGCTGGCCGGTGGTACGTTTAATACCGGTACAGCCAGTGGCAAGCCGTTGTTCTTCCGCGCGGTGCATCACAACACCTTTTTCTTCCGCATACTTTTTAACAAAACCGATTGCCGTCTTGTCTGCAACTGTTGCAATGGTGCCTGCTTTGAAAACATTATCTTTTCCGAACAGTGTTTCAGTGTAGCGATGGGCACTGGTTTGATATTCACCTGAAAAATTCAGGTCAATATCCGGGGTTTTATCACCGTCAAATCCCAAAAAGGTTTCAAATGGAATCGTATGACCGTCGCGATTATAATCTGTACCGCAAATCGGACATTTTTTCGGAGGTAAATCAAAACCGCTGCCATAACTGCCATCGGTAAAAAACTCACTGTTTTTGCAATTGGGGCAGACATAATGCGGCGCGAGCGGATTTACCTCGGAAATACCGGACATGTTTGCAACAAACGAAGAGCCGACGGAACCACGCGAACCAACCAGATAACCATGTGCTTCCGAATCGGCAACCAGTTTTTGCGCGGTCATATATAAAATGGAAAAACCGTGTTTTGTAATGGAGCCAAGCTCACGGTCAAGGCGCTGCTTCACAATATCAGGTAATGGATCGCCGTAGACTTCTTTTGCCCTTGCCCATGTAATGCTCGTCAACTGTTCCTCTGCTCCCTCGATAAACGGCGGAAAGGTTCCGTCCGGAATAGGTCGGATTTCTTCTACCATATCGGAAATTAAGTTTGTATTTTTTACAACAACCTCGTATGCCTTCTCCTCGCCAAGATACGCGAATTCCTTCAACATTTCAGCCGTTGTCCTCATATAGAGCGGGGCTTGTTCGTCGGTGTCCTTGTAGCCCTGCCCTGCCATCAAAATTTTGCGGTAATCCCCATCTTTCGGATCCATAAAATGGACGTCGCAGGTAGCAACGACCGGTTTGTTCAGCTTTTCGCCGAGTTTGATAATGGTTCGGTTAAATTCGCGAAGTTTTTCCTCATCTGGCACCAACCCCTCGCGCACCATAAACAGGTTATTGCCAATGGGCTGAATTTCAAGGTAATCATAAAAATTTGCGATTTCACAGAGCGTTTCCCAAGGCTGTGCATTAAAAATAGCCTTGTAAAGCTCTCCGGCCTCACATGCACTTCCGATAATAAGCCCATCACGGTATTTCATCAATTCACTCTTAGGAATACGTGGATTCCTGTAAAAATAGTTCAAATGTGATTTTGAGATGAGGCGATACAAATTCTTTAGCCCAACTTTATTTTTCACCAGAATAATCTGATGGTACGATTTCATTTTTTTAGGGTCGCCGCCTGCGAGTGAACTGTTGATATCCATTACCGTTTCAGCGGAAGTATCCTCCTGCAAACGGGTCAACAATACGATGAAAATCTTACCAAGTATTGCGGCATCGTCGCTTGCGCGGTGATGATTGAACGGGTCCAGTTTTAAGTATTTCGCGACCGTGTCAAGCTTACAGTTTTTAATGTCCTTAAGCATGGAGCGGCACATCGGAACCGTGTCAATGTATGTATAGTGGAACTCCATACCACATCGCTGCGCTGCAATCCTGATAAACGAGGTATCGAATTCGGCGTTGTGGGCAATCAGTACGGCG
>DAMDEB010000033.1:9475-10724 GCA_032090075.1 Caproiciproducens sp.
CCACAGAATTGATAAAAAGCTTTCAAAGCTTCTTTTTCGAGCGGCGCATCCTTCACCATGTCATTCGTAATCCCAGTCAGCTCAGTAATTTTAGCAGGAATTGGAATTTGCGGATTTACGAAGGTATCAAAGCTGTCTACAATTTCACCGTTCCTGATTCTGACCGCTCCAATTTCAGTAATCCTCTCTTTATTTGGGCTTAATCCGGTTGTTTCAATATCAAACGAAATAAACTCATCTTTCAGTGTTTTAGTTGACTCACCTTTGACGGCAGGAATCGAATCATTGACGAAATAAGCTTCCAGGCCATAGATTATTTTGATATTTATATCTTTCTTTTTAAGATCATTTGCTGCGTTCATCGCGTCAGGGAATGCCTGTGCCACACCGTGATCGGTAATGGCGATTGCAGTCTGTCCCCAGCTGGCAGCGCGTCGAATCAAATCTCCGGCAGCATTAACGCCATCCATACTCGACATATTGGTATGCAGGTGAAGTTCGACCCTTTTTACATCTGCGTTGTCCATCACCTTCGTTTGCTGAACGGTGCAAATGCTTTTGGGGCGCATTACAATTTCATGATCATATTTATCATATTCAATATCTCCGCGAGCGATGATGGACATTCCTTTTGCGAGCGTGTCCAGCGCTTTGCATTGAGAAACCAACTCGATGATTTTCAGTGTCATGGAGCTTGAATAATCAGTGATATTTACAGTGATGATTTTTCGCTGCTGATCACGGGTAATTTTTTGTTCAACAGAGAAAATTTCACCCCAGATTGTTACACTTCCAATGTCGGGAGTAACCTTGCTAATCGGTATCGGCTTGGATTTCGGCGCACGGCCATAAAGTTCGCGGGCGCTCTCCGGAATAATGGATGGCAGCAAAGTTTCTTCCGAACGGACCTGAATTACTTTGGGTGCTTTGACATGATTCAAGTTTGCCTCATAGGCTTCAATATCTTCAACAACCGCCTCACGTTTTAGTGTTTCCTGTTGTTTTTTCTTCTTTTCAATGTATACGGGATTGTCACTGTCAATCGTCAAGGTACCATCAAATTCCACCGTTAGCTCAACGCCGAATTCCTCATTAATCAGTTTGGAAAGCGTGCGGTCAACATGGCGTGAAAGCAATAATTCACCGCCTCCGTGGGTAAGTGAAATAATTAATTTTTCGTCTTCAACACGCGCTTTGGAACCCGTTAAGGTTCCATTTACACTTGCCTCACGGCGCTTTAATTCAAGCA
>DAMDEB010000033.1:10734-13274 GCA_032090075.1 Caproiciproducens sp.
GCACTAAGCTTGGAAAATAATCGACAGTAAAGCTATTGGATGGAAAGGTCGGATTAATGCGTGCACTGGCAAGCTTAAGCTCTTTACAGGAGGTAATGCTCTTTTCCACATCATAAAGCACGCGGCGCTCCACCAAAGATGGAAACGCCACATCTGCCGTAATCATTCTGTTATTGGTATCAATTTGCAGGGACGAAATGCAGCCGTTACACACAGGCGACGGCAGCCTTGAAGCTTCTATGTATGCTCCAAAAAATTCACCAAACGTTTTCAATCGGAAGTCATCCTTTACAGTTTATCTATCTCTTGCATTAAGCTATCTATCAATTCGTTTTCTGGCACTTTACGGATAATTTGGCCTTTTTTAAAGAGCAGCCCCACGCCGTCACCTCCGGCGATGCCGATATCTGCCTCACGTGCCTCCCCAGGACCGTTTACGACGCAGCCCATGACTGCAACCTTAATGTCCTTCTTGCAGCCTGCAAGACGCTTTTCAACCTCATTAGCGATACCGATTAAATCAATTCGTGTTCTGCCGCAGGTCGGGCAGGAAACAAACTGAACTCCGCTTTTGTTCAAATCAAGCGCTTTTAAAATATCAAAACCGGCTGACACCTCTTTTACAGGGTCGGCGGTCAGAGAAACTCGAATCGTATCGCCGATGCCCCGTTGCAAAAGAGAACCGATTCCAATAGCCGATTTAATCAGCCCCATGCGCTCCGTACCGGCCTCTGTCACGCCGAGGTGCAGCGGATAATCGCAGCTATTCGCTGCCAATTCGTAAGCCTTTATCATTGTATCAACATTTGAAGATTTAATAGAAATTACAATATCGGCAAAATCAAATTTTTCAAGCAGTGACGTATGGTACAGGGCGCTTTCAACAAGTGCCTGCGGTGTCGGACTGCCATATTTCGCGAGTATCTCTTTTTCAAGGGAGCCGGAATTGACACCAATCCGAATGGGAATGTTTTTCTGCCGGCACGCGTCCGCAACCGCCTTTACACGGTCGTCGGATCCAATGTTACCCGGGTTGATTCTGATTTTGTCAATTCCCGCCGCCACCGCCTCAAGTGCAAGACGATAATCAAAATGAATATCCGCGACAAGCGGAATGTGTACAGCATTTTTGATTGCCGGAATCAGTTGAACCGCGTCCATATCCGGAATGGCGGCGCGAATTATATCACAACCCGCCTGCTCGAGCTCAATCGCCTGTCTGACACTGCCGTCAATATCCGTTGAGGGTATATTCAGCATGGATTGCACCGATATTTTAGAGCCGCCGCCAATGGGGAGTTTTCCGGCAAATACGATCCTTGATTGTCTCATTATCCACCCAATCCTTTGCCCGTAATCAGCCTTAAAATATCACTGAAGGTGACAATCACCATAAAGCCCATAAGCAGAGCAAAACCGGCGGCATGTACCCATCCTTCGTACTTCGGATTAATTGGTTTGCGGCGGATGCCTTCAACAATTAGAAACAGCAATCTTCCACCATCCAGCGCCGGGAGAGGAAGCAGATTCACCACACCTAAGTTCACAGTGATAATCATCATCATCATAAGAATATTGTTAAATCCAGCCAGAAAATTCTGTTGCAACCCTATGGTGGCTGCCTGCCCAATTGCGCTTGCGGCACCAACCGGACCAGCAACATCTTTCATACCGAATTTTCCGCTTACAAGTCCAACCAGGCTAAACCACACCATGCGCACGGTTGAAACCGTATCCTGCACCGATTTTGTAATCAATGTGCCAAAATTCTTTTCAATCGGCATAACATAAAAATCAAGCGATAGAATATCTTTTCCATCGGCTTTTTTGGTATTGAATTTGACATTGCTAAAATTCAATACTTTGCCGGCGCGCAAAACCTGAATATCTGCTTTAAGCGGATTTGCCGTTGCAAGCGCAAAGCTTAAATCACGATCACCATTGATTTTGTAACCATCAATGCTTGTGAAAACGTCGCCGACTTTCAGCCCGGCCGCCTGTGTTGCCGAGTTGTCTGTAAACTTTGAAATAGTTGTGGATGAAAAAGCAGGCTGTTGACCGAGCAGAATCATCATAATGATAAGACCAAGTATGATATTCATCACGGCACCCATAACCACAACAAGGATGCGTTTCCACACCGGTTTGTTGTTAAATGCCCGGTCGTCCGAACTGTCTTCGTCCTCGCCTTCCATTGCGCAAAATCCCCCGATTGGAAAAGCGCGTAGAGAATACTGCGTTTCACCACGATTAAAATGAAACAGTTGCGGCCCCATGCCGATTGCAAATTCATTTACACGAATACCGGAAAGTTTTGCCGTAAAAAAGTGACCGAATTCGTGAATGAAAATTATAAAACTGAAAAGAAGTATTGCGATAATAATTAATAGTACCTGAGAAATAATATCACCTCATAGCTGGCCAACGGCGTTCAAAACAAAATTGCGCGCATCTTCGTCGGCTTGTAAGATATCGTCAACGGACGAAATATTTTTAACGTTACTCTGATTCGTTACTGCCTGATTAACCAAATCGCCAAT
>DAMDEB010000033.1:13284-19168 GCA_032090075.1 Caproiciproducens sp.
CGCCAATGTTTGTAAATGAAATCTGGTTGTTAAGAAACAACTTTACAGCGACTTCATTTGCACCGTTTGCGGCCGCAGGAGCAAGCCCACCGAGCTCTATCGCTCTTTTACAGGCGCGCAGACAAGCAAAAGTCTGGTCATCCGGTTTGTAGAAAGTCAATTTACCATAATCGGTAAGATCAAGCTGCTTAACGGGAGATGGAAACCTTTGCGGATAAGTAATTGCGTACTGAATCGGGATCCGCATATCCGGTACGCCAAGCTGTGCAATCACAGAATTGTCTTCATACTCAATCATAGAGTGAATCACGCTTTCGCGGTGTACAACAACATCAATTTTCGAAGCAGGCATATCAAACAGCCACGACGCTTCGATAATTTCAAGACCTTTATTCATCATTGTTGCACAATCAATCGTGATTTTTGCACCCATGCTCCAATTGGGATGTTTCAGCGCCTGTTGAGGCGTTACACTTTGTAATTCATCAATATTTTTTCCAAAAAACGGGCCTCCTGAAGCGGTAAGAATCAAGCGCTTTAAAGCCTTTTTCTCCGGACAGCCCTGCAGACATTGAAAAATAGCGGAATGTTCGCTGTCCACTGGGAAAATCTTCACATTATTCTCTTTTGCAGCATTCATAACAAGTGCACCACCGGCAACAAGTGTTTCTTTGTTGGCGAGCGCCACATCTTTTTTGGAGCTAATCGCAGCAAGGGTTGGCTTTAACCCGACCATACCAACCACAGAATTAAGGACGAGATCCGCTCTGCTGATTGCCGCTGCTTCACATACGCCATCCATTCCAGCTACGACCTTTACAGGGGTATCGGCAACGGCTATCTTGAGTTTTTTTGCAGCATCCAAGTCAAAAACCGCAACCAATTGAGGCTTAAATTCTCTGATTTGATTTTCTAAAAGTGTAATATTTGAATTTGCCGCCAACGCGCAAACCTGTAAGTCAAGCCCGCGCACCACATCGAGCGTCTGCGTGCCGATGGAGCCGGTTGAACCAAGAATTGAAAGGAATCTTTTCATTATTATTCACCATTTTGCTGTTTTATTGCATCTTTGCCGATAAATTAATGAATGACAATCGGTAAAATTTGAACAAGTAAGTACACAAACGGCGCCTCAAAAATAACACTGTCAAAGCGGTCTAAAATACCGCCATGCCCCGGAATGATTTCGCTGAAGTCTTTAATATGGCAGCTGCGCTTAATCAATGAAAAACTGAGGTCGCCCAAAACCGACAGAACCGTGCCGAAAAATCCAATTATAAATAACGAGTAGTATGAAATATTGACGCTGTATTCATAAAAAATCACATGGAATATATAACCGAAAATAAGCATTGCAGCAATATTAAGTACAAAGCCGCCAATTACGCCTTCTATGGTTTTTTTGGGGCTGATATCCGGGCACAATTTATGTTTCCCCCAAAGACTACCTGCAAAAAATGCGCCGGTGTCGGCAATCCACGCTGAAAATATAGCGATAATTACATAGAACATACCATGTCTTCCGCCCAACGCCCGAAGACTGATAAGAGTTGTAACAGCCGTCGGAATCAGCAGTGACATGCTGTAGATGACACCAACCTCACGAAATGTAATCGATTCATGGTAAAAAATCAAACTTGAAAAAGTGATAACTGTATAGATAAAATAGGCAGCCTGCTGTAATATTGGAACCTGCTGTGACGACGCAAGCTGTAACATTGGAATAGTTGCGGAAAGCAAAAGGCTGGAAAAAAGCAAAACATAATTTTTTGCCAACCCCAACGCAGTGATAATTTCATACACTGCCAGAACAGAGATAAGTGCGATTGCAAGATTTAAAGCAATCGGATAAGAAGCGTTAAAGACCACAATTGCCGCCAAGAAAAATACGAGGGTAACTGCCGAAGTGAGTCTTGCTTTCAATTAAATCCCCCCAAAGCGCCTGTTGCGGCTTGCGTATTCGTCCAGCGCACGATCAAGATCTCTTGGCTTAAAATCAGGCCATAAGATATCCATAACGATATACTCCGCGTATGCCGACTGCCACAACAAAAAATTTGAAATCCGATTTTCCCCGCTTGGCCTTATAATCAAGTCGGGATTAGGTTGCCCGGCAGTGTACAATTTTTGCGCAATAGAGTCTTCATCAATCTGATCTGGCTCCAGCACACCGTCTTTAACATCCTGAATTAACAGTTTTACCGCGCGAGTAATTTCGGCGCGTCCGCCCTAGTTCATAGCAATATTCAGCACCATGCCGGTTCGATTCACAGAGACCTCTTCTGTCTCTGCAATCAGATTTTGCAGCTCGGATGGAAAGGCGGTAGTATCGCCAATAAAACGAACTTTAATATTTTCATTTAAAAAATCACGTAAAGCATCCTCAAGGTACTGCTTAAACAGCTTTATTAAAGCACCGACTTCATCCTGCGGACGTTTCCAGTTCTCAGTTGAAAAAGCATATATCGTGAGATATTGAATCCCAATGGAGCTGCAATACCGTGTAATTGTCTTAAAGACAGAAGCACCCACAGTATGCCCGGCAGAACGCGGCAAGCCACGCTTTTTCGCCCAGCGGCCATTTCCATCCATGATGATTCCAATATGCTTAGGCAAATATTTTTGTTCCATTATTGTATCCTATATTTCCATAATTTCCTTCTGCTTTTTATCAAATACTGAATCAACCTGTTTGCAATACTTATCGGTTAAATCCTGTGTCTTTTTCTCTGCTTGCTTCAGATCGTCCTCTGTCAATTCCGATTTTTTCTTTTGTTCTTTTAATTTGTCAATGGCATCGCGGCGAAACGAACGAATAGCGATCTTACGTTCTTCGGCCATTTTGCTGATTTCTTTCACTAAATCACGGCGTCTTTCCTCTGTTAACGGCGGGAAGGCAATCCGTATGATTTTACCGTCACTTTGCGGATTAATCCCAATATCAGATGTTTGAATAGCTTTTTCGATGGCACGGCAAACCGATCCATCCCAAGGCTGAATCGTCAAAACGCGTGCTTCGCTGACTGCAACAGCGGCAAGTTGATTAATTGCGGTAGGAGTACCGTAATAATCTACTTTTATTTTATCCAGTACTGCCGGGTTTGCCCTTCCTGCTCTGATTGCAGCAAAATCATCTGACAGATCAACGATGCTCTTCTTCATCCGGTCTTCCACGTTTTCCAATAATTCTTTCATTACGATTCCTCCTTAACAATTGTTCCAATTGATTCACCACACACTGCCTTCATGATATTTTGCGGCTCGTTAATGCTGAAAACCAAAATTGGAATATGATTATCTTTACATAATGAAGCAGCTGTACTGTCCATTACCTGAAGATTTTTGTTTAACACATCCATAAAGGATAAAGAGTCAAATTTAACTGCATTGGGATTCTTTTTGGGATCGCTGTCATAAACGCCGTCAACCATAGTCGCTTTTAATATAATATCTGCGTCGATTTCAGCAGCTCTTAACGCTGCGGCAGTATCAGTCGAAAAGAAAGGATTACCTGTTCCGCAGCCAAATACAACCACTCTTCCTTTTTCAAGATGGCGTACTGCGCGATTACGAATATATGGTTCCGCAACCTGCTGCATAGCGATTGCCGTTTGTACCCGCACCGGAACGCCAAGCTGCTCAAGCGCGTCTGCAACGCCAAGCGCATTGATCGTAGTTGCAAGCATGCCCATATGGTCGGCACGGGTTCTATCCATCTTTCCACTGCTGCGACCACGCCAAAAATTGCCGCCACCAACCACAATGCCAATTTCAACACCCATATCCACACAATTTTTAATTGGCTCACAAATTTTTAAAACAGTATCAAAATCAATTCCATGTGTCTCGTTTCCCGCGAGGGATTCGCCACTTAGTTTAAGAAGAATTCTCTTATATTTAGGTTGCAAATTAAACACCCCTATATTCATATTCCATTATATCATTCTACAATAAGCATAGTGTAAAGTAAAGTCTTTCATCACTAAATATAGATATTATTGGCAAGTTTTATAGTTTAGAAACATTTATTGGGAAAGGAGGATCTAAAGGCAAAAAAATAGCGCAGGAATTACCCCGCGCTATTTATAAAGTCAACTATTATTTAATCATGCTCGCAATTTCGTCAGCAAAATTGTCTTCACGTTTCTCAATGCCTTCGCCTTTTTCAAAACGTACAAAATCAACAATCTTAATTTCGCCGCCGAGTTCCTTGCCAGTCGCGTCTGTGTACTGCTGGACAGACAAGTCGCTATCCTTTACATATGCCTGATCAACAAGGCATATTTCCTTGAAGAACTTGCCCAGTCTTCCGGTAACAATTTTATCAGCAATTGCGGCAGGCTTGCCGTCATTGATGATCTGCTCCTTAAGAATTGTTTTTTCATGTTCAACAACTTCTGCGGGAACAGACTGCTCGTTGAGATATTGAGGAATAATGGCAGCAATTTGCATTGCAATATTCTTACCATACTCTTTGAACTCAGCTTTCGCTGCAATTTCAGCGGAAGTTTCAAATTTTACCAAAACACCGATTTTGCCGGCAGCATGAATATAAGCTGCGACAACACCTTCAAAACGCTGAAAACGGCGAATTTTAATGTTCTCGCCAATTGTTTGAATCTTTTCCTTTAGCAATGCATCAACGGTTTGTTCAGTGCCGCCTACTTTGCACTGAAGCAAGGCATCAACATCGGCAGGATTACTCTCGATAACCGTGTCTGCACAGACCTGCACAAAATGCTGAAAATCAGCATTCTTTGCAACGAAGTCTGTTTCTGCATTGACTTCAATATCAACGCCAATGTTGCCCGCATCATTTACTAATGCCCAAGCAACACCTTCAGCTGCAATACGTCCAGCTTTTTTCGTTGCGGCAGCAAGGCCCTTTTCTCTTAAAAAGTCTATTGCAGCATCCATATTTCCTTCAGATGCTGTAAGCGCTTTTTTGCAATCCATCATTCCGCAGCCAGTTTTCTCGCGAAGTGCTGCAACGTCCTTAGCTGTAAAAGCCATTTTATATTTCCTCCGCTTCTTATGATTAGTTTCATTTAAATATAATGCATAAACCGATTATTCAGCGGCTTCTGCTTCGTTTTCTTTGTCCGCTACTGCAGCGGCTGCGCCCATCTGGCCTTCTTTGCCTTCGATGATTGCGTTAGCCATCGTTGCAGAAATCAGTTTAACGGCGCGAATAGCGTCATCATTACCTGGAATTACATAGTCAATTTCGTCAGGATCGCAGTTTGTATCAACAATAGCGACAATCGGAATTCCCAACTTCTTTGCTTCAGCTACGGCAATTCTTTCTTTGCGCGGGTCAACAATAAACAATGCACCCGGGATTTGCTTCATGTCTTTGATACCACCCAGGAATTTTTCAAGCTTCTCAATTTGCAAACGAAGTTTGATTACTTCCTTCTTAGGCAGAAGGTCAAAGGTACCGTCTTCTTCCATGTTCTTAAGTTGGTTTAAACGGTCAATTCTGCGGCGAATTGTGCGGAAATTTGTTAACATACCGCCGAGCCAGCGTGCATTAACAAAATAAGCGCCTGCGCGTTCGGCCTCGTCTTTAACAGAATCCTGAGCTTGCTTTTTTGTTCCTACAAACAGCACCGACTTACCTTCAACAGAAAGGTTACGGACAAAGCTGTAAGCATCCTCAAGCTTTTTAACAGTTTTTTGCAAATCAATGATATAAATACCATTGCGCTCTGTGAAGATGTACTGAGCCATTTTCGGGTTCCATCTTCTGGTTTGGTGACCGAAGTGAACACCGGCCTCCAAAAGTTGTTTCATTGATACTACTGACATAATTATGTCCTCCTTGGTTTTTCCTCCGCCATGCTTAAACAGACGCATTACCCTAAAAAAGGGGCACCAAATC
>DAMDEB010000034.1:0-269 GCA_032090075.1 Caproiciproducens sp.
ATTTCTGCTTTCCCAAGGATATATCTTTCGTCAATCATGCCAACATCAATGGAACGGCTGTCATTTGAAACCTCACGATTATCTCCCAATACAAAGACATGTCCCTTTGGAACAGTCAGCGGAAAGGTGTAATCCGAAGGCTGCGTAATGCCGTTCTCTATGTACGCGGATTCGTCCAGTACAACGCCGTCCACCGAAACCATGCCCGTTTGAGCATTGATGTTGACAGTCTGGTTTTCAAGTGCAATTACGCGCTTTATAATTGGCTC
>DAMDEB010000034.1:279-1374 GCA_032090075.1 Caproiciproducens sp.
TGTGGCTTATAAAAATAACTGGACAGCACCACACGGTCGTTTGATTGAAGATTCGGCAGCATAGAAGGACCGCTGACATTTACAACCCGGAATAAAAATGTAAAAAGTATTACAACAGCAATTAATGATGTAATCAAAGCTTCCGCCCACTCAAAGCTGTTGGCAATCAAACTGCTTTGGGCTGACTTTCGGGAAATTATTTCATCATTGCTAAATTGGGAATCATAATCATTCAAACGAGGAACAACTCCTTTATATATAAAAAGACTTCGCCTTATACTTTACCAAATTTTGAAGTAGGAGTGAGGATAACTTCTACCTTACCGATAATATAACGCCGGTCAATCATGCCGACATCACTCGAACGGCTGTCGTCTGAGATGGTACGGTTGTCTCCAAGAACAAACACATGCCCTGCAGGGACAGTTTGCGGAAATTTAAGGTCATACTGATTTTTTGTAATGCCATTTTTAATATATGCGGATTCATCGAGTGCAACGCCGTCCACAGAAACAGTGCCGGTCTGAAAGTCAATATTGACAGTCTGCCCCTCGGTGGCAATCACTCTTTTTACAATGACTTCATGCAACTTAATGCCGTCCCCGTCAACAACAACAACATCACCGCGCGTGGGGTGATTATCTGTACACGCTACAAGCACTTTGTACCCATTTTGTAAATTTGGAATCATGGATGGGCCGTTAACGGTGATCACTCTGAATAAAAATGTAAACAATATCATAATTACAATCAGAGCAGGAATTAATGCTTCAACCCACTCAAAACAATTCATCGTAAAATTGGAATTCGAATTTGGTGCTGCCTCCTGAAGGTCTGAAGTCTCCATATCGGTATTATGATTCAATTGATGCCACCTCTTAATAAAGCAAAATTCAAATATGAGCAAATAAATGCCTGATAGATACTCAAAGTCCTCACTTTAAACTTTGGACAGTATTGAAATAAAAAAATAACATTTTAATAGCAAAAAAGGGACACGTACATGTCCCTTTCAAATAGCTATGCAATTGGTTATCTGATTTGTTCCTTAACCTTTGCAGCCTTACCAACTCTATCACGCAGGTAATACAACTT
>DAMDEB010000034.1:1384-9830 GCA_032090075.1 Caproiciproducens sp.
ACGGCCCTTACGGACAATATCAACACTTTTAACATTTGGGGAATGAATTGGGAATACTCTTTCAACACCTACACCATAAGAAACACGTCTCACAGTAAATGTTTCAGAAATACCGCTGCCTTTACGGGCAATAACGGTTCCTTCGAAAACTTGAATTCTTTCTCTTTCGCCTTCTCTGATATTTACGTTTACCTTTACAGTATCGCCAATTTCAAAAACAGGCATTTCACTTTTAACAGAATCTTGAGAAATCAATTTTAATGCGTCCATGGATAAATTTCCTCCTAATAATTCAGACATTCATGCCTTTCACGGCAGAGGACTGTCAGCTTCAATGTCACGGTAAAACCCGGGCAGTGAACCCCACCGAAATCAATCAGCGGTTTCCAAATGCTTATATATAATACCACAATGCACTAAAAGGTGCAATCATTATTTTATAATTATTCAAATATTCTGAAATTTGCATCAAAAATATTGATTCTTCGGACATCTGCGTATAAGTCAAGATTCAGATATTTTTTGATTGCGTCGCTTAAAAGAGCCGGGTTGATATTGATTGTGCTGCCGGCTGGAAGAATCGTGCTGATTTCAACTCCGAAGTCTTTGGGGGTAACTTCGGTTCTATCAAGGTACGGTCTGATATCCAAATCAATAAAGCCGCTTTTAGTATGTTTTGGAACGACAATTTGGTCGTACCCAAGCAGCTTCTTTATCCGGTCGGCAATTTCGTTCGCATCCGCGTCCTCCGTATCGAGCGTTATGAGAAAAGAGGCATAGGCAATCAGCCCCGGCTTCATGACCGGTTCGGTCACATCAAATACTGGGATATCATCAGGCAATGCTAAATTTAGCCTTTCAATCAATTCTTCGCGTGATATATCCCCGTCATCTATCTTGACATCCATGCTTTCACGTTCACCGCTGATACCGAGAGACAGCGGAAGTGCAAACGTAAGGAACGCATGTGGGTTAAAGCCCTGTGTGTACCATAACGGAATTTTAGCCTTGTGGATTGCCCTCGACATACACCGGTTCAAATCAAGATGGGAAATGTAGCGAGCCGTTCCAACCTTTTTAAACCAGACTCTAACGGTCTTCATAGCATATCCCTCCATTAAAACAGGCCGCGCCGCAGGCTGAACACTGCTCACGGCAATTGGGTGTGGTAGTGTCTGAATATGCCTTTTTACATTCGCTGATCAAGAACGACTTTTGAATTCCGTAATCAATATGATCCCAAGGCAGTACTTCGTCAAAGCTTCTTCTTCGATTCGCATAAAAAACAGGGTCAATGCCACATTTTTGAAAAATAGTCATCCATTTTGGCAAGGAAAAAAAGTCCTGCCAGCCATCCATTTTGCAGCCGCTTTTCTGTGCTTCAAAGAGTACGTCACACAAGCGCCTGTCTCCGCGGGCAAAAACAGCCTCTAAAAAACTTGTATCAGCATCATGCCAGCTTGATTCAATTTTTCTTGTTTTAATCGCACCAACCAAATGACGTTGCTTTTGACGAAGCATTTCCATTGTATCCTGTGGTTCCCACTGAAACGGCGTAAATGGCTTTGGTACAAAAGACGACGCACTTAAGGAAACCTTTACACTTTTTCCTTTTGGCTTGTCCGGATTATCGTAATATGCGTCAACTACCTTTTGACCAAGCTCCGCAATGCCGGTAATATCCTCAAGTGTTTCGGTCGGCAATCCAATCATAAAATAAAGCTTTATGGTTGTCCATCCACCGCTGAAAGCCGTATTGACGGTCTTAAAAAGTTCTTCTTCGGTTACATTTTTATTGATAACATCTCTTAGCCGCTGCGTTCCGGCTTCGGGAGCAAACGTCAGACCGCTGCGTCGAACAGATTTGATTTTGTCCATCATTTCCGTCGAAAATTCATCAACCCTTAAAGAGGGCAGTGAAATACCGGTGTTCTCATCTTTAGTCCAAACCATAAGCTGATCAAGAAGCTCATTGATTTTTGCATAATCGCTCGTGCTGAGCGATGAAAGTGAAATTTCATCATAACCCGTGCTGCTGCACAGATCATGACATTGCTTGTCGATCACATCAACAGACTTTTCCCTGAACGGACGATAAAGGAATCCCGCCTGGCAGAAACGACAGCCACGAATACAACCTCGTAAGACCTCAGCAACCGTTCTGTCATGGACGATCTCAATATAAGGTACAACAAATTTATCCGGGAAATAAGCTTGATCCATATCAACAATCAAACGTTTTTTCACTTTGGCGGGTGCGCCATGTTTAGGCGTGACCGCTTTGACCGTTCCATCGTCATGATAAGTCACATCGTAGAGTGACGGAACGTAAACCCCTTGTATTTGTGCTGCAGCAATCAAAAACTCTTCTTTAGAACGATGATTCTTTTTGTATTCTCTATAAAGTTCTACAACTTCAGCATCCACTTCTTCCCCTTCTCCAATGAAGAACAAGTCGAAAAAGTCGGCCAGCGGTTCGGAATTGCAGGCGCACGGCCCACCTGCCACCACAAGTTGTGAGAGAGAATGCCTGTCGCTGGATTTTAAAGGAACTCCCGCTAAATCAAGCATATTAAGAATATTAGTATAACTGAGTTCATATTGCAGCGTAAAAGCAATGATGTCAAAATCAGCAATACTGTCACCGCTTTCAAGCGCGTAAAGCGGAACATTATTTTTACGCATTTGTTCTTCCATGTCTACCCACGGAGCAAACACGCGCTCACACCAGACATATGGGATGGTGTTAAGCTGACTGTATAATATTTTCATGCCGAGATGTGACATGCCCACCTCGTATATATCTGGAAAACAAAAAGCAAACCGCACGTCAACCTCTTCTTTTGGCTTCATGACGCAGTTGAGCTCGCCGCCGACATATCTGCCGGGCTTTTGCACGTTTGCAAGCAGTTTTTCAATTCTTTTATTTATCATTCTAATCCTCCGCGCGTTTATATATTTTATTATTATACCGCCCGGGGACAAATATTGCAAATCAATAGTAACGCCCGTTTTTAAAAAGCAACAGAGAAATTAAGTATATGCATACAATCAACAGATAATAGTTACCCGGTGAATGAAATAATATCAAAAATCCAAGTATGGCAAGCGGAGTTAACACGACAAATGAACTGATGGAAACAATCTTTGCAGCATGATCAGTGCTTAATTTTAAGCAGAGCATCGAATAAAGCGCCTGTCCCCCGTCAAGCGGTTCAATCGGCAACAGGTTAAACGTGGCAATTACAAGATTCGCAATTATAAAAGGGTGAACAGCAGAACGACTAAAGAAATAAAAAACCAGTGCGGCAGCAATATTCGCGCCGGCCCCGGCCAATGAAATCAGTACATCACGCTTATAGCTGCGGTTTATGCAGCATGATTTAATAATATCAATGCCAAACGGCGTAAATTTAATTTGGGATGGTTCCACTCCAAACACGTGCATTACCGCTAAATGTCCTGCTTCGTGCAGCATGGCAGCCAAAATCCCGACCTGCGCTATCCCTGTCTTATCCCCCAACAGCAACACAGTCAACATTGCAACAAATAAAAAATCAACAGTAATACGGCAGCTTTTAATTGAAAACGACATTTCAGCCTTTGACCTGCTGCGAATTATTTGTTTGCGGTGTGCTCGATGCAGATTGTGAACTTACGCTCAGTTGGGAGCTTGCAGAGCGTTGCGAGCTGACTGAGGATTCCGTACCGGAGGCTGAAGGCGGGTTGAAATTCCATGGGAACAGTTCAACAACCGAGTGCTTTACATTTTGAATTTGCTCATCCGCAACAATAGAATTGTTCATATTTTGCACATACCAATTTTTGATGGCCGCATATGCATTCCCGCCAAAAATGCGAATTAAAATTGCTGTTACTAAGATGGTCGAACACACGGTAATTTGGATTATCATCAAAAGCCGTGTGCTGATTTTTTTTGATTTTTTTCTTGGTTTTGGTTTTTGGTAATTACTTTCATGATCTTTCTCATAATAATCATTCATTGTTATTCCTCCTGCATAATTAGTGTCCAAACAATAATATGTTGTACAACGCAGGATGATAACCGGACAACAAAAAAACCGCCGTAAAATGCGGCGGTTTTTCGGTTATTTGGATTGAATGTACTGATCGATTGACACAGCAGCCTCTTTACCGCCGCCCATAGCCAGAATTACAGTTGCGGCACCGCTTACAGCGTCGCCTGCGGCATACACGCCTTTACGGGTTGTCGCCATAGTTGCTTCATCCACAATAATACAGCCGTGACTGTTGGCCTCCAGCCCCTCGGTTGTTGTGCGGATCAACGGATTCGGGGAGTTACCGATTGCCATGACAACACATTCAACCGGAATCTCAAAGTTAGAACCGGTCTTCTCTATCGGCTTGCGTCTGCCGGTAGCATCGGCTTCACCAAGTTCCATTTCGACACACTCAATTGACTTTACTTTGCCGTTTTCATCACCGTGAATCGCAACCGGATTACGAAGAAGATTAAAAATGATACCTTCTTCTTTTGCATGATGGATTTCTTCCTTACGTGCAGGCATTTGCTCTTCGGCACGGCGGTAAATGATATAAACATTTTCCGCACCTAACCGTTTTGCAGTTCTGGCGGCATCCATTGCAACATTACCGCCGCCTACGACAGCAACATTTTTGGGATGAATAATCGGCGTGTCGTATTCATCGCGGTACGCCTTCATTAAATTCACTCTGGTTAAAAACTCGTTTGCAGAATAGGTACCAACAAGACCTTCACCCGGGATATTCATAAAGCTGGGAAGTCCGGCACCGGTTCCGATAAACATAGCCTCATAACCCATTTCAAATAGCTCGTCCACAGACAGCACCTTACCGATAACCATATCTGTGTTAATTTCAACGCCTTTTTCCTTCAGGGCAACGATTTCTTTTTGAACAATTTCCTTTGGCAGTCTAAACTGCGGAATTCCATACATCAATACACCGCCGGCTACGTGCAGGGCTTCGAAAACGGTAACAGAATAACCCATAGCTGCTAAATCACCTGCACAGGTAAGACCGGCAGGGCCTGCGCCAATGATTGCAACCTTATGACCGTTCGGTTCCACCTTGAACTCCTCAGGCTTGCCGTGTTCCATGTGCCAGTCGGCGACATAGCGCTCCAGGCGGCCGATTCCGACGGGCTCACCCTTAATTCCACGCACACATTTTTGCTCGCACTGGGTTTCCTGAGGACACACACGGCCACATACGGCAGGAAGAGAATTAGTAGTCTTTATGATTTTATAAGCGCCTTCCATGTCGCCTTCAGCAACACTCCGGATAAACTCCGGAATGCGTACGCCTACAGGACATCCGTTCACGCAGGGTTTGTTTTTGCAGTTGAGGCATCTCTCCGCCTCCTGCATTGCCATTTCTTTGGTATATCCGAGCGTTACCTCTTCAAAGTTTTTATTGCGGACATTGGGATCCTGCTCCGGCATGGGAGTTTTGATCGGGGTCATATTAGGCATTTTTAGTACCCTCCATTAAGTGACAGTTGTACTCACGTGTCGCTTCTTTTTCCATATCAGAATAAGTTCTGGATCTTTGTATCGCTTCGTCAAAATCCACTTCATGCCCATCAAAGTCAGGGCCGTCAACACAAGCAAATTTGGTTTTGCCGCCGACAGTCAGTCTGCAGCCGCCGCACATGCCGGTGCCGTCAATCATAATGGGATTCATGCTGATAAGTGTTTTGATGTTGTATTCCTTTGTCAGGTTACACACGGCACGCATCATCACGAGTGGACCAATTGCGATCACCAAATCATAGCCTGCTCCATTTTCAATAAGATGGTCGGACACCGCCTTCATTTCATCTTCTAAAATAATGATGTCCTTGTTGCGGAAACCCGCAATCATATCGACCTTAGCGCCCATGTTGTGCAATGCTTTGGCTTGGGGATAAGCAATCGCGCAGCCGGCACCGCCGCCAATAACAGCAACTTTTTTGTAATTGTCGAGTTCGGTAGCTTGACCCAAAGGCCCAATAAAGTCCAAAATGGCGTCGCCAACATTCAGTTGGTCGAGCAGCAGCGTGGTCTTGCCAACCTTTTGATAAATGATGGTAATCGTACCCTTTTCACGGTCATAGTCGGCAACCGTAAGCGGGATTCTTTCTCCAAATTCATTCACACGCAATATAATGAACTGACCGGCCTTCGCCTTTTTAGCAATGAAGGGCGCTTCAACAACCATCAATGTCATTGAGTCATTTAATCTGCGTTTTTCTACAATGGTAAACATAGTACACTTCCTATCTTAACAAGTGATTTATGATAAGCAAAACATTTCAAATAGTATAACTCATTAGCATACATAAAATGATCGTTTTGTTCATCCCTCGATGAGTCAATAAATTAACCCTCATCTTATTATAAATGTTTATCTCGGATTTATCAACCCAAAAAAAATGGTTCGGCTTCTTCATAAACCGAACCATTTTTTAAGTTTTAAAGTATAATGCATATCAGGCCATTGCAGCCATCATTGATAATGCGTTCAATTGTTTCTCTGACTTTGTCCCTCGCATCAATTGGCATGCGATAAAGCTTGTTGTGAAGACCTTCGTTGACAAGTTCGTGCAAACTTTTGCCGAAGATATTTGATTCCCATATTTTGGAAGGATTTTCTTCAAACTCTTTCAGCAAATACATGACAAGCTCCTGAGATTGCTGTTCGGAACCAACAATTGGTGTCAGCTCCGTTGTAATTCTGGTTCTCATCATGTGAATGGATGGAGCAGCCGCCTTTAACCGAACACCGTACTTACCACCCTGCTTAATAATTTCAGGTTCGTCAAGGGTAAGTTCCTCAATATCTGGCATAACAATACCATAGCCGGTATCAAGAACATCCTGATACGCATCCTTGATTTTATTATATTTACTCTGAATTTTAGCAAGGTTGAGCATACTGTCGAGCAAGCTGCCTTCGTCCTCAATGTTAATCCCCGTCTTTTCACCAAGAACCTTATAAAACAGATTTTGCTCCAAACTGACGGATATGCGGGCGTGGCCGGTGCCCAACTCGACCGATACGGTTTTTGCTCCGCTGACATATTCACACTTTTGAATATTATCAATGATACTGTTTACTTCCCGTATCCTGGATATTTTAGATGCGGATTGTTGGATATTGGTGTAAACAGCCGAGCGCAGCCAATGGTTCTTTTCCAGACCTGAAAGCCAGCGCGGCATATCGACTTTAACCGCTTTAACTGGAAACTCAAATAAAACTTGGGCCAGAATGTTTCTGATTTGTGCTTCTTCCAATTCAAGACAGTTCACCGGTAGCACCGGTACTTCATACTTTATTTGCAGTTGTGCTGCCATAGACATTGCATACTCGGAATTAGGATTTGTACTGTTTAGAAGCACGATAAACGGTTTATTGATCTCCTTTAACTCACTGATAACCCTTTCCTCTGCCTCTTCGTATTCTCCACGGGGAATATCACTGATGCTGCCGTCAGTTGTTACGACCAGGCCAATGGTGGAGTGCTCGGTAATCACTTTTTTGGTACCTATTTCCGCCGCCATGTTAAACGGAATCGGCTCATCGTACCATGGTGTCATAACCATGCGCGGCATATCATTTTCTATGTACCCTAATGCACTCGGAACAATGTAGCCAACACAGTCAATCATGCGAACCGAAAAAGTGGCGCTTGCGTCAATGCTAATCTTCACAGCCTGCTCCGGAATGAATTTTGGCTCAGTCGTCATAATAGTGCGCCCGGCGGCTGACTGCGGCATTTCATCAATTGCGCGGTCACGACTGTAACTTGAGTCCATGTTCGGAACGACAATAGCATCCATAAACTTCTTGATGAAGGTAGATTTACCGGTTCTGACCGGGCCCACAACACCAATGTAAATATCGCCGTTCGTGCGTTGAGAAATATCACTGTAAATATTGCGTTCTTCCATTTTATCTCCCCCTCAGGCAGAGAAATTTCATTTTAAATCGCGTATGTCTGGTTGAAACTCACATTGGAATCAGCAGCATCCCCCTGTTCTCTACGAATTCACCGGCAAGGTCATTTTCCAGCTTAATCGCGTTAACCGAGGTGCAGTATTCACGGGCTATGTTCCAGAGGCTCTCGCCCGCATCGGCATAATAAATACTGAGTGCCGCAGATTTGTCCTGTGCCCTTGGTTTGGTTTCATCGGCTGTAACATCCGTAATGACCTTGAAGCTGCATTGACTATACACCGTTGCACTCAGCTTCAAGTCGGCCTTCACATCAATTCCGCCGTTAGTAATGCGGTAGCTTATTCCAGCCACATACATTGAAGCGCTGCATTTGATGTTTTCGCCTTTACCGGAGTAAGGATGAGTGAATACAAAGTCAATCATACGTTCAAAATAAATTGGCTTGTTCTCCGCATTGAGTGCAAGTACGCACGCATTGATT
>DAMDEB010000034.1:9840-12855 GCA_032090075.1 Caproiciproducens sp.
GCCTTTATAATTGATTTGGTTATTCTCAAATTCAGCGGAAACCGTACTCATTTCATTCCAAATATCAATCACTTTTGAAATGGATGCATCATCAAGCATTAACGAGCTTTTTAATGTATCAGTATCATCAGTAAATGCAATTACGTTATCAATGCTCTTTTGCTTATAACTGATATTCAGTTCATATTGTTTGGAATAAGCATCGGTAACGATTGTTATATCGGAACTTTTGTAAGCAGCGGCGTTTGCAAATACTTTAACCTGAACATCGAAGTAGGTTTGGTCGCCGGAATAATCATTTTTAATTTGTGCTTCCATTCCAACGATGCTTAGCTTGATATTATACATGCAATCGTCGGTTACCCCATCGCAGTCAAGCATTTGACTAAATGGAATGGCATATTCCATTGCTTCCAGAACACAGTCATCATCGCATGAAGAGTAAAGGATCTTTATGTAGACCTCGCCTTTAATCATAATTTTGTTTGCGACAATCTTGTAATCCTGCAGCGATGCAAATGCATCTGTTTTAACAAGGTTATCTGCCGCGGGCTTGCCCTGACCCAGCTCCAAAACCTCATCAATACTGAACTGCTGCTGTGCAAATCCGACGACCTTATTGAGTGTCAGCATGTTTTTCTGCTGTTCAATATCATCGCCGTCAATGTTGGATATGACTTCACTTTCCCCTTGAACAGTAACCTTGGCGCATGCAGAAAACGACCCGTGTATATCCAGGCGGCGCGGACTGGTTGCACGGCAGTTGATGTATTCCACACGTGTAAAAGCAAAAATCTGTGCGTTGTCAGCACTTTGTTTTAAAACAATACCGGCAGAGAAGGATTGGTTGCTTTCGCAGCAGCGGACCGCCACTCCCCCCGCATCAAGGTAAAAGACTTTAACTGTGTAGCTTCCCTCCAGTTCCAGCCTGTCACCGGTAATGCTTCTTGCGGTTATTCGCGGATAAACCTGACATTTTAAAATGCGCTGTATATCGGGGCAGTAATCTGGCAGACTGATGTCGAGATCAACAGGCTGCTCCTGGCAGCCATCGTAAATAACTTCGCTGGCGACCAATGCCTCACGGTTAAGCATATAATCCATAAAGGCTCTCTCCTTTTCCTGTTTCTACCTAATTGTTATTCTAATCTTGTACCGTTTATGCTAATGAACGCAAAAAATTACCGGCTGTGTTAACAGCCGGCATTGATTATTTACGATTCTTTTTTGATATTAAAAAACTTGCGCAATATAAATCCTAAAAATTTTGGGCTTCTAATAACTACTACCTTCATTACACAGACCTCCCATTATGTTCTGCACTTTAAAAGTGTAATACCCAACACAACCAGAATGATTGCTACCATGAACAGAAGCAATCCCGTTGGGCAAAAACAAGAGACAGCCAGCCCGAGCCCGAATGCAACTGCACACTGAGCAGGTAGACAACTATTTCTTTGCCGCATTCAGCTCACCGCCTTTATCAGAAATAAGACTGTTTTCTCTTTCGTCTTATCTTAGTATATTCAGCGGAGAAGAATTTGGTTCACTTAAGAAAGCAAAAAAATAAGGGCGTTTCCACTGTGAATGATTATTTGGGTGTCATCCGTGATAATTTGGTTGCTTACGCCGATTGGATTAGCGGAGGAAAGTCGCGCCTCACCGAGGGGATACTTCATTCCCTGGTAACTCACCGTACAGGAACCCGCACCGAACGGGAACACTGAAATTGTGCTGCCTTTTAACTTACTCAGTGTCAATCTGCCGGTAGTCAAAAGAAACACGCGGCAATCTTTGCCGACGATGACTGCTTTACACCCTTGTGAAGCAAGGTACTGCAATGCGCAAAAATTGGCAAATGAATGGTCAAAACGGCCGCCAAGCGCACACATCAATTCAAATTCCTTATAGCCCCGTCTAATACCTTCTTTGATCGCAGCCATCATATCGGTATCATCTTTTGCGGTTTTGAGCTTTATTGTTTCAATGCCTTTAGGAGGCTCGCTTTCGATCGAGTCAAAATCGCCAATTATCAGATTGGGTGTTATTTTATTTTGCAAGGCGATATCCAGACCGTCTGCGCAGATGATAAATGATTCCGCAGAATTGATATTTTTGACACTATCGTCATCCTCTGCCGGCGCAGAGCCAATAATGATGCATTTCTTCATTTCATATTCCATTCCTTTAAATCCTTGAGTTCGTTATACATCGTAATATAACTGGCGTGGCGAGACTTGCTGATTAAGCCATTCTCAACCGCTTCAATCACAGCACAGCCCTTTTCACAGGTATGCGAACAAGATGCAAATTTGCAGCGGGTAAGATAGGGAGTAAATTCTCTGAAGCAATATTGCAAATTTTCTTTTTTAATAACATCATATCGTTCAATACTGATCGACGAAAAGCCAGGCGTGTCCGCAACATAGGTTCCATTGCCCATTTTCAGTAATTCGATCTGTCTGGTAGTATGCCTGCCCCTGCCAAGTTTTTGGCTTGTTTCGCCGATTTGAAGATGAAATCTTTCATCAATACAGTTTAGCAGCGAAGATTTACCCACGCCGGAATTGCCCGTAAAGGCTGTGATTTTTCCATTCAAAAGTGCTTGAACAGCACTGATTCCTTCACCGGTAGCGGATGAAATTGTATAAAACGGTATTCCTGTTTTTTCATAAATTTCACGCAGCCACTCACTGCCCTGTAAATCTGTTTTGGAAATCACCACAATTGGTTCAATTTCCTTATCTTCTGCTGCTGCAATGATTTTATCTATAATCAGTGTGCTTGGCACAGGATCGCAGACTGAAACCACAATAATAAGTTGGTCAATATTGGAGATAGGTGGCCGTATCAAGAAATTTTTGCGCGGAAGTATCTCCTCAACGGTACAAGTACCATCTTCATCTAAAGAAATGTTGACGTGGTCACCGACAAAAGGAGTAAGTTTATTCTTCCGGAATATTCCTCTAAGCTTACATTCATATATCGTGTCGGCGGCTTCCACATAATAGAAGC
>DAMDEB010000034.1:12865-18128 GCA_032090075.1 Caproiciproducens sp.
CCGCCGATTCCTTTAATAATAATTCCACTTTCCATATTCATCAATCCGCCGGAGTTATCTGGCCACTTGGTGTTTCGCTGCCCGCACTGCCTGCGCTGCTGGCTGTATACGGGTAACTCTCGGTCTGTGTGGGAACCCCAGTGTCAAAATCAAGTGTAAATACTTTGTATTTACTTCCGTCCAATTGGATAATCAACTGTGTTTTGCCGCTTGTTCCCTTAAACGATAGCTGACAAACATCATTGTAGGATGGATTCACGGTCTTTTCCTGTTGGAGTTCATTGCCGATATATGCCTTTAGTGAAATATCATGGGAAACTTCTTTTGGAAGAAGAACCGGCACAGTAATTGTTTTTTCAGATTTACTGCCGGAACTAACCACAATCGCAACCGCGCTTCCCTTCGCCGCCTGCACGGTTGGCAAGGGATTCGTTTCAATCACAACATTTTTTTCCTTATCACTGTCCACCGTTGAAATTTCGCCAACGGTCAAGCCCGCTGAAATAATGTCAGCCTTTGCAGCTTCAAGATCCTTATCAATTACATTTGGAACAGGGACTTGCTCGATTCCACTACCGGTACTTACATATACCTTAATCACAGTAGTACCTTCAACAACCTGAGTCCCCACGGCTGGATCCGTATCCTTCACGTTGCCTTGAGCGGTTTTACTGTCAACAACCGATAGAATTTCGTACTTTAAATTCATCTTTTTCAGCGTAGCAATCGCTTCATCTTGGGAATGATTGATGATATCTGGCATGGCAACCGTTTTTCCACCCGCGTTCACGGTAAGCGTAACATCTGTATGTGCCTTCACAGTCGTGCCGGCTATTGGTGTTTGGCTTAAGATTTCACCGGTCTTTTTTGTTGCGTCATTTTTTGTTTCCGTTATAAAGTTAAAATCTTTGCCGTATTTACTTTGCACATCGGTATAGGTTTGGCCGACAAAGCTCGGTAACGGAACATCACTAACCCCGGTATTAAAACTATGGATGAGCGCAGCAATGCCAAATCCAATTGCAACAATCAGAAATGCAGCGGCAATTCCGGCAATCACCAAAACCGCAGTGGACTTTTTCTTTTTCTTTGGCACTTTGCTGAGATCTTCTTCATACTCGTAATTGTCATTATAAGTTGGCTGTTCAGTGCTCTTCACGGTATTGATAGCATCAATATACTTTGTGGGCTTATCATCGACAAAATATTTGTACTGGAAACTGATGCTTGGATTTCTTCTAAAGGACTCAATATCGCGCAGCATCTCGGCAGCGGATTGATACCTTTGCATAGGGTTCTTTTGCATTGCCTTTAATGTAATTTCTTCGAGACCATCCGGAATTGCCTCATTAATTTCTTTAGGAGGCTTCGGATCGGACTGAAGCTGCATAATTGCTACAGATACAGCGCTGTCGGCCTCAAACGGAAGCCTGCCTGTAATCATTTCGTAGAGCATGACACCTACCGAGTAAATATCTGTCTTTTCATCGGTTAAATCTCCTCTGGCCTGCTCTGGGGCGATGTAATGGACTGATCCAATCGCTTTATCGGTCATGGTGTGTGTTTCGCTGCGTGAAAAACGTGCAATACCGAAATCTGTAACTTTAATTGTACCGTCTTGCAACAGCATAATATTCTGCGGTTTAATATCGCGGTGAACAACGCCCTTTTCATGGGCATGCTGAAGTGCACGCAATATTTGGACTGTAAAGTGGATTGCTTCTTTCCACTTAATTTCTTTCTGCTGATTTAAATACTCTTTTAAGGTAATACCGTCTATAAATTCCTCTACGATATACTGAATTCTGTCGCCGAAGCTGACGTCATAAACCTTGACAATATTTGGATGAGATAGAACAGCGATTGCTTTGGATTCATTTTTAAAACGGCGAATAAACTCGTCATTGCCTAAAAATTCATCTTTTAGTATTTTGATAGCAACCGTACGGTCATCAATGGTATCATAGGCGCGGTAGACAACCGCCATACCACCGGTTCCAATTAATTCATGTATTTCATAGCGTCCGTCAAGCCGTTTGCCTGTGTACTTATCCATATAAATCAACTCCTGTCAACAGTTAGTTTTCGATTGTTACAACAGTGATATTATCACTGCCGCCGCCATTCTTCGCAAGCATTACAAGCTGATCAGTCATGCTTTCCGCATCCATTTTTCCGGAAAAGTCAAAAATTTGTTCGGCGTCAACATAATTGCTTAGGCCGTCCGTACAAATGAGCAATAAGCAGTCTGAACTAAACTCATTTTCACAATAATCAATTTGAATCGAAGATTCAACACCAAGTGCACGGGTAATAATGTTTTTTTGAGGATGCTTTTTCGCCTGCTGTTCCGTAATATCACCGTTATTGACCATTTCTTGTACCATAGAGTGGTCAGTTGTAAGCTGCTTGATACTGTCATTCAGTGTAATCAAGTAGGCCCTGCTGTCCCCAGCATGGGCAATGTGGGCAATGCCGCCGTTAATTATTGCGACTACCACCGTTGTTCCCATTCCGCTAAGAGATGAATCGTCTAAAGCCTTTTCGTGTATTGATAAATTCGCATTATATATAGCAGAAGTGATTAGATTTTTAATGGAATTATCCGTCATGCCTTCGTGGTAAGAAGAAAGAATCTGTCTAGAAATTATGTCTACGGCAATACTGCTTGCAATGTTACCACCGTTTGCGCCGCCCATTCCGTCACACACAACCGCCCACGCAGAACCATCCGAAAAAACGCCGCTTTTGCAAGCATCCTGATTTGAATGTCTGACAAGGCCAATATCACTTTTACTGAATATTTTCAACATTGGCCACCTCCTCTTTGTACCTGCGTCTAAGCTGGCCGCAGGAAGCGTTTATATCAGAGCCGAGCGTCCTTCTCACTGTAACAGTAATTCCCTTATTCGAAAGTACTCGGCTGAATTTTTGCAAACGGTCGACTGAACTCTTTTGAAAGTTAGCTCCAGTTACATCATTTACAGGAATTAGGTTAACGTGGCTCAGTGTTCCCTTTAGTTTTTCTGCAAGTTCTCCGGCACAATCGTCACTATCATTCACTCCGCTTATCATCGCGTATTCAAACGAAATGCGGCGACCCGTCAGCTTGCCATAATAGCGGCAAGCTTTTAACAACTCATCAACGCCCCATCTTTGATTAACGGGCATTGTTTTCGACCGTATTTCATCATTCGGGGCGTGCAAAGAAACAGAAAGGGTTAACTGCAATTTTTTTTCTGCTAAATCATATATTTTATCTACTATACCACAGGTTGACAGTGAAATATGTCTCATTCCGATATTCATGCCGTCATCAGAAGAAACAAGCTCCAAAAAGCGCAGCATGTTTTTATAATTATCCAGTGCCTCTCCCATGCCCATCATCACAACATTGGATATTCTGATACCAACATCATTTTGCGCGGTCTGTATCTGTGCAAGCATTTCGGAAGCAGTCAGATCACGTGAAAATCCACTTTTTCCGGTAGCACAAAACGCACAATTCATCTTACAGCCTACCTGTGTAGAAATGCAGATTGTGTGTCCATGGTGATAATTCATTAAAACACTTTCGACATATTCACCATCGTTTAAGCGAAATAAATATTTAATCGTGTCATCAATTTTAGATGTCAATTTTGTTTCAATCACAGCATTTGCTATGTAGTACCGTTCGGACAACTTCTGTCGGAATGCTTTTGACTGGTCAGACATTTCATCAAAACTCATTATGCCCCGATGTAACCATTTGTAAATTTGCAGAGCACGAAAAGCCGGTTGGCCGTCAGCGGCAAAATCGGCTTTGATTTCATCAAGAGTCATCGATTTAATATCTTGCAGACTCAAAACATTCACTCCTATTTTCTCCGAAAAGCCGCCATAAAAAATCCATCTGTTCCATGTACATGGGGCATCAGCGTTAATTGATTATTCGGTTCATTAATTGCATGATGAATACCAACAGGTAAATTAAGCATCAATGGTTCAAAAACATCGTTGTTTTGAAGGAATTTCGTCGCTACCTCAAAATTTTCTTTTGGGTTTAAGGTGCAAGTAGAATAAAATAGAACTCCACCGGCTTTTACCAATTTTGAAGATTCACACAGAATAAGGTACTGCAAATTAGGCAAACTGTCAATAGCCGACTTTAATTTATACCTGATTTCCGGCTTCCGCCGAATAATGCCAAGGCCGGAACAGGGAACATCGCAGAGCACTCTGTCAGCGGGTTCCAACGTTGTTTTTCCATTGGATGCATCACGAACGGCGGATTGAATAATATTTAATTTTAAGCGTTGCGCACCTTGATGAATTAAATTTACTTTGCCCTTATATTTGTCTAAAGCAAGAAGCTCACCCTCGTTTTCCATGATTTCAGCAATCGTAAATGCCTTTCCACCGGGAGCGGAACATACATCAATAATTCTTGAACCGGAAATTGGATTGAGTAAAGAACAGCAAAGCTGGGACGAAAGATCCTGTATATGGAACAGCCCCTCCTGAAAACAAGTAGATTGACTGATTGCACCAGTCTGCTGAAGTTCAATTGCATTATCAATCCACGTAATGGCGATGGCCTTTACACCTTCTGAATTCAGCTTTTGAATTAAGTCTTCCTCAGAAATAGCAGTATTATTCACTCTTGCAAATACAGGCGGCTTGTGGAACGCACTTTCCAATAAGCCAATTGTACTTTCTTTTCCATACGCTTCCTGCCAAAGGGCAATCAGCCATTCGGGGCACGAATACTTTATGCTCAAATATAATAGGGGTTCTTTTTCTGAATCCGGCATCTGAATATGATCAATATTTCTAAGCAATGCCCGAAGAACAGCATTTATAAAGCCAGAAGCCTTTACAGCCTCATTTTCTTTTGCGAGATTCACAGATTCATTTACAGCTGCCGATTTTGGTATTTTTTCAAGATATAAAATTTGATAAACGCCCATTCTCAAAATCTCAAGCACTTGCGCGGACATTTTATGAACAGAAGTTTTTGAAAACTGTCCAATAATATAATCAAGCGTAATGCGACGCTCAAGAACACCGTAAAAAATAGCTGAAACAAGTGCTTTATCTCGTTGGTCCAAAGAAAATGCGGAAAGCGTTTTATCCAGTACGATATTGGAGTACCCCTCGTTGACATCAACGTGTAAAAGAGCTGAGAGCGCTGCTGACCTTGCGTTATTCATTAATCCCTACCCCGTCTGCTTCCTGCAAGGATAAGCAGCCTTAGCAAAGACATGATTGCAGTAAAACT
>DAMDEB010000034.1:18138-19064 GCA_032090075.1 Caproiciproducens sp.
GGCCGTCAATACTTTTTTAGCCCCTTCCAGCTCATCAGGATATAAAATTCCGGCTTCGTCAAGCGCTCGAATAGCACGAAAACTTGCGTTGAACTCAACCGGGAGTGTAACAAGTTGAAATAAAACAGCAAAACTGTATAGTGCAATCCCAATCGTTACAACAAAATCATATTGCACAGGTAAAAATAACCCAACAATGACAAGCGGCATAGCGAGGCGAGAACCGATATTAGTAACCGGCACCAGAACGGTGCGAATCTTATTAGGGAAATAACCCGTTGCATTCTGAATCGCATGTCCTGCCTCATGAGCAGCTACACCGACTGCTGCGATGGTGGTAGATCCATAGACATTGTCCGAAAGGCTGATTGTATTGTTTCTGGGGTCAAAATTATCGGTCAAATTTCCGGGAATATGCTGCACCTGCACCCCCGGAGCACCGCCAAACCGGGCGACGCTATCAGCAGCTTGCGCACCGGACATATTTTTTGCAGTAGCAATACGGGAATATTTTTGAAAGGTCGATTTGACCCTAAACTGCGCTATCATTGTAATAATAAGCGCAGGCACAATAAATATGAAATATGTATAGTCAAAATAGTAAAATCCGAATCCCATCATTGTACCTCCGTCCTATTTTAAAATGCATTCTTGATCGATCGGATGTCCACGCAGGAAATCTTTTCCGCTCATTCTTTTACCGCCCTCATATTGAACCTCCACAAGTTCAATTGCAGTGTTTTTGCCACAGCAGACAATAAATTTTCCGTTCTCATCAGATACTTGACCGACTTTCCCTGTGCACCCATCGGCTAACCTTGTCCTGTGAATCTTTATACGCTTATCATGATAGATTGTACTTGCGACCGGCCATGGAGAAAGACCGCGTACAAGGTTGTGAACCACATTCGCCGATTCCGCCCAAT
>DAMDEB010000035.1:0-1517 GCA_032090075.1 Caproiciproducens sp.
ATACGCACCAACATGAAGTCCACGAGCCAACGCCCCGCGTACATTCTGGTCAAACATTGGGTCTTTCTGCGAAAGCTCATTGCCAAACCCAGCCCTAATTAAAACAAAATCGATGCCGGACGCATCTACCTTTGCCCAGTCAATCGTCCCTTGAAATTTGCTCACGTCTATTCCTTTAATTTGTGTCATAACTTTTTCCTCCTCTTTAATATGCAGCGATCCAATGAACGCCCCAGTTTACGCCCGATGAAGTGACTGCGTTTGTGATCTTAATTACAAAGCCTGTTGTGCTTACACTCTTTAAAATACAGTACCCGAATCCGTTTGTTATGAAAGAATTTGTTACGACGGGTACAGATGGAAGAGTAGCGCCAAAGCTGACTGAAACATCTGCCGAATAAAAAATCGAGCCGTATGCCGTTTGTGTTGCGACCGTTCCGCTTGCAGTGCCTTTCAGAAAATGAACCCCGTCCACTTGGTCAGCGTTCAATCCATTGCCCGTACCGCCTAGCTCCGCTCTGACGTTGGCTAGTGTTTTCTTTCGCATCCATCCGTCGCCGGTGTCGTAAATATACGATGCCGCCGCCGTTGTTTCATTTGCCCTGTTACTGTTGATATATGAACCATAAATATATCCGTTCGCATCGCGCCGGACGATTGCGTTCCCTGTTGCTTCAACTGTCGCCCCATAGCCGTTCAAAGCATCCGCATTGGGATGGTAGCTGTCGTTGTATGCTTTCGCGCCACTTATATAAACGTCGCCGTTCACGTCCAATGCTCCGGTTTCCGGGATTTTGTTGACGCCAATTTTTCCATCTCGAATAGAAAAAACCGGCTTTGCCGTTGACAGCAGAGCCGATTTCGTCGTAGAGGTGTAATAATCAAAAGCTGCAATTTCAAAGTTGAATGAAGTACCAATATCAAAGTTCCCAATGTTTGCATTAAAAGAAAAGCTGCCGCCGTTCATAGACGGCGTTATTGAAATGTAGCTGCTCCACGTTCCCGAAGTGGTAGCCTTGTACCGATATTTTAAAGAATACTGGCCTTTCGTCACCATGATATTAGCAAACGAACCGCTGCAAATAAGCACTGTACCCGCTTCAATGTTGTTAACACGGTTCAATGCAGCCGCTGAAACAGTGGGGGCAGCATACGGGATTGTTGTAAGATACACACTTTGCTGGGCACTGTTTCCCCTGCTGTCTATCACTGTGATTATTAGGTTATCATTATTCGATACCGTACCGAAACTAATTACATTGGAACTGCTTGTAATGGTTTTTGAGCCATACTGCACTTTGTATGTAGAAATGGCAGCGTAATTTTTCGCCGCAGCACCGTTCACCGTAACCCGAATATTAGACTTTGTCTGTACAATTTGCGAAGAATTGCTTGTCAGGGATACAGTCGCGGAATCTGTGTCCAGATAGGTGAAGTTCGTAAATGTCGGATTGCTGTTGGCCACATGCGCTGTAAAGGAAAGCTCTGTGTACCCGATCACGGAATCATCGGCGGCA
>DAMDEB010000035.1:1527-6329 GCA_032090075.1 Caproiciproducens sp.
CAGAGTTCCTGTACCGGAATTCGAGTTCGGGATCTGCTGATACATTGACGACGCCCAGGACGTAGAATCCCAGTAATAGCTGTCTGTTATGCCGTAGGCCAGTGTTGTTGAGTAGCTTCCGAAATACAGATTTATTGCGTGCGTAAACGTATTGCTTTTTCTGTTCGTATAGATAAGAAATCCATCGCTAATGTTAAAGTCGTTGGTTGCCGCTGTGATCTGGCTTTTCCGGGGAATTGTTGTGAATGTAATATTCTGTGAAACGCTGAGGTTTTCCAACTTGCTTGAAATGCTGGAATTGAAATACCCGGTAATGTTGCAGATCTTTGTTCCATCATCGTTATGTGCCACAGTTGCGGTGCAAGTACTCCCAATTTTGACCCAACTCGAACCAATCGTAAAACTGGACGTATACGTCATCGCCCGGCTGCCGTTTATATTAATGTAGGCAATGCAGCTTGAATCAGTGGATGGACCGTAACTGTCACGGTGAACGTAGAGTTCTGCGGTAGCAGTCGAGGTATTCGCTGCAATATTCTGTGTGTAGGAATAGACCACTTTTACCTGAGAACCATTTGACAGGGCGCTGATGATTTCTGCCATGCAATTCCTCCTTCCTTATACAATTACAAAATCAACGCCCAGGCTTGCGCGAACGATTTCTTTGACGTTGCCAACCGTGAGGTCATCCTCAATAATGGTTTTTTGAAGCCGGGTGCCGTCCGGCGCAACATTAATACGGAGATCATCGCCGCGCCAGATTTCAAACGATGCGGTTGAGATATGTGCTTTCATATCAGTAGTGTTGCTGCCAATTGTCAGGCCGGTACCGTCCGCGATAAAATTCGTTGTATAAAGTTCCTCGTCGGACTGAACCCATGGTGCGATATTCTTGCCTTCCGAAATAATCATGTCAGAAACCAGCGTACCTGCCGATACAGAAAATTCCAGGGTGCAGACGGTGTCAAGTGAGGTAAAGGCAAACGTTACATAAGTCCAATCCGTTCCGGTATTTGCGTTATCATACAAAACAGATTCTGTACTGTTTTGCGTAATACCGACCGATACATGCCCGCCGGATGATGTGCTTTTGTAAAGCAGCGATACCGTGTGGGGCGTGTTGAATTTCAGAGAAAATGTCTGCGAGATTGTGCTATTGGCAATTAAACTGAACGCGGAATTGCTGACCGTATTATCCGATGTATCGGTATTCGTAACCGTGGTCACTGTTCCTGTGATGTTCCAAAACGTCAGCCCATTTTTACCCGCCGAGTTTTTCAGCAGGTTGCGGTATCCGGTTTGGCTGACAGATAGGCTGATGCTGTCCATTCCCTGCTGGATTGTGGTAATTTGAGTATTTACGGCAGTAAGCTTTGAATCATTGTCAGAAACAAATGCATCAAACGTGCTGCCCTCGACTTTTGACACAATCTCAGAGGAATGCTGTTCTACGGTTGACTCTGTATTAGATAGCCGCAGTGCAATGCCGTCCTCGGTGTTTGAAATTTGATTATCGATGCTGGAAACCGACGTTTTTAAACCGTTGACATCGGTCTCAACCGTGGTGAGAGTGGAATTAATTGTTGTGATTTCGCCTGAGTTTGTATCCACGCCGTTCTGCGCGGTATCAGCAAGCATCTTGAGTTTTGCTGTAATTGCCTGAACCAGTGTATTTCTGACAGTATAATAATCCGCAAATTTCTGCCGGTACTCGGTACCGCTGATATTTGTTGTTTGGTTCAAATGATCTACATCCAGCCAAACTGGAATACCGGACGTATAAAGAGCGCCGCCATTCAGGTAATTGGACAAAAGCTGAAATTCGTTATTATAAGGAACGAGTTCTTCGGTTATGTCTAGTGCTGTAGCTTGTGTTGTCAGTGAACTTTTTTCATTAGCAAATGCGCTCCATTCCCGCAGGGCCGTGCGCTTTTCAACTGGCGTTAACTTATCGTCATTACTCAGATCGACAGCGATTTCTGCTGCCACATCGATTTTTTGGCTGGTAACTACAATCTCCTGCTGGATGCTGTACAGCTTCTGAGAAGTGGAGTTAATAGAGTTTACCACGGAGATACGCTTTTCCCCGATTGTCAGCGTTTCATAACGGTCAGTCAGGCAATTATACGAAACTGCACAAACCCGGAGCTTGACATTGATGTCAAACGGGGAATACTCGACTGTCACATCGTCGCCCAAACCCACGGTCAACAGAGATTTATATTTTTCATACTGTTTGATATCTTTCCAGTCTACAAAATTTACGGAAAGGGATAACTTCGGAACATCTGCACCGGAAAGGAACCGGTCACTGACAAACTGCCGCATCGCTATAAAACAGGATTCTTCCGTTGGATACGGAATCACACCGTCGACTTCTTCGCCGACTTTAAAGTTGGTGTCTTCCACCGAAATAATTGGAAAGGGGTAATCGCTGATGCGCTGACTGTCAATGTACTTTTCGGGCAATCGCAGAAGCTGATTGTTTTCGGTCGCAGTCGGCATAATTCGCGTAACTACCCCGGAGCTGTCTTCATTAAACTCCAATCCGGCCAGATTTTTACCGTAGGCAGTTCGGACTCCATTGTCTGTGCCCAAGCGGGCATTGATGGAAATACTGAAATTGTCTCTGACGATCTCGCCGCCCCAGCGGTTAATGAAAGATTCGTCGGTGTCACCCAGAAAAGCCTGAATCGGTGATTTCCGAATGTAGTATGCTGTGGAGGTGTGCGTGATGTCGCTGGAAAAAGTAAAAGGTGTCAGGTACTGGCAACCAAGCAATATCTGTTGCCCGGCTTCTGGCCCGGTTTTGTTTGTCGGTCTTACGTCTTCCACAAGATTTGCGAGAAGATCATAAAAAATGTGCCGGGCGTTCACCTTGATCGTACCGTCAGCTGCGTTTTTTACTACCCGGTAGATGCGAAAAGCCTGCATACCTCTGTGTGTATTTGCTCGGATGAGATTGTTTTTCTGCAGGCGCTTCCATTTTCCGAACGCGTCAGTCTGATGAATCATTTCCAGTTCAAACGCTCCGTTGATTTCTTCTGTGACAACACAAGAGCTGGGAGTAATTGCCCCCAGCCCGTCATTATCAAATTGCTGTGCTTTCGAGTCATAAACCAGTACTGCCATTACAGCCACCGCCAATTCGGAGTAATTTCAAGAGATGTGATGTTCTCCGAAAATGAGATCGTATTTTCTTCCGGCAGTAATATTGAAAAATCGCCGGTCTTGGTTGCATTTTTGTTGATCAGTTCTGTTCCAGTATCCTTGTAAGTTTCTTGAATTTCGGAGTTGAGGATCACATGCTCATCAATGCTGCTGAAAAACACACTGTTTCCATTCACAGTCAGACTGCCAGCGCCGGAACCGTTCACCTTTATAATAGGAAGAGCGTTCGCAGTTCCCGGATTCGTTATAGTCGTATTTGTAGTAGTGATAATCGATGCATTATCCGCTGCATATTGAAACGGTTGACAGTTGAACAGAATGACAAAATGCGAGGTGATCTTTAAAACCACTTCAAAATCAATGCTGTTGACAACCTGCGCAATATACTTTTGATCAGGTTGATAGCTGAATATCAGATCACCTTCACCCGCATTCAGGAGCCAAGATTTTATACTGCTAATCTTTGAATATGGGTCGCCGATCAGCGAGCATTCCACAGAAAGTGTGATGTCTTCATAGGTTCCTTCATCCCGACGTAGACTGGAATCTCTGCCCGGAACTTCGATATAGCTTACACGGCGCTTGGGTGACGGAAGATTCGGGCGCTTTTCAATATAGATGCCAAAATCCTGAAAGCTGTCTTTTCTATTAAATATGAAACTCAGCATCATGCTCCTCCTGTCGCCAAAGCCGCTCGCTGCCGGTAAAATTCAAATTCGTAGGCAAGCCGCTCGATATCTTTTTCCGTATTATTTACGAAATTCTCAATATGCAAAGTAAAACCGCCAACGCCGATTCCATTCCCTTTGGCTGCGCCACCAATTGCATTTGCATTTACGCTTGTATGCAGATCAAAATTTGTTGGAATGGCACTCTGAATATCACCGGACACCTGATCCATGGCTTTGCTGAAACCAACTCCCAAGCCCTGCGCCATATAACCGCCAATGCCCGCGAACACAGTGGACGGTGAATGAATTCCGAGCATTCCTTTTACGCTGTCGACGATGCCGCCAAAGAAATCGGTGACTTTGCTTTGAATCCATGCCCCCATGCCTTTGATGCCTTCCCATAGGCCTGTAACGATGTTTACCCCAATCTGGTTAATCGAGCTCATAGATTTCCCGATTCCGGTCACAATCGACGATATGATCTGCGGCAATTTTGCGATAAGCTGTGGCAGTGCGCGAATCAAGCCAGCCGCCAGTTCCACGACGATTCTGATACCAAGTTCAATAATTAACGGCAGATTATTTACGATGAAATTAACAATGGAGTCAATGATTTTTGGCAATGCATTGATGAGCTTCGGAAGAGCATTAATTAACCCCCTCGCCAGCCCCTCAATAATTTTAAAGGCTGCAGCAAGCACTTTGTCCATGTTGTTGATCAGCGTATTCACAATAAGAATCACAGCGTCCACGATTGCCGGGATCAGTTTCGGAAGTGCATCACCAATTCCGGCGGCGAGTGCGACAATCATTTGCAGTGCGCCCTCAACCAGCGCGGGAAGATTTGCGATAATTCCATCCACCAGTGCCATTACCAACTGCAAGGCTCCTGCCGTAATTTGTGGCAGAGCTGCAATTAACGCTTGAAGCAGCGTCATCACAATCTGCACTGCCGAATCA
>DAMDEB010000035.1:6352-7632 GCA_032090075.1 Caproiciproducens sp.
CGTCGGCAAATTTGTGATGATTGCCCCGCCGATGGAAGTAACGATATCAAGTCCGACTTGCACAAGGTTCGGCAGCTCTTTCACCAGCATGTTTGCGAGATTCCCGACGGTATCACCGATTACCTTCGATATTTTACTCCAGTCGCCGCCTGCGTCGGACAGGCCTTTGGTGAAGCTGCCAAGCAATGACACGCCCTGATCGGCAAACACTTGAAGTTCCGGGAGCAACACAGTGCCGAGCATGTTTTTGGCAGCCCCTGCACCGGATTTTATCCGCTGAACGCTGTCGTCAAACTTACCAAGCGCATTGAGGGAATCGTTCGACATTACCGCGCCCATTTTTTTGGCTTCATCTGTAAGCTGTGCAATCCCAACGCTGCCCTTTTCAATGAGCGGGTTCAAGTCTTGTGCGGATTTTCCGAATATCTTCATGGATAGCGCGTCCCGCTCGGTTGTATCCTTGACTTTTCCCAGCGCGTCAATAGTCTGCCAATATACGTCCTCACTGTTTTTCAGGTGGCCGTTGGAATCCTGTACGGACACGCCCAGTTTTTTATATGCTTCTGCCATATCTTTCGAACCGCCTGTCGCCGAAGACATAGAACGGACTTGCTTCGCCATACTGCCGGTAAGTGTTTCAAGAGGAGTATCTACCAGCTCGGCAGCGTATTTGTATGCCTGCAGGCTTTCCGTACTCATATGCGTTTGCGAAGCTGTTGTCAGAATTTCATCCGCATAGGATGCAGAATTCACGGACGCGTCTACAAAGGACTTTCCTGCGCCCACGGCAGCCGCACCGATGCCAGCCAGAGCAACACCCATGGAAGCGCCGATCCCTTTTAGCACGCCGCCCAGTTTTTCAAATCTGCCCCCGGCATCATCGGTTTTTTCCGCGGCTTTACGAATTTCATCTCCAAACTGATTCGCTTGCTTTTCTGTGCTGTTGAACTCTTTCCCGGCACCATCAAGGGCTGAATTGTTTTGGTGAAGCTCTTTTTCCATGCCATTTAGTTCCGCTTTTGCGTTATTGAGCTGGACTGCCCACGATTGAGTGCGTTTATCGTTCTCACCAAAGGAAGTGGAAGCATTCTGTAGAGCTTTTTCCAGCGTGCCTATTTTGTTTTTCTGCGCGTCGATTTCTTTATTCAGTACAGAATTTCTAGCTGTAACTGCCTGGACCGATTTATCCTGCTTGTCAAACTGCGAAGAAACCAAGTTCATTTCGCTGCCTAGCACTTTAAAGCTCTGATTAATATCTCTCAAGGAATTTTTAAAGTCCT
>DAMDEB010000035.1:7712-10368 GCA_032090075.1 Caproiciproducens sp.
CGAACGTTGTATTTTGATTTATAAATAGTATCGAATAATTAGTCTTGATCCAAATCCCTTGGTTTCAGGATTCCCATTTCTAGGGTTGGGCTGTTGAATAATTTCATCTTTCGTTTTCATACAAGCATACATGGCTCTACAACAGCTCGTCATTCGTGCATCTTTTCCTTTAAAGTCACCTAACATTTTATGCAGCACTCCTGACTGTATTTCTATACTGTTTTCTCCCATTTTTTGACCTTCCCGTTTCAGCGTCTCAATTTCTTTAACAAAATCATCAAGTTTTGGAATGTTCATAAATTCATGCCCTCCATTTATTTTCTCACATTATAGCACATACCCTTTTTTGTAAGTCAAGAGTATGACTTTGTATTGTGAGCATGTATTGTGAACCATGGAAGAATCCAAGATTCATGGGGATTTTTTACACTATTAATGCTGAAAAGGCACAAGATTAAAAATGTAAACTTTTTGTGAACGTTTATACTTCAATTGGAATAATATCATCGATAAAGAATTCGCGCTTTGCCTTCGCCATGCCGTTAAACTGCTTACAGATTTCCCACTGATCGAGTAAATCGCCAATCGGCATGAACCAAATATCAGATTCAGGGCGGTGGAGTTGGGTTACACCATAATAAATAAGTCGGGCAAACAGTTCTTCATCTGTTACCCGACTTGTGTGTTTTTTGAGGGTTCTTCCTCACTTTCAATGTGGCGCTTCGTGCCTTTCATCATAGCTTCCATAATTGCGCTTTTGTAATTTGCCAAATCCAACGGTGAAGTCAAAAGCTCAACTATTTCTTCGGTGAGCAGCTCACGTTTGTCCTCGTTCTGCAGGTTGTGAATTAACACACTTTGGTTTGCCAACAGCACAATCAGCCACACAATCTCATCAATTGCCATTTCGAAGTTTTCAGAATTCATAAGCTTTTCCCCGAGGTTTTCCAAACCGCCGTATCGCTTTGCAATTTCCTTTGTTGCGCGAGTAGTCAAAACAAGCTGATACTCTTTGCCACCAATCTGAATGACCGCATTAAACCCCTCCTTAACATAAAGTTCCCTTAATTTTCATGCTGACTTCAATTAAACTCCATATTGGTTGCCTATAATATAATCATTCCAAGAGATTCAAACAGTTTATAAGTTCTATATATGAGAATTCATATATACTCTTTTTCATATTTTCTTCTTTTCTCCCTAAATTGCCGCTCTGAAAAGGGCGGCTCTTTCATTATTATTATGGTGTAACCGTAAATTCCGGCTCGTACACCTGTGTAAACCATCCGGTGATAGTAGCAGCGACAACCCCTGAATCGTCCTCGCTGACTTCTGATTTCCATGGATGGTTGTTTTGAGCATCCAGTTTATTCCGACGCATAACCGTGCCCTCGATAGTGGGAGTTTGAAACGAAATGCTGTCACCTTTAGTTTGCAGATTCGTCGCCGGAATACCGAATTTCACCTTATAAAGCCAAAAATAACGATATTTTCCGTTTGCTTTCTTTGCCCGAAATCCGATTGCCACCGGTGTACCGCCGTCCTCACTGGTTGAAACAAGTACGCCATTGTCGTCAATGGTTGCGCCGGTCAAATCTTCCGCTGCGGTTCTGCCGATATCGTCTACACCGAGCGAAAGTTTGCCGGACTTAAATTCCTTTACTACTGCCGCCGCGCCATCATCCGCGTAAAGCGTTGCTTCCGCTAGATCAACGGAAAGATCAGATTTGATTGCCTTTGCAAGCGAAACAGGCGTTGCATAAGTTTCCGTGCCATCTGTTGCTTCGGTAATCTTCGAATAGAACAATTTATCTAAACCGATTGTCGCCATACTTAAGCCTCCTCCAAGTTATATTCTTTCAACACATCTATTGTGTAGTGGTGAAAGCCGGTATCATCCTCATGCCCGATATACCGGCGGTCGGTGATTGTAAAGTCCACCATTAGAAGTGCCTTTACAATCTGATTTTTTCTTGCGGTGTAACTGCCTTTCACAAACAAAGACAGCCGCGCTTCCTGAATTTCCTGCTGCGGATGATTATCTGCGTACCCTTCAAAAGTATCATTCATCGGAGTGATGACAAGATACTCATCAGGAGGAACGCCGCTGAACACACCCGTTTCGATAGGGATGTCCACTGCCGTAAGTACTGCATTTAATTCCGATAAAATACTCATAGGTTGTCCAGCTCCTTTTCCAAAGCAGCCGTCATAGCCGCAATACATGGCTTTTTTGTAGCTGACTTCGCGGGTTTCAGAAATGGTTTAGGCGGCTGACCACTTTTGCCATACTCGATGATATTGGCAATTTTGGCGTTACTCCCCGCATCTATTCTAGGTTCATCAAAGCCAATTTTTATATTAAAATTACCGTCCCTATCCTGTTTTGCAGAGGTAACGCCCAGTGCCTCAACGAGTTCACCAGTGGAACGTGATTTATACTTTGTACCGTTTCCGATGACCGTCTGCAGATTGGATTTTACTTTGGGCAGTACCACAGCTCCACCGGCTTCCAATACCTTTGGAATGATCTCATCGGTTTTTTCAGCCAATTTGGAAACTTTCAAGAGAAACTCTTCTGGCATTTTAATATCAATTTTAGCCACCTGCAATCACCCTTTCCGCCAGCACTTCAATGTACATCCCACGTTCCTTG
>DAMDEB010000035.1:10378-13474 GCA_032090075.1 Caproiciproducens sp.
GACGATATTATATCTGCCGCTATCACAAACAAAAACAAGTGCGGTCGTTATCTCAGTGCCCGGTATTTTCCTAAAGCGGAACAGAGCGGTCGCTGTTGAAAACGCCGCCCTGTTTGCCCATTGTTCATTGCCATGCCGTTCCTCTTTGTATGCCCGAACCGAAGCCAAAATCGTATCCTTCGTTATGGCGAACCCCTCGCTGTCCTTGATTGGCTTCGTGGAGATAATGTCAATAAAAGAGTTCATTTTTCCAAAGCTCATCCTTACACCTTCCAATTCCGGTCAAGTCGAAGTAACAAATTCACCGTATCCCACACTTGCTGTGCCGCCTGCACGTTATCACTAAAAAAGCCGCCGGTGCTGCCGTCCCGACTCTCGTAAAAGTGGGACGACAACATAACGACGGCCTGTTCTGTTGTTGGTGACATCAGGTTTGTTTGGTAATAATCCTGTGACAAATGCTGATAACTCTCCGCGTAGGAAACGGCGGCAGTGATAAAGTTTTCAATAAGTGCGTCGTCCGCATCGTGCTCAAGAATCAGATTTGCTTTCACTTTTGAGAGTAGCTCACTCATCTGCCGTCACTCCCAGTCTTAAGCAGATTTTTGCTGCAATATCTGAATGGCTTCGGGCAGAATCAGCTTGCCATCCACGCGCTCCGTCGCCATAAATCCGACTTGCCCGGTTGCGGCAAAAAGTTCATTTAAGCGTTTGAAAGACCGGCCCTGACGGTCAGCCACCCAATAGTAACCGAAATCTCCGAATGCGATGCTTTTCGCCCCAGCAGCTATAATCGGAACATACACAGAAGTTACAACAGGGCGATTGAGAATGGTATCAGGAGTTCCGGCAGTAACGGAAGGCTGCCAAATGTACTGACCGCTGTTATCCTTGAGTTTACGGATAGCCTTGACTGTAGCGTCATTCATCATAAAAGTTGCGTTCTTGCGATATGGAGATTTCAGACTGTAGAATAAATCCATAATTTCATCAAGGGTAATCGCGGTAGCACTGGCAGCTGTCACACCCAGTTCCGCGCCGCCAGTGGTATGAAAGATACCGGTAGGTTTTCCGGTGCCATCGCCAATGAAGAAAGATTCCTCTTCCTTTACACCAATGCGGCGGGCAAACTCAGTGGCTATGTAGCTTTCGAGGTTAAACACATTATCGTTGAGCAGTTCCTCGGAAACTTTAATCATGGTTGCCAGCTTATACGCGCCAATGGAAACCTGCCCAAATGCGTCATCACTTTCCGGCATGATACCTTCTTCATCCACCCAGGAAGCGGTACCTTTTGTTGCCACCACAGGAATTTTGCGGTCGCCGGTGGAAGTGGTGATAATCTTGGCAAGCTGGCGAAAAATGTTCTGCTCCTCCAAAACCTGCACCAGAGTGCGCTCGAACTCATCTGGAACAAGGTAACCACCCTCTGTATCGGTGCCAACCTGCAGGGCATTTTGAACGTTGTAATTAGGAGCCTTGGAGCGCATTACATTCCAGAACGCATTCCTGTACTCATCGGCGGCTCTGCCAGTTTTGGTTTGGCTACCGGAGATTGCTGTCGGTTTGTTGGTAATGGGGTCTGCGGTAGGTTTAGAAAGTTCCAAATCCAGCGCGGTCTGCCGTTCCAGGCGGTCGATTTCCTTGCCGAGACTAACAACATCGGTCTCCATTTTTTCGTAAGTAGCAGAATCTTCGGCTGATATTAATCCGTCAGTGCCACGCTTGGTGTCGAGAAAGGCCTTTGCGGCATCCCACGCTTTGGCGCGTTTTTCACGCAGTTCTAAAATCTGATTCATAATGAGTTCCTCCTTAAATTTTCAAAAGGTCAAGCCGCTTTTCGAGTGATGCTATGGCGATTTTGTTCTCATTTTTCAATGGTTTGGAAAGCTTATTGAGCAGAGAATTCGTAACAGCACGGCGGCTGAAACTGAAATTCTCAATATCAAGCTCTTTCTGATTACGCTTTTTTTCGTCTTCCAAAATACCGTCCGCAAAACCATACTCCACAGCCTTGTTGACATTCATCCATGTTTCGGCATCCATGAGGTGGGCGAGTTTCGGACGGGAAAGGCCGGTTTTAATTTCGTAGGCGTTAATAATCGACTCTTTGACTTCATCCAGCATTGAAATTGCTTTTTGCCTTTCTGCGCTGTCGCCAATAGCTACAGTCAGCGGATTATGAATCATCAGCATCGCCGTAGGAGCCATCAGCACTTTGCTGCCAGCCATGGCAATGACGGAAGCAGCCGAGGCCGCGATACCGTCGATTTTTACTGTAACATTTCCGGTGTAATCCATGAGCATCGAGTAAATTTGTGATGCCGCGACACAGTCTCCGCCTGGCGAATTAATCCAGATTGTGATGTCACCGGAGCTACTCATCAGTTCGCCTTTGAAAGCCGCCGGGGTAATGTCATCGTCAAACCACGAATCCTCTGCAATTGCGCCATCAAGGTAAAGGGTACGGGATTCAGAAGTTTCATTCTTTACCCAGTTCCAGAACTTTTTCATTTTGTTTCCTCCGTTTTTTGTTGTGTAGAAATATTTGCAAATGCACCGGCATCCTGCAGTTTTGTCATTGCGCCGTTAATGAGATACAGATCACCACCGAGTTCAGTGGGAAGGCGGTCAAGATTTTCAAGTTCACGAATGTCATTGGAAGACATCCAGCCGTTTTGCCGGGCAGTAGCATAGCCGCTCATTCGACTGGCATAATCGCCGCGCAAGAGACCATCCACATTGAACTTGATGAAATATTCCGGTTTTTCACTGTCGGAAAGAAGCACACGGCACATAGCTTGCTCCCACCTCACGACCCATGGGTCGAGGGTGTATTTTACGAACTCCAAACTCTGCTGCTCAATATTAGAAAAGCTCGACTTTTCAAGATCACCGACCATGTGGGGCGGCACTCTGAAAATTCGAGCAATTTCATTGATTTGGAACTTACGGGTTTCGAGAAACTGTGCCTGCTCTGGCGAAATTCCGATAGCCTGATACTTCATGCCTTCCTCAAGTACAGCCACCTTGTGAGCGTTATTGCTTCCCTGATATACTGAATTCCAGCTTTCCTTGACCTTTTGCGGGTCTTTA
>DAMDEB010000035.1:13484-16655 GCA_032090075.1 Caproiciproducens sp.
ATACACCGCCGGGACTTGCGCCATTGGCGAAGAATTTTGCACCATACTCCTCACAGGCAATTGCCATACCAATGGCATTTTTCGCCATGGCAATGGGTGAATAGCCAGCCAAGCCATCAAAACCGAGTCCAGGAATATGCAATACATCACTGGGTCGTAGATACACCTGCTGCGCTTTGCCAAGCGATGGTATATCCTCTGATGTACGCCGGTAAAGATAGTACAGATGCCCATTGCTGTCACGGTCAACCGTCATTTTATTCGGCATGAGCGGATACAGTCCCACCACTTCGCCGCGCGCGTTACGAATAATCTGCGCATAAGCGTTGCCCCATAATAAAAGATGACCCATCAGCGTTTCTCGAAACGCGAACGAAGTCATCTCTGGGTTTGGCTCGTCATGGAGCAGTTTATATAGAGGACGCCCGATGGCTCTTTCTTTTCCACCCGAATCATTATATTGATAGATGTTCAGCGGCAGACCCGCTACTGCCTCGGACAGAATTCGCACACAGGAATATACCGCTGTCATCTGCATGGCTGTATTTTCGTTGACCGGTTTACCTGATGTGGTGCTGCCGAAAAAAAAACTATATTGGCTGCCGGGCAGACTGTTTTGGGGCTTATCGCGGGAATGAAATAGGCTTTTTAGTATGCTCATTGAATCAACTCCTTAAAAATGAGTAAAAGAAAAGGACGACCATATGATCGTCCTGTGAAATTGGTTTTTCGCTGTCAAATTGTTTGATAAGGTTCACTCATAATTAGCGCCTTTAAATTTACATTTGACAGGCATAATGGGAATTATTATAAAGTGACATTATAAGTGTACTCACCAATCAGCATTTTGTTCCCACTACTGTCGTAAGCAATATAGATAAATCTATAATTGCCGGATTTGCTGGGAACGGTATTGTACGTTCCCAAGTCTACATTATAAACCATAAAATAATTGAATTCAGAACTCTGTGTGGAGTATAACATGGGGATGATGCTGGAAAGCGGTGTAGTTACAGTGGTCACCCAGAGTTTGCTGCCGTTTACCGCCGTTTTAAAAGCCGAAATCTGCTCTTCATCGGTGAATTCAACACTACTCATGGAGTAATAATTCACGGAATCTTCAGCCACTTTTGACGTAGTTGACACGGATGATGAATTTGGGACGTTTTCCTGAAATTTCTGTGTTGTGATATGACCTTTATCCGGTAGACTAAAATGGACTTCTGATGAGATATCATCAATAAAAGATAAATTGTGTAAGTAAGTGCCACTAAATATAAAAGTGAAGGAACCATAAATACAAAGTAAAAAAGTAAAAATTATCCCAACAACAATATTTTTTGTTGTTTTGAAACTCCTTCGCTTATACACCACACCTAATATTAAGTTAGCCAATGGAATGGGAAGCAACAGAAAGAACATCCATGAATAATCAGTGTCTGCCGCACTGAATGAAAGATGTGCCGACTCAAGAGCCAGTCCTGAAGGAAGAGAGAAAAAAGAGAGAATGAACAGCAGAATCATCATACCCTTTATGGTCACTGAGGTTCTGTGTGGAAAAGCCTGTGGAGTATTGCCACTTCCTTTACTCGATCCCATCAATGCTATAACCCCTATCTATCAAAAATTATCTCCATCTTAACACGTATTGTACTTGCGATCAATTCCTAGTTTTTCCACTTTACAGTCTTTGCTGCTTCGTTTATAAATTATCCGAAGTTCATTATTTACTTTACAGTATGCAATCGTTCGGCGAATTGCAAGTGTACTATAAAATCAAAATTCCCCGTTCATCGTAAACCGAAGCCGGATTGTTATTCTCACACCGAATTGCCCTATCTAGTGCCATAATAGTTGCGACCGCACCATCAATCTTCTCAGTGGATTTTTCCTTGTCCGGCTTGATATTTCCGGCAGGGTCAGTGCGGATGAAGATGTTGTCCATCATCCAGCGCAGCACTGGGTGACCGCTGTGCGCCAGTTTCTGTTCCAAGGTCAGCTTCATCAGTTCCTTGGTGGGCGGTGACATATCCTTGAATCCCTGTCCGAAAGGAACCACCGTGAAACCAAGATTATCGAGATTCTGTGTCATCTGTACAGCGCCCCATCGATCAAAGGCAATCTCGCGGATGTTATACTTTAGGCCAAGCTGTTCAATGAAACTTTCAATAAATCCATAGTGGACAACATTACCCTCGGTGGTTTGCAGAAAACCTTGTTGTTTCCACAGGTCATAGTTGACATGATCCCGGCGGACGCGTAAATCAAGATTGTCCTCGGGTATCCAAAAATACGGAAGAATGTTGTATTTATCGTCTTCATTATCTGGCGGGAATACCAGAACAAAAGCTGTAATATCGGTGGTGCTGGAAAGGTCAAGTCCACCATAGCAAATGCGGCCTTCCAGCTGTTTCGGGTCAACTGCAAAAGAGCATTTATCCCATTTCTCCATCGGCATCCACCGGATTGCCTGCTTGACCCATTGGTTCAGGCGAAGCTGTCGGAAGCTATTTTCCTCGGCGGGATTTTCTTTCGCGCTCTCGCAGGCAGCCTTTACCTTGTCGATTCCTACTGTAATACCCAGCGACGGATTGGCCTTTTTCCAGATTTTCGGGTCAGTCCAATCGTCCTGTTCATCGGCTCCGTAAATGACAGGGTAAAAGGTTGGGTCGTGTTTGCGGCCCTCAATGATATCCTTTGCTTTTTGATGCACTTCCCAACAGATGGAGTTGGTATTGTCACCCGCAGTTGTAATCAAAAAATACAGTGGCTGCATACGGGCGTCGCCGGAACCGCGCAGCATAACATCATAAAGTTTGCGGTTTGGCTGTGCGTGAAGTTCGTCGAACACCACACCATGAATGTTCAGGCCATGTTTGGTGTAGGCTTCAGCCGAAAGCACCTGGTAAAAACTGTTGGTAGGCAGATATACAAGTCTTTTTAATGAAGCGAGAATTTTTACACGTTTTGCAAGCGCCGGGCATTGTTTGACCATTTCCGAAGCTACATCAAAAACAATTGACGCCTGCTGTCGGTCGGCTGCGCAGCCGTATACTTCGGCACCTTCCTCATGGTCACCGCAAGTGAGCAGCAGCGCCACAGCGGCGGCAAGTTCGGATTTACCCATTTTCTTTGGAATTTCCACATAGGCATTGGTGAACTGCCGATAGC
>DAMDEB010000035.1:16665-18950 GCA_032090075.1 Caproiciproducens sp.
AGTTTTTCCCGGCCCATGTGCCCTTGGTGTGCGTTAAGCACTCAATAAAACCTGCCGCGTAGTCGGCGGCAGCCTTGCTGTAAACGGAGTCTTTTGCTTTGAATTTTGTGGGAATGAACTTTTTCAGTTTGCGTATAGCTGCCGCCTCCTTTACTAAAAATGTGCAGAAAAAAAGAACTCCCGACTGAGAGTTCTTTAGATTTGAAATTAACGACGGCAGATCCGCCTTTCCATCTTATCATAATATTTTCATAATGACCTTATTAAAAATTATTCCGGAAATCCTTCCTGTAATGCCTTCAAAAACAAATTCGCTTCACCATTGGGGTTTGCATTTTTAGTAGCTTCTTGAACATACCACGGGTATTCCAAATCATGCACAATAATAGGAATTGAATAACCAAATTTTTTAAAAATAAAGCCTTCTTCTTGAAATCGTCTCGCTACATTACTTACAGCAGTTAAAAGCTCATAATATCCAATTGGGCCTTTTCCTATATAATTGAAATTTTTGTCATACATAGAATTCTCATTTTCTACCCCAATGTCATTAATACCATTTTCCATGTACCACTTAAATAGAATTTCAGTACCTTCATTTTCCTCATAGGTATAAATAATTGGTGTTTCATCTTGTCTCCAAAAGGCATAGTTCCACCTTGATTCTGCTAAATAAGACACATCACCGCAATCTTCTTCAGTATTACAACTAATTACGAATTCACTTACATTGGAAAACTCCTTATATTTATTGGCCTCATTTGAGTTAACAAAAAAGGATATAGCGTAGATTTTGGGTTCATCCCATGTATCAATAGCGGACTTCACTTTTTCATATAAGTATTGTTCAAAATTAATCATAAACAGTTCTCCCTTTATACAAATGATATATCGATTATATAACACATAACCCCGACAAACAATGGAACTTTCCGGTAGAAGAATTCAATCTATACTGAATCATCCACCGCCTGTTTCAGAACATTTACATCAAACCACGCCGAGTGGTAACCCTGCAAAATAACCTTGTAATAGTAACAGCTCGGAGTACCCAGTGGCCTACCCTCGTTCATGATATAAACCATCGCGGTCACCTGTTTTCCGTTGAGGGTAACACGCACTTTTTCTTTTCGATATAGAAACGGCCAGCCTTCGTAACGGTCCAGCGCTGCCTCGTCGGCGGGAGTTATATTCCAAAGCATCACCGGAACACTGCCGCCTTTTTGCGGTTCGATGGTGGCGACGGCGTTTGCATGACCTCCCCGAAACAAAAGTTGATAATTTTTCAAAGTAGTGGTGCCCGCCACCCTGGCCGTTGGACACCGGTTTGCCATTTGCTCCAAATTGAGATTGGAGCCGTAAGCTAAGTAAAGCATATTCTTTTTCTCCTTGCACTTAGTATGGGACGTGCGACCAAGTGTTGTTTTCTGTTTTCCAGACGAAAACCATTTGCGGGTAAACCTGGGCGGGGCACGCTGCCCCACCGTTGGCTTCACCGGCGGTTCCTTCAAGCGGCGGAATTGAACCGCCAGGCGGCACATCCGGGAAGGTTTTTATAAAGATGCTCGCGGCAGTTTTTGAATTCATCGCCAATCAAACCAATGCGGTTAAGGTAGGTGCGCATGGCGAACTTTTCGTTCTCGGTCTGATTTTTCTTGCTGCTCGCGCTTCTTTGCGTCAGTGCCTGATGGTTCAGCGCCAAGGCCAAAACAATGTAGCTGCGAATTTTGCCTGCATGGAGTTCACCGCTATTGAATCCGCGAAGCTCTACCGTATGGTTGCCGTTGAAAAAACTATGTAAGTTCAAAAAGTGGTAGCGACTTGAATGATAGTGGGTGTTGCGGCTGGAATTGTAACCCGCATACCAGATTTCCTCGATTTCCCGCATGGTTTTGGGTTTCTTCCGGTTCATTGCCTCTACCAAGGTGCTATCCATTTTCTTGCAGAAGCGCATCCGGTCTGGTTCGATTTCCAAGGCTTTGTAAAAAAGGTCATTCTTACTGGCGATAATATTGATAAAATTCCGAATGCTGCGCGGCGTATGGTTTGCATTATCAAGGTGGATATGGATTCCAGCCGAGCTGTTTCCGAACCCGCTCGCCTTGCGCAATTTTCGTACCAGTTCCTGCAGGGTTTCGATGTCCTCACGGTAGGTAAGGATTGGGCTGACCAGCTCAACACTGTATTCGCTCCCCGCGTTGACTATCTGACCGTTAACCTTTTTCTGTGTCCGGATACTGCCGTCGCTCATGATTTTCCAAATCCGGCCGTCCGGCGCGGTAATC
>DAMDEB010000036.1:0-7324 GCA_032090075.1 Caproiciproducens sp.
GCATGACCGCACGAAGATTTTCCATCTCCGTCTCTTCTTCGAAAAACACCCGTACCGAGTAAGGAAAATTCGGGTCAAAGCTCTCGGTATCCATCACCAAATTAGAAACGAGCTCAACCTCAGGCGTGGTTGACTGATTTTCAGAAATCTTTTTCAGAAAATCATTAATTTCCTTCTCAAAAGTGCCGATATCTGTAGTTAAAGGCTCATTGTTTTCGACCTTAGATACTTCTGACTTAATAAAATCACTTGATTTGAACATCAGGTCAAAAAGTTCGCTGTTGTATTTCTCGTCAATTCCATTTTCACGCACGAAGTAGAACAAATCCTCCACCTTGTGAGAGATAGTCATCAAGCTGTTAAACTGCATCATTGCAGAGGAGCCTTTGATTGTATGCATAATCCGGAAGATTTCATTGATGCTGTCGGTATCAAAAGAATTTGCTTTTTCGCAATTGATTAAGATTTCGTCAAGGTGTTCAAGCAAATCATTTGCTTCAAACAGATATACTTCGAGCATTGATTCCATATTGTTATCCATTAATACTTCACCGCCTAATAAACTTTATATGATATATATCGTTCCAACTTCAATTAAATTAACGTTAAAATTTATTTTAGAGGTGTTTTTATGCCCGATCGCTTAACAATAACCACTCCTATTACCGGTAATGAAAGTATCAACAAGATTCCGTCGGCTAAACAGTCGCAAGCAATCCTTCCAATTGACCCGTCGAAAGTGACTCAGCCGAACACAGACAAACAGTCAGAGCAAAACACAAATTTTAATTTTTTGCTGAACCGCAACTCTGTTTTTAATAAATTTTTGGAGCAGTTAGGCAAAACTCCGGCGCTTTCGCAAACACTGCAAAAAATTATGTTTGATGCATTTAACCGTGCAGATCGCGTCAATGACGAAAGCCCCGTAGCCTTACTAACGAAACAGCTTTCAGCTGCTATGAAAATGGACCAGGCGGATATTGTAAAAAATCTAATGTTCCAAAGCAATAACCAGACAAAATTTTCCGGGCCAGTCTTTGATATTTTTCGAAGCCTTATGAATGAATATTCCGATAGCGGTTTAAAAGAGCACCTGTCCGCTTTTCTGAAATCTTATGACGCCTATTTTTCGACGCCGGACAACACAGCTACTATTGTAAAAGAATTGAACACGCTTGTTCCACAAATGACAAGTTCTTATGGTACAAAGCTGCAGGCGCTGACGAACCAACTCATGACTGAACAGCCTTTCAACAGTTTGAATGCAAATTTATCCATTTTAAAAGAAAAAGTTCTTCCCCTTTTAAGCGAATACGTTTCAACAACCAATGATTTTGGTTCATTGAGAGATGGCATCACCTTCCTTGTACATAATATTGCGAGGTTAAACATCAGTTCACACCAGGAATTAATTGACCAGCTTTCATCCTTAATGGACTATTGCAGGTATGAATTGAACTTGCCTCCCGAAAAAATAAACCAAATCAAATCTATGTTTTTAAAAAATCTTACAGAATCTTCACAAAAACCGGAAAATCAATTTTATGATTCTCTGATAAAAGCGCTAACGGAAAACCTCAATCAGAGTTCTTCAAATGTAACGCAATCGCTGTACAAGGACGTGATTTCTTCCCTTCTGCTGAATAACAGTGTATATATGCCTTTTACCCATCTTTTTTTACCGATAAATTATAATGGAAAATTTATGTTTTCAGAGATTTGGATTGAAAAAGATGATGACGGTAACCCTTCTTCGCCGCATGGTGGCCAAAACAAAGAGCCTAAACCGCTTAAATTGTTTTTAACTTTCGATATAAAACAGCTGGGTTATTTTGAAGCTTCCGTTGTTCTTTCTCAAAAAAATGCTGAAATAAAATTGAACTGTCCCCCTGTTTTGGCAACGAGCAAACAAGAAATCGGGGACAGAATTTCCCAGATATTTTCGCAAAACGGACTGACGGCTCAAAGCATTGAACTGTCAACGGACAACATTGCTAAGGTGGACAAACAGATTATGAAAAAAGTATACGAAAGGAAGAATATAATCGATGTTACCATATGAAAAACGTTCGCAGGCAGCTGCTTTAAAGTACTCGCAGGACTCGTCCCACAACGCTCCTGTAGTCGTTGCAGCCGGCCTTGGTTATGTTGCGCAAAAAATCATTGACGTTGCACAAGACAACAATGTCCCGGTTTTTCAGGATGATGCACTTGCTACACTGCTTTCACAACTCGGCGCAGGAAGTGAAATCCCACCCGAATTATATCAGGCGATTGTGGACATCTACGTATATTTTTTAAATTATTCCCTTGATGGTAAAGCCAATATGATACAAAGCGAACAGACGGATCCTATTTAAGAAGCAAATAAAAAGATATTTTCTAACATATTTGGCTAATTTTTTCAGAAACAAGCCGATATATAATAGAGAAATATTTTAGAGCGCTCAAACTTATGCTGCCAAAATAATGCCGGAATCGGCAGCATTAAAAATATTTTACCGATCGGCAACGGTAGAAATGGTGGACGATATGGAAAATACGGCAGAAAAAAATTTTTCCGAGAACAGCAATAAAGGCAATGAAAACATTTCCAAGGAGAAGTATCTTACTTTTTTTATTGATGAGCAATTGTTTGCAATCCCAAGCAGCCAGGTGGTTGAAATTATTCGGATGCAGCCCATCACCTATATTCCAAAGTTGCCGCCGTTTGTAATCGGAGTCATCAATTTGAGAGGAAAAATTGTTCCTCTGGTTGATTTAAGACTGAAATTCAATAAGGAACCAAGGGAATATGATGATTACACCAGTATCATCGTGGTGGAAACAGGTGACTTAAGCGTTGGATTCATCGTGGACCGGGTAAACGATGTTACAGACGTTTCCAAAAATCAAATTAGTGATTCACCCAAACTTGCCAAAGATACCACTAACGGTTTTATCGTAGGAATCGCAACTCTTTTGGGAGAAGCGGTTATGCTGTTGGACACAGTGAAAATTCTGTCCGATGATGATGAAACAAGCAATCAAGTAATGTGAATTCATGAAATAGAAAAATTGCTTTTCTTAATTGATAGTGATTTTTTAATTTTATATCTTCGATACGGTTTTATATATCATTTTGGAGGTATTTCCCATGCTGCCAATTTCTGAACAGTATTTATACTCAATGTGCGAAATTAAGACACTTTCAAATAAATTAATTACCACCGGGTTTTTAGGAGATATTTTGCACGGAGCCGTGCAAATTTCCAACAACACGGATACTTTGCCTATTTTGCACTGCAACACCCCGGTTAAAATTAACATCTATAATAACACGCTGGGTTTTAAGGTTTTGATTGGTAAGGTTTTTCTTTCAACTTCAGATATGATGCAAATTACCAATATACAAAGTTTGGCTGACTTTGAACGCAGGAATTATTTCCGCTTGAAGGTGGAAATCAGCACACAGGCATATCTTATTGAAGAGAATGTTCCCGACAGGGAGCACGCTCTCGATGTGATTGTGACGGATTTGAGCTTAAGCGGTATTTTTATTGCCACGCCGGAGCATTTTGAGGCTGGACAGAAATTTGTTACCACGTTGCCATTGTACGATATGAGTGTTCCGTTTCGCTGTCAAGTGCAGCGGGAACAGTTAGTCGACTATTCACACAATGGTTACGGCTGTGCATTTCTGGACAGTTCCAACAGGCAGTTTGACTTGCTGTGCAATTACATTTTTGATAAACAAAGAGAACAAATTAAGATGGCAAAGGAAACGAATTCTTAATTTGCCTCGATGATATTATAATTGTTCTAATTTAATAATGAGGTGATAGAAAATGGAGAATACAAGAGATTCAATTGAAATGGAAGAGGAACTTGATTCAACCGAAATGAAAGGCAAGTACCTTACTTTTTGGACAGATAAGCAGCTTTTCGGCGTTCCAATCGCTGATGTGGTACAAATTATTGGAAACCAGGAAATTACCTCTATTCCAGATTCCCCGCGTTATGCAAAGGGTGTCATTAATTTACGCGGCAACATTATTCCGGTCATTGACGTTCGGCTGCGATTTGGCAAGGAAGAAGCGGACTATGACGAAAAGACCTGTATTATCGTATCGAAAATCGGAGAAAGCCACATTGGCTTCATTGTAGATTCAGTTGATGAAGTAACCATCATCGATGATGATAATATCTCCCCACCTCCAAGGATGTCAAAAGATTGCACCAATGCTTATTTGACAGGAATTGGCAAGATTCAAAATAAAGTTGTTATGTTATTGGATACAAGTAAAATTTTGAATCAAGATGAATTCGAACTGGTAAATAGTGCAGTACAGATTTAGTTCGATTCAAAAAAGGAAGTAAAAATGAAGCTAATTGACAATATGAAAATTGAGAAGAGATTGATCCTTGCGTTTATTCCATTAACAATTATCTGCTTACTCTGTGGTGGATTTAGTGTTTATTTTTTTACAAAAGATAACAATTGGATTCCCGGGGTTATTTTGCTATGTATAGCCTGTGCGCTGGCTCTTTGGGTGGCAATCCGAACCGCAAGAAAAGTTACCCGCCCAATTAATAAAATCGCGGAAGCAGCAACACGGATGGCACAGGGCGATTTAAGCGTAACAATTGAAGCAGGATCTAATAATGAAATTGGGCAGCTTGCACAAGCTCTCTCGTCTACAATCGACGCATACAAGGAATATATGGGTGGAATCACTGATGTTCTGAACACACTGGCAGCCGGAAATCTGAATGTTGAAATTGCAGACGGGTATCAGGGTGATTTTCTGAAAATCAAAACCGCACTTGAACATATCGTATCGATGTTAAACAAAAATATTTCTTCAATCGGCCGTTCCGCCAATGAGGTATCAAATGGTTCGGAACAAGTTGCAAATGCTTCTCAGGCACTTGCACAGGGTGCAACAGAACAAGCAAGCTCTATTCAGGAACTGTCTGCTTCAATCATGGAAATTTCCGAACAGGTTAAGCAAAATGCGGTCAACGCTGCCGATGCGAACCGAGCTTCTTCTGATGCAGAAAATAAAATTAAAAGCGCATCTGCGGAAATGGATAAGATGCTTCAGGCGATGAGCGAAATCAGTGAAACTTCCACAAAAATCGGTGATATTATTAAAACCATTGATAACATTGCCCGCCAAACAAATATTTTGGCATTGAATGCCGCCGTGGAAGCCGCAAGAGCCGGTGCCGCAGGCAAAGGCTTTGCAGTAGTTGCCGATGAAGTACGAAACCTTGCAGGGAAAAGTGCAGAGGCCGTAAAAGACACTACTTCATTAATTGAAAACGCACTGCAAGCAGTTGATAATGGTCGAAAAATTACAGATTCAACAGCCAAAACATTGACTGAAGTGATTTCCGCTAATTCAAAGTCCACCGAATTGATTAATAATATTGCGGATGCTTCCAATGCACAGGCAACTTCAATCAGCCAGGTGACATATGGAGTAGAGCAAATTTCCGCCGTTGTTCAGACAAATTCTGCAACCGCGGAAGAAAGCGCGGCTTCAAGCGAAGAAATGTCCGGCCAAGCACAAACTCTCAAGTCTTTGGTTAACCATTTTATTATCAAGCCAACTGTGACAAATGCTGCCGTCTCCCCTGCCCATGCAGCAGCGAAAACGACGGATACCGAAACTATAAAAAACAGCTACGCAGGAAGCAAGTATTAATATTATAGTGAAAACCGGGTAGTCCAAAAAATCTTGGACTACCCGGCTTTTGTTGTTAGACCCATATCAAAACTTACTGAACAGCAGCAGCTAAAAGTCTTCGCTGGTGGAAACATTACAAACATCTTCAATTACAGTGCTCTGTAAATTGCGCTGCACATACAAATCCAGCAAAACATCAGGTCGATTAATCGGCCTGATGACAGGCCTCAAGGGATTATGTTCGTTTTGCTTTACGATAATCGCAATTTCATCGTTATTTAATTTGACACACGAGCCAATCGGATAAGGGGAAACCTTATTTAAAAAGGCCTTTACAATCATAAAGTCAAACGCAATCCCACTTGAGCCCATTATGTATTCAATCGCTTCTGATGGCGGAGACGGCTTTCTGTATGGCCTTACAGAGGTCAATGCGTCATAGACATCCGCAACTGAAATAATTCTTCCGAATAAAGGAATATCTTCACCGGAAAGTCCGCTTGGATAGCCTGTACCGTCATATTTTTCATGATGCGTCAGCACCCCTTCACAGATTCTGATATTAGCCAAATTATGTTTTGAAAAGAACTCAGCTCCCTTTTGCGGGTGCTGCTTAACAATGCTAAACTCTTCTTTGGTCAATTTCGCCGGTTTTGCAATAATTTCTATCGGCACCGACATTTTTCCAATATCATGCAATAAAGCACAAAATCCAAGGTCGTACAAATCCTGCGTCTTTAAACCGAGTTCCAACCCAATTGCAATGGAAAGAATAGACACACCAAGCGAATGATTGTAGGTATAATCATCATACAGTTTTAAATTTGCAATACTGATTTTTGCTTCCGCATTGTTTTTTAATGAATTCACAAGTTGCTTTGAAACATTCATTGTTTGGTTAATGCTACTTACATTAATCTTCTGTGCAACTTGATTAAACATTTGGTAAACCTGATGTACACTTGCAATAGCCTCATGTTTTAATTCTCTTTTAATCGGCTGCCTGACAGTTGTAGTAACTCTGATTGTCTTTGTCTCTTCTTTGGAATGAATATAAGCACCCAGGATATCCAACTCACCGAATTTATCAATATATAATTGAGTTAATGTTTGGCCGGATCTTAGCATGATGATTTTAGATGTTACGCAATCAAATAAATATACGTCTCTATCCAATACCATTCCTGCTTTTAATTTATCGGTTGGAATAAAAGTCATTCTAACAACCATTCCCTCTTACATTTTTTGCTGATTCCCCAAATATACATATTATCCTATAAAACAATATATGCTACTATAATAACACAATATAGTATATATCGTCAAAACAAAATACTAATTAATATAAAATTTTAATTTAATTATCTTTTGTAAAATTTTCTAAATTTTTTCTCTGTTCGGTACGATATATATCATGAATAGCTTTATTGTAATTATGATTTATATACCTGTTAGGAGGCTTTCATCATGCTAGCTACAAATTCAACCAGTTCAGCTTCTTCTATCAACGCAACTTCGACCTCGTCTAAAAGGATGAGCGGTCTAATCTCTGGATTGGATACCGATACTCTGGTGAAGCAGCTGACTTCCGGAACCCAGAGCAAAATTGACAAGCAGATGCAGAGCAAGCAAATTGCTCTGTGGAAACA
>DAMDEB010000036.1:7335-8312 GCA_032090075.1 Caproiciproducens sp.
CCTATCGTCAGGTGACTACGGCCCTGTCGGATTTTAAAGCTAAATATTTTTCTTCTTCGACCAGCAGCGCCAACATCTCAAGTGCAAACTTTTTCAATTCCACATCTATTAATAATACTTCGTCATTTTTAAATATCAGTGGTAACGCGAGTGTTGCGAAAAATATGGTTGTCACAAGTATTTCGCAGCTCGCGCAACAGGCCAGCTTTCTTTCAAACCATAATGTTTCGAATGAAACAATTGGCACGGGAACCATTTCTTCCACTTGGGCAAAAAGCTTGGTTTCCGGTAACTCACTGACCATCAACTACGACGGAAAAGACTATGCTGTTAATGTAAACAGTGACTTTGCATTTTCGTCCACCGATCCGGCAGAGAATACGAAAGCTTTAGCCGCCGAACTAAATGCCCAAATTGCTAAAACGGATGGATTAAAGGGCAATGTTACATTTGATGATAATGGTCAATTGTCAAAAACCGGAACTTCAACGGCCAATATCGTTGTCAGCGCCGGCAGTGCAAATCTTTTAAAAGGCCTTGGTTTGACCGCGGGGGCTTCCGGCAGCACCGTGATTACGGGAGGGCCAATTGTTCCGGAAAGCCTTTTTACCACTCAGGCATTAGCCGATTCTCTTTCAGGGTCTACCGTGACGTTCAGTTTGAACGGGCTTACTAAAAATATTACTTTTAAAGAAACTGATAAAAGCCTTTATTCCGATGTTACAAAGCTGAAAGATTATATACAAAACGGCTTAGACAGTGCCTTTGGATCCGGAAAAATCACAGTCGGTAAAACAGGTTCCACAGATGACAGCGGAACTTTATCTTTTAAAATGACAGACAAATTTGACACAGACGGTAAGGTAATCGAGAGCACGGATGTTCTTTCAATTGCTTCCTCCGATGTAAGCGGAATTCTCGGCGCAAATGGTGCACTACATGTCTACGCAGGTGAAAGCAACCGCATTAATACCAAC
>DAMDEB010000036.1:8322-9204 GCA_032090075.1 Caproiciproducens sp.
AAGTCAATTTGAAGGATGCGGACAAATTCACTTTAGATTCCTATGCTGACCCAAAACAAACAACGGGTGACTTTGATGCCTATGGGTTAACAGTCAATGGTAAAAAATTTACATTTAAAAGTACGGATACGATTGCCAATATCATCTCCACAGTAAACAACGATGCGGATGCCAACGTAACCCTTTCCTACTCTGAAACAAATAATACGTTCAGTGTAACTTCCAAAAGCGGCGGCAGTACCAGCAAAGTCGACATTGCGGACAGTGGCCTTGCAAAAGCTTTGTTTGGCAGTGCCGGCACTGATTATACTGTACAAACCGGGCAGGACGCAAAGCTAAAAGTAAGCTTTGACGGTAACGCAGCAAACGCAGTTGACATTGTGCGAAGCGATAACAAATTCACACTCGATGGTGTTAATTTTAGCCTTTTGTGTAAGACTGACGCCACCGTCACCGCAGATACTCCGATTAAATTTACCGTGGACAATAAAACCGATGATTTATATACGAAAATCAAGGGATTTGTCGATGACTACAATGCGTTAATTGTATTGGCAAACGGTAAGGTCAGTGAAAGTAAGCCGACAGATGCTTCCTATCCCCCACTGACCGATGCACAAAAAGCGGATATGACCGATGCTCAAATTACCGCTTGGGAAACGAATGCAAAAAAAGGATTGCTAAAGGGAGACTCCATTCTAAACTCTCTCAGCCTTGATTTGCGCCACTCCATGACTGACATGATTGACTCCATGAAATCTTCACTCTACGATATCGGCATTTCATCCCCGGCCAACGATTACGCAGCCAACGGTAAACTCACCATTGATGAAACGAAGCTAAAGAATGCTTTGAACAATGACCCTGATAAAGTTTCATCTT
>DAMDEB010000036.1:9214-10831 GCA_032090075.1 Caproiciproducens sp.
TATTTACCGGAACAGACGGTGTTGCTACCCGTATGCAAGCGGTCATTGATAGGAACATCAAAACTACCGGCGGCGATGGCATCCTGATTGCGAAGGCCGGTGTTGAAAACAGTACTAAAGTCGACACAAGCTCCATTACAAAAAGCTTAGCGGAATACGATACCCAAATTAAAAATCTAAAAGCATTGATGGAAACTCAGCAGGAGCAGTATTATGCTAAGTTCACAAAGCTGGAACAGTATTTGAGCACCATGAATTCGCAGTCAAACATATTTACATCCAATACAACTTCAAGCTGATGGTGATTCAGATATCTTAAGGAGAGGAAACCGAACCATGCCAAACAATCCAATCATGCAGTATAAGGAACAGGCAATCAACACCATGTCCAAAGGAGAGCAATTAATTACTCTGTTAAATGAAACATTGAAAAACCTTCATTATGGTTCTATGATGTTAAAGGATAAAAACTATGCAACAGCAGAAAAATGCACTGGAAAGTGCAAGAATATTATCAACTATCTTTCCTCTGTTTTAGACCGACAATATGATATCTCTACCGAATTATACGAGCTATACTATTTTGTAAATCAGCAAATTATAAAAGCTGAAATTAAACGTGACGGAACCATTTTGGATGAACTGGTTCCGTTGGTAGAGCAGATGAGGGATACTTGGGAAGAGGCCGAGAAACTCAGCCATATGAAAAAACAATAAACAGTGCATCCCAAAAGTACCTGTACTGTATGGAGGTTTCAATGAAGGAGATTCTTACCTGTCTTGAGCAAAAAGTTATTTTGCTCACCGAAATACTAAATCTAACCAAGCAAATTGAGGTACGCAGCAAAGAGAACGATATTGAACTGGATAATTTTCTTGATCAGCGTGGCATCTATATTGTCAGAGTAAATAAATGTGACGATTTGATTCTCAGCTTATCTAAGTCGTTGCCCCTTGAACAACAAACCCGTTTGCAACAAATTTTGCACGCCGAATATTCTGAAGATGAATGCAGTAAAGAGGAACTTCCCCTTTTAAAGCTGTCAATAGAATGTACTGAACTTTTGCAGAGAGCAGCTATAATTGATAAATCCGCACGTGATGCGATTCAAGAGCAATGCAATGAACTAAGAGAAAAAATCAATATGACCCGAAAAAATGGTAATCAGCAAACAATGTATAACAATATTCATTGATTTTCCATTCACTTTTAAAATCTGTCCCCACAGCACAACTAAAGGCTTTCTTTCAAGAACGGATAAAACCGCTTTATTGAAAGAAAGCCTTTAGTTGTAATCATCGGATGATTAATATGTTTTTACGCCGTTTGAAAAGGATTTTACGACCATTTTTCCGTCCTCCGCATAAAAATAAACGGTTCTGCCATAGTTTAATCCGGTATCCTCTGCGCAAAGTCTAATTTGAAATTTGCTTAAACTTTCCTTTACCGCTACAATATTGCGCTGGCCGATATTGCCGAAAGAGGAGTCACCTGCAACCTCAAACATTTTCGCTCCTCCGGCAATTTTAGCCACAATCCTTCTGCGATTACAGCCCATTTTCTCCATTTGCTGAATCATTTCGGGAACACAGGTATCGGCAAAACGGTGTATATTT
>DAMDEB010000036.1:10841-12667 GCA_032090075.1 Caproiciproducens sp.
TTTTCCTTTGGATTATTCTGTGGGAAGGTTGGCAGCATGATATGCCCCAACCCCCCAATTTTCATAATAGGATCATATAAGCAAATTCCAACGCAAGAACCCAAGGCGTAGGTAACAAGCGAATCATCACTCCTAACTATCTGCATGTCCGATATCCCAATTGTAACCACATTACTCATAGTGCAATACCCAATTTCCCCATTAATCTATTCAAAGAATCAATCGTTGGTACCAACAGCATATTTGCGCTGACATCCTTATTACCGCTTAAAAAATCATCTTCAATAAATATAATTTTATCCGATACAGAACCCATCTCAATCGCCGGCACGCTCAAAATGGCGCCCACCATGTCCACAGTAATTGCCGGAACTGAAGCTTTAATCAGCATCTGTGACAAAACACTAATAGAGCCTGTGTAAGCAGCTATCATAATATTGCCGAGTTCAGATATGGCGGAAAGTTCCATATCTGAAAGCTTGTCGCAACTTACCTCTTCTTCACCAAGTAACGATCCAAGTACGGACTTAGCAAAATCCTGCTCGATGATAAACATCATGATTCCCTCAATATCGCCGCCAAGTTTTGCTAAAATGCCGATAACCACGTTTTCCGGGCCGCCTAACGCACTTGCCGCATCATTAATATCTAAAATTCGAACGGTCGGTGTAGTCATATCCACTGGCGTATTCAACATTTGTGACAGCGAAGTGGCTGCGTTGCCGGCACCAATATTTCCAATTTCCTTCAGAACATCAATATGCATTTCATTAAGTTGTTCTAAATTTTGAATCGACATTATGAACTCCATTCCGCCGCATTTCGGTTATTTACAAAATCGGCTTCCATTCATGCGGTTTTATTTGGAGAGCCTTTTATTTATCCATACCATCTAAAACAATATCACATTATATCAGAAGGTAAAACAGGTGCAAGGACAATTTTTTCAGAGGTAGCATAGAATTTGGTGTTGCTGTTATCATCGTTCAAATTAACTGTATGCGGTCCAATTGTCATTTTTGTGCCTGCATAAACAATGTTTGTTCCGATAATTTTATAATCAGTGAGATTGTTTTTTACCTCAGAAGCTTTTTTCAGCCTTGCTTTTATAACTTCCACTGCCTCTGTCAGCTGACTCTTTTTTAAAGTCGCAGCTTTCATAAGCAGGCCCTGTTTTTGTGCATCATTTTGACCGTGAAACAATACTTGCTTGGACAGAATTAAAAATTGTTCCTGAAAATCTTTTAGCGCTGTTTGTGCTTTCAGAAGCTCATTTTCCAACTCGGCCGTACCCTCTTCTTTGTCGGCCACCAACATGTCAGTAAGTTCCTTGGAACTGATTGATACAGATGTGACTGTACGGGAGGAAGATCCGATCGTCTTGGCAAAGATTTTTTGTGCGGCTTGATAGCTACCGCCGATCATCAATGCCTTATGGCCTTTTAGAACGATGGAACCTCCTACTGTTACTTTACAGTTCATAAGGACATCTGCATAAATATCATTGTCAGAAAAGATGATTGCATTTTCGAAATACTTTCCGACAACATTCCCACCGGCACGCAGAATACCTTTTCCCATTCCATTCATTCCATTGGAAATGGAAATCGTTCCTTTTGCCTCTATTGTAGCCCCCTCAGCCATGCCGCGAATCGAGATATCTTTCCCCGCTTTAACGAAAAAGCCTTCTACAACGTCACCCTGTACGATTACAGAGCCTACCGCATTAATATTTCCAGATGCACTATCCACATCGCCTCGAACAATAAAAACATCACTCACATTTACTGTGGATTTCGTAAATTCAATACAGCCATCCACATTGG
>DAMDEB010000036.1:12677-18939 GCA_032090075.1 Caproiciproducens sp.
CGTCCTCAGAAATAACCGTGTTGGTTCCGCTTGGAAACGTAGGGCGCCTTCCCTCAACAAAAGGAACAATCTGATTGTAAATATTCATTCCGTCTTTTCCGGGCTTTGGAGGAGTCATTTGACAAAGCACGCCGCCTTTGGAAATATTTTTTACAAGCCCTAAATCGCGAAAATCAACCGTTCCGTCCTCTCGTTCCTTGGGTTTCAACCCGGTGTCATGATCGAATTTGTATTCTATAAAGCCATCAGTTCCATCCACAGGAGGATCTCCTTTGGCACAAATTAATTCGGAATAAAACTTTTTGTTTTGGCAAAAGGAGCGTATTGCATCTTCACAAACACCATATGTAATTTCGTTCTGTGTTAGATATTCAATGATATCATCAAATAAAACAATCTGGTCTGGATAAGCCGGTGTAACCCTAAGATAAGCCGCCATATTGTCAGTGGATATCTGAAGTTGAAATTGGGGTTTTAGCTCCTCTTGGGCCGGATCTGCTTGCTCTGAATCAGCAGCATTTAAATCGGTCGCATCGTCAATAGCATCAATACTCATTTTAATTTTTCTCTCCCCTCAAAAAAATTGCTTGATCATCTCACCTTAAACCGTTTACCGTCTGCATGATTTCATCGGAAACCTGTACTATTTTAGAGTTTAATTGAAATGCCCTTTGCAGTTCGATAACAGAAACCATTTGATCCGCAAGGTCAACAGCAGAATTCTCCAAAGAGCCTTTTTTCATTTCCGCATTGGTTAAAGCGGTTGCCGCACCGGAATTGTTACTGGGCGTAAAATAGCTGCTGCCTTCACGCACAAGCCCATCTGTATTTTGAAATGAGAAAACGCCGATAGCCGGACTGTCATCTTCACTGTGCAAGGTGATTTTTTGACCCCTGGCATCCAGTACATAGCCTTTATCCGCAGAAGTCAAATAGTTTATACCATTCTCCAATGATATGTGAAAATTACCGTCACGGGTGTATTTTACTTTACCATCCGTCTGTACGGCAAAAAATTCATTGTTAGCTGTAAGGGCATAATCCAGCGGTCTGTCCGTCTGTTTTAAACCGCCCGGCTGAAAGACAGTATCCGTTTTTTTCAGTTTAACACCATGACCGCTTTTTAGCTTTGTATTGGCACCCTGTGCAGCATCAATGTTGGTGTACATCAAATCAGCAAAAGATGCCTCCGAGGTTTTGTAACCGGTTGTTGATACGTTTGCTATATTGTTGGCTGTAACGTCAAATCCCTTTTGCAAATTGATCGTACCGGTAGCTGCAGTATAAAAAGAACTAATCATCATAACACCTTTTTCTATATGAATTTATATTTTTGCAATATCGGTTACTGCCTTAGCCATAATTTGATCATACATTTTAATCGCCTGAGAGCAGGACTGTAAATTACGCTGCACTGAAAGAGCATTAGTCATTTCTTCGGCCGCATCCACGTTTGAGCCTTCAATTGTTTTCCACATTAAGCTTGGTTCCTGCATGAGTGTGGGCGCCCCACCTGTCGAAGTAAACATTCCTTCTCCTGCTGTTTGCAGATTATTGTAATCCGTAAAATTATAAATAGCGATTTTATTCACTGTCTGCCCGTTAACGGACAGATTTCCCTGTGCGTCGGCAGTAAACTGGTCAGTACCGATGTGGATCGGGCCGTTTTGTCCCATAACGCGCCCCACGCCATCCAAAGCAAGATATCCTCCCTGATCGACGTTAAAACTTCCATTTCGCGTATAGACTGTTCCGTTTGTCCCCTGAATAGCGAAAAAGCCTTCCCCTTTTATTGCAAAGTCCAGCGTGCGCTGCGTATCTTTGAGCGTCCCCTGTGAATGAATCGTATCCATTTTATCTGCAACGGTAGCCAAGTTCATACTGCCAATCGGTGTATTTTGTGTATCAACACGGTTAATCACCATTTTGCCAAATGTGGTCGCGGATACTTCTTTCTTTTTATAACCCGGAGTCGCAATATTCGCCAGATTATTACTAATCCCGGTCAAAATTCTGCTCTGTGTCAGCATACCTGAACCGAGTGTGTAAAAGCCTCTTTCCATGATTTCTACTCCCCCATCAATTATAATATTCCGTTAGATATTTTTTCAATTTTCTGAGCGCGCAGGAATGGATTTGCGATACCCTGGAATCGCTGATCCCCATCACACTGGAAATTTCTTTAATTTTGAGCTGTTCTTTATAATATAATGAAATCACAATTTGCTCTTTATCATTCAAAAGCTCAATATCCTTTGCAAGGATTGTTTGCAATTCTTTTTCAGCTACAACCTGTTCCGGACCGTGAATGGAATCACTGCCAAAGCCGATCTGAATATTTTCGACTCCCTTTTCATAAATCATTTCTTCAAAGGAAAGCATATTCAGCGCACAGGTTTCAGCCTGCATTTTTTCGTACTCAGTCAAACTAACTTCTAAAAATTCAGCAAGCTCTTTGTCAGAGGGGGTTCGGCCCAATTGATGGCTAAGAGTGTTTTCCGCCTCATTGATACTTTTTGCGATACGCTTTAATCTTCTGGGAAAACAATCTTGTTTGCGGATATAGTCAATCATGGCACCACGTACTTTAATGGACGCATAAGTTTCAAATTTAGCTTTTTTTTCAATGTCAAACTTTTCAACTGCATCTAAAAGAGCAATCAAACCCTCGTTGATGATATCATCCATGTAATTAAAATACTGGTAACGGCCAACCGTTTTCAATGCAATGCATTTTACAATATAACTATACTGCACGACAAGCTCATTGCGAACTTCCGGATCCTTTGACTGTTGGTACAACAGCCATAAATCTGCTGTTGGTATCTGATCAATCTCCGTATTCTTCATCTCAGCCTTCCTCCCTTCCAACACAAAATTTATTGGAATTCTATACAATATAATTGAAACTATTATTCTAATGTAACATTGGCAACCGCCTGAATCTGCACACTGGAATGCAGCTCATTGAATGACAAGACCACCGCATTGGGATAAAACTGCTCCAACATTTTGCTGAAATAAATTCTCACCAAAGGAGATGTTAAAATAATCGGAACATTGATAGCGTCTTTCACCTTCGTTATGCACTCCAGCAATTTAGAGACAATCTTTTGCGTTGTTTGTGGATCCATGGAAAGAAAAGTCCCCTGATCATTTTTACTGATCGAGTTAACAATTACTCTTTCTACTTCGCTGTCAAGCGTAATGACTCTGATTTGGCCGCCGTCGGACCATTTTCTGGTAATCGTGCGCTTTAGCGACTGACGTACGTACTCGGTCAGAATCTCCGTGTCGTGGACAGAAGAGGCATAATCTGAAACAGTTTGGAGAATCGTCACCATATCCCGGATAGGGACGCCTTCTTTCAATAAATTGCACAGTACTTTTTGCAATGCACTCAAAGAAACCAAATTTGGAATAACATCATCAACAATTGAAGCGTCTGTCTTTTTAACAGTTTCAAGCAACTGGCTTAAATCCTGCCTTGTAAACAGTTCATGCGCGTATTTCTTAACGGTTTCAGACAAGTGCGTAACAACAACAGAGAGAGGGTCAATAACTGTATAACCATAAATTTCAGCCATTTCTTTTTTATCCTTTGTAATCCATTTACTCGGGATTCCATATGCCGGCTCAATGGTCTCAATACCGTCAATACCGCCGGTCAGGTTTCCAGGATCAAGAGCCAGATAATAATCGATCAAAATCTCTCCCCTGCTGACTTCCTCACCTTTAATTTTGATAACATATTGATTTGGATTCAGCATACCGTTGTCTCGCAGCCGCACAGCGGGAATAACCATCCCCATTTCCATGGCAAACTGCTTTCGAAATGTAATCAGCCTTTCAATAAAACTGCTGCCGCTGTTCTCATCAACGAGGGGAATTAAGCTGTAGCCGAACTCCATCTCGATTGCGTCAATCTGCAGAAGCTCGTAAATGTTATCAATATTTTTAAAGTATGTGGACTCATCCTGAACCGCGGCAGACTGCTCTGATTCAAGCGCCGCTTCCGGTGCGGCAGCGGCAAGTTCTTGTTTTTTCTTCACAGTGAATCCGGCAATCAAAAGTGCAGCCGCCAATATAATAAGCTGTATGATAGGCATACCGGGAATAAAACACAGCCCGATGAGTGTAATTCCGGTAAGTATCAAAACAGTCGGCTGCGAAAGAAATTGCTTTGAAACATCTGAACTCAAGCTTGAGTCGGACGCAGCACGAGTCACAATCATGCCGGTTGCAGTCGAAATGAGCAGTGCGGGAATCTGGGCTACCAAACCGTCACCAACTGTGGCAATCGAATAGATATTTAAAACATCTGAGAAGGAACCCCCGCCTTGAACCATACCAATAATAAGACCTGCAACAAAATTAATGAACGTGATAACGATGGACATAATCGCATCGCCCTTGACGAACTTCGTGGCACCATCCATAGAACCATAAAATTCAGCTTCACGCTGAATGTCATTTCTGCGGTTGCGCGCCTGTTCCTCAGAGATAAGCCCGGAATTCAAATCGGCATCAATTGCCATTTGCTTACCGGGCATCGCATCCAATTTAAATCTGGCGGATACTTCGGAAACTCTCTCCGCACCCTTGGTAATAACTAAAAATTGCACCAAAACAATAATAATAAATACGATGAATCCTACAACTACGTTGCCTTTTAGAACGAAGCTGCCAAAAGTATGAATTACCTGCCCTGCTTGTCCAGATTCGGTAAGAATCAAACGTGTAGAAGAAATGTTAAGGGCCAGCCGAAACAGGGTCGTAATCAAAAGCAGTGAGGGAAAAATAGAGAATTGCAGCGCATCCTTGACATACATGGTCATCAACAAAATCGTAATTGACAGCGTAATGTTAATGATAAGCATCATATCCAATAAAAACGGAGGTAGTGGGATAATGATAAAGCCGATAATTAGAATTACGAAAATAGATACAATGTTATTTAGGAATTTCAATCTCACTTATTCTCCTTTTTTGTAGAATATACCCATGCCATGATTTCGGCAAGAATTAAGTAGTATTCCTGCGGAATCTCTCTATTGATTTCAACTGTACTGTATAGAGCCCTTGCAAGTGGTCTGTTTTCTGTCATTGGAATATGGTGCTGTTCAGCTATCTCTATAATTTTAAGCGCTGTATAATCCTGTCCCTTTGCGACTACGATAGGAGCGCTGTTTTTTTCAATATCATATTTGAGCGCGACCGCAAAATGCGTTGGATTTCTGATAATAACATCCGCAGTAGGCACCTGCTGCATCATTCTCTGCGTTGCCATTTTTCGCTGACGGTCACGTATCTGGCCTTTAATTTGTGGATCTCCTTCGAGTTGCTTGTACTCTTCCTTAATTTCCTGTTTGGACATTTTAATGTTTCTCTCGTATTCCCACCACTGATACAAATAGTCAAAAGCCGCAATCAAGATAAATGCGAGAGAAAGCTGAATGACGATATCCATGATAGAATTTAAGATAAAACTCACTGCACCAAAAATATCTTCAAACATTAATTTTGTGAAACTCTTTGAAATGTTGAGAAACGCGGAATAAAGAATATATCCAATCACAGAAATTTTAAGCATTGCTTTAATCAGCTCAGTAATGGAACGAAGCGAAATCATTTTTTTAATTCCCTGAAGCGGGCTTAACCTTGAAAATTTTATTTTAAGATTTTCTTTTGAGATTTTAAATCTGGTTTGCATTCCGGTTGCGATAATACCAACAGCTATCGATACCAGCATCACTGGTCCTGCCAAAAGAAGGACTGCAATAAGAACATCTTTTGCCACACTCATCGCAAAGGCAGTTGATAAGGTGTTCACTGTTTTCATATAGCCGATGTACTTGATGATCACCCCGGACATATGCTGGTAAAGAAACGGAAAAATAATTTTCAATGTGTAAAAAAGTGCCAATATGGAAAGCGCGCTGATTACGTCGCTGCTTTGAAATATGTTACCTTTTTTTTGTTCGTCTTCTCTTTTTTTAGGGGTAGCTTTTTCGGTCTTGCTGCTGTCTGCCATATCATCCCCCCTAAAATCAGATTTGGCGTAAAAGAAAGACTATGCAAGCATTTGAAAAATGTGATCGATATTGTCGAACATCAGCGTAATCAATTTTTCAAGAAAAGTAGCAAGCGGCGATACCATAATAAGAATCATAATAAAACCAATAATGACCTTAAGCTGAATGTTCAATGAAAAAACATCAATTTGCGGAACGGCCCGCATAATTAAGCCCACCGCGATTTC
>DAMDEB010000037.1:0-1444 GCA_032090075.1 Caproiciproducens sp.
ATTCAAATCCGCTCCCATAACGATGGAGTACCGGACAATGCTGTAATGGAGTTTTGGGAACGATTCAAAACTAAAAAATTAAAGAAACAGCCTAAAAGAGTAAAAGTTGAGAATAGAAAGGCAGGTTAAATATCATGACGAACGGTATAACGGAAATTCGAGACGGCGCTATTATTGCCGCCGAAATCAACACGATTAAAGAACGCACCAAGCGTGAGGTACTCACCGCCAGTATTGAAATCGGACAGCGGCTCTGTGAAGCCAAAGAATTGGTTCAGCATGGGGATTGGGAACAGTGGCTGCATGACAAGGTGGATTACAGCCAGTCTACGGCCAACAACCTCATGCGGATTTTCAAAGAATACGGGGACGAACAAATCAACCTTCTTTCAAATACCTCAAAATCCCAGACGTTTGAGAATTTGACCTATAGCCAGGCAATCGCCCTTTTTGCTTTGCCGGCAGATGAACGTGAAGATTTTGTAAAAGAGAACCCAGTGGAGGATATGACCGCCCGCCAACTGCAGGAAGCCATCAGAGCCAAAGAACAGGCAGAAAAAGAAAAAGCAGAAGCACAGGCTGAAACTGAAAAAGCGCTGAATCAGTTTGAAGGTCAGAAAAAACTATATGAAAATGCCAATTCAGCTAAGACCGAAGCGGAAAAAAAGCTTCAGCAAGAAACGGAGCGATTTAAAGAAGAACTGGCCGCAGCGATAAAACCGGAAGCCGCCGATCCCTCCAAAGATGAATTGAAGAAATTACGCGCCGACGTTCGTGCCAAAGTAGAAAAGGAATATAAAAGTCAGGTAGAGCAGCTTTCTCTCGAAAAGAAAACCGCCGAAGATGCAAAAGCTGAGATTGAAGAAAAATATCAAAAAGAGCTAAAGCAGCTGAAGCTTGATAATGAGTCCATCCTTGCCAAACAAAAGGCGGCTGAAAAGCAGCTTGCGCTTGCGGCCCCGGAAATACAGAAATTTACGGTTTATTTTGAAAACTTTCAGAGAGACTTTCAGAGTATGGAAGCGGTCCTGCAAAGCCTCACTGACAGCGGTAACGTCGAAACAGCGGAGAAGCTGCGCGGAGCACTTTCAAAGGTAATTGCCGGCATGGCGGAAAAGCTGAATGATTAATCGGAGATGAAAAGATGGCTTACATAGATTTTTTGAAATCCAAAATAGACATTGCACAGGACAGCGGTTTTATAATCTCCCCGGATGAAGTCAATCCGGTTTTGAAACCACATCAGCGGGACGCGGTAGTATGGGCGGTCAAAGGTGGCCGCCGCGCGCTGTTTGAGATGTTCGGACTTGGGAAAACCGGTCAAGAGCTGGAGTTCTGCCGAATCATTATTAAGTACAAAGGCGGAAAAGCGCTCATCGTGTTGCCGCTTGGTGTCCGTCAAGAGTTCGTCCGAGATGCGGTTGAACTGCTGCATATGGACCCG
>DAMDEB010000037.1:1454-2601 GCA_032090075.1 Caproiciproducens sp.
CCCGCCGCAATATGTCAGAAACATGGAAGAGGTAAAAGCCGCCAGCGGTACCATACTGATGACCAACTATGAGCGTGTCCGTGACGGAGATATTGACCCAACGTATTTTACTGCCACTGCACTCGATGAGGCCGCGGTGCTTCGCAGCTTCGGTAGCAAAACCTATCAGGTATTTCTTGATAAATTCAAAGGTGTGCTGTTTAAGTTAGTTGCCACCGCAACGCCTGCCCCAAACAAATACAAAGAGCTGATTCATTATGCCGGATATTTGGAGGTTATGGACACCGGACAAGCCTTGACACGGTATTTCAAGCGAGACAGTACCAAAGCGAACAACCTAACACTTCACGAAGGGAAAGAAAATGATTTTTGGTTGTGGGTATCCAGTTGGGCGCTGTACATCTCAAAGCCGTCCGACCTCGGATATGACGATACCGGCTATGACCTGCCAAAAATGAAAGTGATTTACCACGAGTTGAAGGCAGATACCGCCACAGCAGGATTTGATAGAGATGGACAGCTGAAATTATTCAGAGAAGCCTCCGTTTCCCTGGTCGACGCTCATAAGGAGAAACGAGACAGTATCAATGCAAGGGTAAGGGAAGCTGCTCGAATTATCAACCGAAGCCAGTTTGAGCATTTCATCATCTGGCATGATCTGGAGGATGAGCGCCGTGCCATTAAAAAGGCGCTTCCGGAAGCGGTTGAAATTTACGGCACACAAGACCTCGACATCCGGGAACGGAATACCATAGATTTTTCAGAGGGAAGGATCCGGCTGCTTGCCACAAAGAAAGAACTTTCCGGAAGCGGCTGCAACTTCCAGCGGCATTGTCACAGGGCAATATTCCTTGGGATAGATTATGAATTCAATGATTTTATACAAGCCATTCACCGTATTTATCGCTTCATGCAAGGCCAGCAGGTCATTATTGACATCATCTACATGGACAGCGAAGCGGAAATACTCGCGGCATTGAAGCGTAAATGGAAGCAGTACGACGAAATGACCGCCAAAATGGCCGAAGTTGTAAAGAAATACGGATTGTCAGGTACCTCCATCATGGAGAAACTGGCCCGTCACATAGGGGTGAAAAGATTGGAAGTAAAAGGCGAACATTTCACAGCGGTCAATAACGACTGTATT
>DAMDEB010000037.1:2611-7826 GCA_032090075.1 Caproiciproducens sp.
GAAAACATGCCGGAAAACAGCGTTGATCTGATTCACACCAGCATTCCGTTCGGGAATCACTATGAGTACACGGCCAGTTATAACGATTTTGGCCATAATCCGGATACGGAACAGTTTTTCGAGCAGATGGACTATCTTTCACCTAATCTACTCCGCGCTCTGAAACCCGGCCGGGTGTTTGCATGTCACGTTAAGGACCGTGTCTTGTTTGGAAATGCTACTGGTACCGGAATGCCAACAATTGAACCGTTCCACGCGCTGTGCATAGCACATTACATGAAGCATGGTTTTCAGTATTTCGGGATGATTACCGTTTTGACCGATGTTGTTCGGGAAAACAATCAGACCTATCGACTGGGATATACGGAAAACTGCAAGGATGGTTCTAAAATGGGAGTCGGCTGTCCGGAGTACATTCTTCTTTTTCGCAAGCTGCCAACAAATACCGGCAAAGCCTATGCTGATGTTCCAGTGGTTAAAAGCAAAGAAGACTATTCGCTTGCACAGTGGCAAATTGATGCATATTCCTTATGGCGCACTTCAGGAGACAGATTTTTGACACATGACGAAATCGCGGCCATGCCGATGAATCAGCTACAGCGGACATTCAAAAAGTTTTCAAAGAGTAATATTTACGATTACAACGAGCACGTCGAAATTACAAAGCGAATCGGAGAAGCCGACCGGCTTTCTAAGACATTCATGACAGCGCCGCCCGCCAGTTGGAGCCCGGAGGTTTGGGATGATGTGAACCGGATGCGCACCCTCAACACCTCGCAGAGCCAAAAGCGGTTGCAAATGCATGTTTGTCCTTTGCAGCTTGATATTGTACAGCGGATTATCAAACGTTACAGCAATGAGGGAGACGTAGTACTTGACCCATTCGGAGGCCTGATGACGGTGCCATACATGGCGGTGAAGATGGGCCGGTACGGAATCGGGATTGAGTTAAGTACAGATTATTTCAAAGACGGTGTTGAGTACCTACAATCAGCAGAGGCTGCAATTGACCAGCCGACGTTATTTGATTTCATGGAAAAAGAAGGTGCCTAATGAAATCAATTTTGCAGGATACAAAAGAGTGTTATGTAACCCAATGGACAGACAATTTACATAAGCATCATATTTTCGAGGGAAACCCAAATCGGAAGTTATCTGAAAAATACGGTTTGTGGGTATGGCTCACCGGTGAATATCACAATCAATCAAACAAAGGTGTACATTGCGGAAATCATAAACTCGACTGGAAACTGAAGCAGGATGCACAGCAAGCATTTGAGAAAACTCATACCCGCGCAGAATTTATGAGAATATTCGGAAGAAATTATTTAGATTGAGGTGTTTATATGGCAAAAGGCGAAAGCAGTTACCGATACTGGAATCGGTTAATAAAAACGACCAGTAGAAAAAAAGACCGGACAAAAAGCAAAACACCAAAACAAAGGAGGAAATCAAAGTGAGCAATACATTAGAGCAAATTGAAACTTCGATATCAAGTTACAGACATTCACTTGACCTAAAGAACGGTCGAGCTGCTTATGCACAGCGGCTGCACATTGAGCAAAATTGTGTTTCGTGGCTTTCTGAGCTGACCGCGGAGTGCAAAGTGCACCGTAAGTTTGGCATGACAGCGGACACAGCCACTATGCTTGCCGCAAAGTATCAGGGGGAGCCGCTCAATCTGGTTTATATATGTTCTCCCTACAAAGGCAATAAAAAAGCCAACATTGCCGCCGCCCGTCAATATTGCATAGACGCAATTGCCGACGGGTACATACCGATAGCGCCACATGTTATGTTTTATGACATCCTTAACGATGATGATCCAGGGCAAAGGGCGGTTGGTATGAAGATGGGGTTGGAGCTACTCCACTTCTGCCGGGAGTTGAGGGTGTACGGTGGCAGAATTTCAGAGGGTATGCGCGGAGAAATTACACTGGCCAAAGCCTTAAAAATTCCGGTAATTAATCAAAAGGAGGAAATCAAAAATGTCTGACACAATGAATTTTGCATGGTGCATCTTACATACCGCCAATATAACAGCGGAAAAAATCAAAGCCGGTCAAGACACCACATTTGGAGAAATGACTGATGAAGACGTAGAAAATTGGCTGAAAGCATATAAAGAGGTCGACGGAATAAAAGCCATGATTGCCACTGATTCAGGGTATACGCTCATAGGCTGGAACGATGATGCAGACGAAAAAATGATGATGTTTTACTACTACGCAGAGCAGGATTCTATGATGGGATGCTATCAGGATGATTTTGAACGGTTCAAAAACGAATGGCAGAATAAAGGATATGAGCCGGACGGCTGCATTGTATTTGATCCTGACAATGTAGAAATCTTAGAAGAAATACCTAAGATTCAAGTACCGGAGGACTAAACATGATTGATGTTCTATTAAGCATCCGGCCCAACTGGTGCAAAAAGGTTCTAAGCGGAGAAAAACCCGTCGAGCTCCGAAAAAGTCACCCATGCACTGAGAAGCCATTTCGCGTCTATCTTTACGAAACCAAGGCAGGCCGTGGAACGGTAGTCGGTGAATGCATTTGTTGGTTCATGGAAAAAGCCTACCAGCGGTCATACAGCGTTACAATGGTGGAAGGTAGCTGCTTATCGGTTGACCAGATCAATGCGTATGCAAAGAACAAGCCTGTTTATGGCTGGTATCTGGCCAAGGTCACGGAATACAAGAACCCGCGGCCATTGTCTGATTTTGGTTTACAGCGGGCGCCGCAGAGCTGGTGCTATGTAAAGGAGGCAGCGTGACATGGCTATTTTAGGACAGCGGCCACAGAATGTATCACCTGAACACTATGAACTTTCACAAATTGCAAAGTACGTAGCATGGAAGTGGGGATGCCGATACATTGCAAATGAAGTTTCAGGGTGTTATGGCTTTTCTGCATTCGAAGAAAACCCAGTCAAAAATTTTGGGAGAAATGTGATAGATACCATCGGAATAAAGTCATGTTATTTCAATCACAGTTATTCTTCTGAAAATAGCAAAATAAAAGTTTATGGATTTGAAGCAAAAGTAAGCTATTCGGATTTTAAAGCTGGGTTTTGCACATCCTGTGAATACACTTACATAATTGCTCCTATAGGGATTATTCCTGTTACTGCGATTCCTAAGGGGATTGGATTAATTGAGGTAGATTTGCAGAATTACAAAATTAAAAGCTTGATGAATGAGCCACTATCCTTTGTTGGTGTAAATGTTGTCAAAAAGGCAAAGCGCACCATTGAAAGAGCATTTGCTTCGGAGAATGAATCACAGTACCAGCTTTGGGCTCTAAATACATTACGACATATTGCAGGACAGCTTACAATCGATAGTATTTTTAAAAATCCGAAGGTAGTAATTGAGAAAGACGAACGTGAAGATCAAAAATAGGCATAAAAAAGCGGCTCAAGCCGTAAAGCAAGAGCCGCAAATATGTAAACGAATTTCTTTATTTATTTCGTAAAAAATCATTGAGAATCGCATCATACAGCCATATTTTAAAACTTTAATGCATGTTTTTTTCTTTATTTATTTCTGAGATAACGCACTCTATCACCGCTTTCAGCGATAGAGGCATCCACTAACCAGCGAAATTTAAAAGGTCAGTTCAAATTAGAAAATGATGATTACGATTATCGTCGCATTCACCTCCTCGAAATGAGGATTGTAAAATATATGTTTCAATTTTAAAAAATATGTAAGGAGCTGAAAACGATGAATGAATTAAGGGCGTGCATGGAAACTGATGAATTGATCAAGGAATTGCGCCGCTATGGACTTTCAAACGGAACAAGTTTAGGGCGACATATGGGAATTATGGATATTGCCGCAGATAGATTAGATCTGTTAAACCGACTTACCCAGCCGGAAAACAATTCGATATGTGAAGAGAATGAAAACTTTATCCAGAACAAATTTGGTTATTGCTTTTATTCTTTAGACTCTTGTCCTTTTATATACAACCTTTATGTACATCCCCAATATAGACGATGCGGAAATTCAAGAGTTCTTTTGAAGCTTGTTATCAACGAAATCAGAAAAAGCAAATATGAGGGGGAAATACGCATACAGGCTAAACCAAGGGAGGACAGTATCGGACAAGTAGACTTAATTAAGTATTACCAGAGCATGGGGCTTGCCATTTACGACACCCGCAAGCCTGAGGAGGAAAAGTGATGGACGCTAAATATCTTACAGAGATCAAGCTGCGGGAGCAGGCAGCAACGCCGGGGCCGTGGTATGCGGATGGTTGGGCGTTGTGGGATGATGATCATGGCGAATTTGTCGAATTGCACGATACAGACCCGGATGCGCAGTTTATCGCCCACGCCCGCGAAGATATTCCGGCGCTGATTGCCGAGGTCGAGAAATCCGGCCGCGAGATCGCCACGCTGAAAAAGGCATTGATAACGGAAATCCGCGACAGCCACACAGATTTATCTCCTGCATCGCATCAAAAGCTATTTGATCATTATGTTCAGCAAGCGCAGGAGGGAAAGGAATGAACGATTGTCGAAATTGCCGTTATAAATCACGAGGATGGTTAAAAAAGCCATGTGCAACCGGAGCATATCAACTCCTATACAGTAAAAGGTGCTTTGGATGGAAGCCTATGCGCTGGTGGCAGAAAGTATTCAAAATTCCGAGGTGTAATCCATGAATGAAGCAGCCTTTGCGGAAAACCTGCGATCACTACGCATTGAAGCCGAAAAAACACAGGCTGAAGTTGCCAAAGATATCGGTGTATGCATTAATTATTATGGTCTACTGGAGAATAGAAAACGGACTCCAAGCGAAAAGGTACTAAAAAGTATTTCGGAATATTTCAAGGTGCCGGTACAATCATTAACCAGCACAGCGGTCAAAGCCGCAAATTCTCCGAAAACAGAAATTAATCCGGCGCTGCCAAAAGAAATAACACCTCCAGCGGACAAAGGCTTTTTATATCGCATGAGTGATGGATATCTTTGCGCAGCTGCAAAATGTGTATGGCGTCAGCGTGTCGATGCAAATACATACTATTGTCCGCCAGGATGTATGAAAGAAAGAAGTGAAAGAATTGCCAAATAAACGGGATCTGATTCTTGATGAATACAATATTTCAAAATTTGCATATAGGGAACTACATAATTTTTGCTTGCAATATTCTTTCAAAAAACAGAAATTAGAGGACTTGCTAAATCCATACAAGAGCCCGATTA
>DAMDEB010000037.1:7836-8497 GCA_032090075.1 Caproiciproducens sp.
AGGGATACCGCATGGAAATGACGTGGGGAATCCGTCCGAATCAGCAGCTATGAAAGCAGCTGCACTTTCGCAAGACATTGAAATGGTAGAAAAGTGTGCACGAAAAGCAGGAGATCAAGACTATGAATTTATTCTGCTATCGGTAACACAGGATGTGCCTTGGTACTATCTTCGGATGTTGAAAGGTTTAGAAACAAGTGAAAAGAAATTCAATCACAGAAGGCGGTACTTTTATTATTTGCTGGCAAACGAAAAAAATATTTTATAACAGCCGCACATAGGACGCACTTATGTGGTTTACTGTTATTAGTGAGATTATGAAATTTAGGAATCCTCACTCTCGCCTGCGCGGGGCGGGCAATGACAGTACCGCGCACTCCTTGTAATAGCGCTCCACTTACGCACGGTGGGGCGCTATTTTTATACTGGAGGCTGATTATGCCACGACCATATAAAACCTACACACCTGCAGAGTTAACCACATGGATTCGCAAACTCATTGCAGAAGATAATATTCATGCGTTCTACATTTGCAAAGCGTGGCTACATCTTCGGGCTGAAGTTCTTAGGGAACAGCACCATGAATGCCAGTTGTGCAAGGCCAAAGGATTGTTCGTGCCAGCAACCACAGTGCATCATGACAAGACGGTGCGTAAGTATC
>DAMDEB010000037.1:8561-13349 GCA_032090075.1 Caproiciproducens sp.
AATAAACCAAAGTGGAATGATGAGAGGTGGTAGTGCATCCCCCCGGTCGAAAAAGTTGAAAAGCGGTCGGGCATAGGGAGAACGGGCAATAGGGAAGACAAGAGTGATCTCTCGCGCACGCGTGAGGAAAATTGACAGCAGAGGAGGGGAAAGCCCATGGCCAAAGCCAAAGACGTAAAAGAATCGCTGCTAAAACAACTCGAAATAAAGGGTGCAAAAGTTGAAATTTATTTAAGCTTAATTGATGACTACATGTGGTTCTGGAAGCAGGAGCGCGAAATGCAGCAGGATATCAAAAAGCGCGGCCGAACCTATGACGCTGTTTCAGCAGCTGGGCGAAATTATGAAAAAAATAACCCTTCCGTGAAAGATGCTTTGATGTACAGTAAACAAATGGTGGCAATTCTTGACGCATTGGGGCTGGATACTAAGACCGTAACGGACGGTGCCGGGGATGGTGCGGATGCTGACCTCGGCTGAGATTAATGACTATATTGACTTTGTACGTTCCAGTACGATACCAATGTGCAAAGATCAGATAGCCTTATGCGATTATGTGGAGAAATGTTTTGCGGAGGAAAGCATTTATGTTGATGAACAGCAGTTAAAGAAATATCTTAATTTTCAGAAGTACTTTCCATTCAAATTGTTCTCTTGGGAAAAGTTCATATTTGCGCTGCACAATTGCACATATAAGGCCCCGGGGATTCTCCGGTGGCCTCTTTTATTTGTATTGGTTGGGCGTGGCGCCGGAAAGAACGGATACCTTGCCTTTGAAAGCTTCTGCTGGATCACTCCGGTCAATGGCGTAAAAAATTACGATGTAGATATTTTTGCCACATCGGAAGATCAGGCCAAGACCAGTCCGGATGATGTACGCGCCGTATTGGAGGATAACAGGGCAAGTCTCGAAAAGTACTTCTATTGGAATTTGGAATGCATTACGAATCTTAAAACAAATTCAAATATCAGATTTCGTACTTCGGGATATAAGACAAAGGATGGTGGCCGTCCGGGCGCAATTGTATTTGACGAATTTCACGCTTATGAAAATTACAAGATGGTTGGAACTGCCAAAACCGGTCTTGGCAAAAAAGCATTGCCCCGCCAAACAATAATAACAACAGACGGTAACATTAGGGGCGGCCCGCTTGACGATATGAAGGCGCGGGCGGATCAGATCCTTTACGGTGGTATTAGTGACAATGGAATGCTGCCGTTTATCTGCCGGCTGAATGATCGAAAGAATGCAGATAATCCAAAATTGTGGTCAGAAGCAAATCCTTCGCTTATTTATATGCCGGTATTGCAGCAGGAAATGGAAATTGAATACGCCGATTATAAAATTAACCCAGCGGGCAACTCCGACTTCATGACCAAACGCATGAACATGCCAATGACCTATGAGGATGCAGACGTCACCGATTGGGATAACATTCTCGCGGCGAATCGACCGTTACCCGATCTGACCGGATGCGATTGCGTGGGCGCTGTTGACTACGCAAAAACTACCGATTTCGTTGCGGCAGGGCTCCTCTTCCGATACAAAGGAAAATACCTTTGGATTACTCATACATGGATTTGCAAGAATTCTCCCGACCTACCAAGAATCAAGCCGGATCTTCATGGATGGGAAGAATCAGGATTGCTCGAATTTGTGGATGGGCCGGAGATCCCGCCATCAATGCCCGCAGAGTGGCTGCAAAAGCAAGGGGCAAAGTACAATATCACCACATTGGGAATAGATAACTTCCGATATACCCTGTTAGCTAAGGCGCTTAGAGAAGCCGGTTTCGATACTGACAAAGGCGGTGCCAACAACATTCTGCTGACCAAGCGTGTCACGCAGATGCGCTATGTGCCGGTGATTACGAGCGCTTTTAACAATCAAGCTGTTCTTTGGGGAGAAAACCCGCTGATGAACTGGTACACAAATAACACTTGCATTATAACGGAATCTGGAAACCAGTATTACGGAAAGAAAGAAGAAAAATCGCGTAAGACAGACGGCTTTTCTGCGTTTGTTTCCGCTGTGTGTGCCAGTGAGAATTTAGAGGATTGCGGCGAAACACAGAGCCTTGACGACTTTAAAGTTTACACATATTGAGGGAGGTGAAATATTGAGGATTATTGAAATTTTACGCGATATGTTTGGAGACAAAGATACCGTGTACGTGACGCAGAAGCTTGAATCTGAAAAATACAAGTTGGCGATTGAAGACTTCGCTATCCAGATGGCTATCAATATGATTGCCGGTGCCGTTGCAAAATGTGAGTTCAAAACCTACATAAAGGGCAAAGAAACCAAGAATGATGAATATTACCTTTGGAATGTGGAGCCAAATGATAATCAGAATAGCAGCCAATTTATTCAAGAGTTTATTTCAAAGCTGCTGTATTACAATGAGTGCTTGATTGTCGATGTTGGCGGGAAGCTGATTATTGCAGACAATTTCACGCAGAATGAATATGTTCTGTTTCCAAATACATTTACCAGCGTTTCGCGCGGCACTCTGACGTTTGACAAAACATTCAGTATGGCTGATGTTCTATATTTCAAATATGGGAACAACGATATTCGTGCCTTGCTTTCTAACCTTTTGAGTGGATACTCTGATTTGCTCGATATGGCAATCGGAAAGTATAAGCGTGCCGGTGGACGCAAAGGTATTATTCATACCGATAAGAATCGTTCAGGGGATAAAGATTATCAAGCAAAGATTAACGATCTTTTTCAAAATCAATTTAAATCATATTTTAGCAACGAAAATGCCGTCGTACATATGGAAAAAGGTATTGACTACGATGAAATAACCGGGGAGGGCAGCAAGAAATCAACAAGCGAAATTGCTGATATTGCGAGCATTACCAAGGAAGCGATGGCGCGGGTGGCACAAGCGTTCCGTATTCCCCCGGCACTCCTGCAGGGAGATATTGCCGACGTTGAAAAGCTGACTGACAACCTATTGACGTTTTGCATAGATGTGCTTGTAGATTTAATTCAGACAGAAATCATTCGCAAGCGGTACGGGAAAACGGCTTATCTTGCTGGAACATATCTTAAAATTGACACCACGTGCATCAAGCATATCGATATATTTGACGTTGCCGAAAAGGCTGACAAGCTTATTTCAGACAGCCTGTACAATGTTGACGAGCTTCGTGTGAAGCTTGGAGATATGCCGCTGAACACATGGTGGAGCAAAAGATATGTTATGACAAAGAATTATCAAGATGTTGAAGCGGCCAATTTGTCGCTGGGAAATTCTGACGGAGGAGGTGAAAAAGGAAATGAAACCAATGTGGATAATCAAGCAGGAAGCGGGAGTTCTTGATATCTATCTGTACGATGATATTGCCGCTGATGGCCAGGATTGGTGGACAGGCGAATCAATTGAAAGCGACACGTCCGCGAGCCATATTCAAAAAGTTTTGCAAGATGCCGGTGATGTAAACGCTATTAATATTTATATCAATTCATACGGCGGTGATGTAAATGAGGGACTGGCAATCTACAATCAGCTTAAACGCAGTAAGGCGCTGAAAACTGTTTATGTAGACGGATTTGCCTGTTCTATTGCCAGCGTAATTGCAATGTGCGGAGATAAGGTCATCATGGGCAGCAATACTCTCATGATGATTCATAATGCGTCTATGGGTGCATGGGGTACGTCAAAAGACTTACGCAAAGCGGCTGATAACCTCGATATCATCAATAGCGCAAGTATCAGCAGCTATAAGTCAAAAGCGGGAGAAAAACTTCCTGATGATGTGCTGCAATCTCTGCTGGACAATGAAACATGGCTGAACGCAGAACAGTGCATACAATATGGGTTGGCTGATGAAATTGCAGGTGCCGCCGAAGACAAAGCGGTTCAGGCTGCGAAACAACGGTTAAAGCAGTCCGAACAAGCTGAGATGCTTGCTCTCAGGGCAAAAACAGGTATAGAAGCCAAAGTTCCACAAGACAAACAAACACAAAAAACGGTTGCCGAAAAATTAATGGCAGCTTTTAAAAACAAAATGGAGGGTTAACCACATGAAATCTAAAGATGTAATTAAGCAGGAATTGCAAACCAAATTTTCAGACGCTTTAAAAAGCGAGGATCCGGCAGCCATCACCGATGCGCTGACCGAATTTGCGGCCGGAATTCAGCAGGACGTACTGGGCGATTTTAAAGCCTACCAAACCACACAAGATGCGGGAATTCTTGCCCGTCGCGGTATTCACCAGCTAACAGCTGACGAAACAAAGTTTTATGGGGCGGTTATTCAGGCGGTCAAATCCGGAGATATTAAACAGGCGTTTACCGGACTTGATATTGCTTTTCCTGAAACTGTTATTGATACCGTGCTGGATGATGTCAAATCCAGTTATCCGCTGCTTTCTGTAATCAATATGCAAAACACTTCCACACTGACAAAAATGATTGTCAATAAACAGGGTGTTCAGTTGGCAGTATGGGGCGCGCTCGGCACTGCCATTGCAGCCGAATTGAGCGGAACAATCGGAAAAATTGACCTCGGAACCAACAAACTTACCGCCTTTATGGCAATTTCTAAAGACATGTTGGATGCGGGTCCTGCATGGATGGACGCTTATGTGCGCGCTGTGCTTACGGAGGCTCTTGGCGGCGGGCTGTGTAAAGGCCTTGTTGCGGGCACCGGAAAAGACCAGCCTATCGGTATGTTGAAAGATGTTTCCGACACAGCGGCGGTTGTTGACGGCGTATATCCCGATAAAGCCACTGTTGCGATTGCCGACCTCAGCCCAAAAACCATCGGCGG
>DAMDEB010000037.1:13359-14432 GCA_032090075.1 Caproiciproducens sp.
CGGTCCTAATAATCGTTCGCGTGTAGTTCCTAAGATACTCATTGTTGTTAATCCGAAGGAATATTTCAGTAAGATTATGCCGGCAACAACATACCTTACCCCAAACGGTACCTATGTGAATAATGTTGTTCCGTATCCGTCTGATATTGTTCAGGACGTGAACGTGCCGGACGGAAAAGCAATCTTTGGATTGGCTTCCCGCTACTTCATGGGCGTTGGCAAGGGCGGCGCAGGCGGCAAGATTGAATATTCCGATGAAGTCCGCTTCCTTGATGATGAGCGCGTGTATATCACAAAGATGTACGGAAACGGACGTCCGCTCGACAACAATGCCTTTATCGTGGCGGATATTTCCGCGCTCGTTCCTGCAAATCTGACGGTTAATGTTGGTACTGTCGCTGGTGTGGTAAAGACCAAAGAACAGGCTTAAGGTGATGTAAATGCCGGATATGACTGTCCTGCTGAATGATGTGAAGGATTACATCAATATCACCTGGCAGGACGATAAAACAGATAAAAAAATTACCGGCTACATAAATCGAGGAATGGCGCGTTTGCAGTTTGTTGCAGGCGCGTCACTTGATTTTGAAAAAGAGGATTTGCCGCGATCTCTGCTGCTTGATTATTGCCGGTACGCAAACTCACAGGCACTGGAAGTGTTTGAAACAAACTTCCAGTCAGAATTACTTGAATTGAACCTTATGTTCCAAGTAACCACAGTCGGAGCATTGGCCGTCGCGTCGGTGGCCGGAACAGTTGCCGGGAAAACTGCGGTTATTGTTGCTCCAAGCCTGACAGACGGAGACAACTACATGTATCAAACCGGTACAGCGGTCACGCTGCCCGGTTTGTTTGATATCTGTAATACAGCGGCAGATTTTACTGCATGGGATGGTTCAGCAGAAATTGTAGCAACAAGCGATTCTGAAATCATGATTGTGGAGGTAGATGAGAATTACAAGGCGGTTCGGGCGGGGAAAGCAACTGTTAAGGCGGGGTGATGCAAAATGAAGATTAAAACGCCGACCGAGTTTTTAACCTTTACCGATGGCCAGTGCGACATTTACGAAGTC
>DAMDEB010000037.1:14442-18841 GCA_032090075.1 Caproiciproducens sp.
TGTTTCGGTGACCGTACTGTGGGAATGCAGAGGTTCTTTGCCGCGCGCACGGCCACAACGGAGATTAACAGGCTAATACAAGTACCACGTCAATTGACCATCACGGCCAAAGACAACGTTGTTATCGACACTTTGAGGTACAAAATAGAGCAGTTGCAACACTTAAACGACACTAACCCACCGGTTACGGTCCTTACTTTAAGACAAATTGGAGTGATAACGTGAGCAAGAAATGTACAGTAGATAATCTTGGAGACGTGATCGCAAAAGAATTACAGTTATATTGTGCAGATACTCAAATTATGGTTGCGGGTGCCGTTGATAAACGCGCTGACGAATTAGTTAAGGCATTAAAGGCTGATTCGCCTAAAAAATCCGGCGACTATGCAAAAGACTGGACAAGTAAAGTTGAAACCAATAACTTTAGCTACTACAAGCGAAGAATTCACAACAAAAAGCATTATCGGCTTACCCATTTACTTGAAAAAGGTCATGCACTTCGGCAAGGTGGAAGAACAAAAGCAGTCCCGCATATTGGACCGGATAGCGAAAGAATACAGGCTGAGTTCGTCAAAGATGTAGAGTATGCCATTAGAAACGGCGGAGGATTGAGAAGTAGGCATATAGGAGAGGGTGATTAAAAATTTTGGACATTAAAGTTTGGTTAGAATCGGCAGGAGAGCCGGTTTCGGAAACCGCCTTTATCGATGCAACTCCAATGCCATTTATTATCTTTCTTGATACCGTGGAGCGTGGCGGCGGTGACTTAAAGAATGTATTGAAGCGTCATGCTTTGACCGTTGAACATTATACTGCCGACGGTAAAGGCGATGAAACTCTTGAAGCCTTATTTGATACGCAGGCCATTAAGTACACAAAAGAAAAAATGTGGTTGTCAGACATCGAGTGCTTTATGACCACATACGACTTCGATTTAATCGAAAGAACATAGGAGGCTAATTTATGTTAACGGCTGATGAAAAAATTGTATTAGGCAGCGGAATGCTTTACATTGACGAATTTGCGACAACAATTCCGGAAGATGCGGAAATTGAAGTTGAGGGAAAACTCCTGGGGATGATTCAGGGCGGCGCGACGGTCGAATACAAACCAAAATTCTATGAGGCAAAAGACGACTTGGGCGTTGTAAGCAAAACAATTCTTACTGAGGAAGAAATTACTATGAAATCCGGTGTCATGACTTGGTGCGGGAAAACTCTTTCCAAACTGTGTTCAACTGCAAGAGTAACCGAAGCGGCCGGAAAGCGCACTGTGAAAATCGGCGGGCTTGGAAAGCAGGACGGGAAAAAATATGTTCTTCGCTTTGTCCACACGGACGCTCAGGACGGTAATATCAGAGTGACCATCGTCGGTAACAATCAAGCTGGATTCACGCTCAAATTCGTAGCGGACAAAGAAACCGTGATTGACGCTGAATTTAAAGCAATGCCGTTTGACAGTGACGGCACAAAGATTATTTACGAAGAAGATATCCCAACAGTCTAAAATTATTGGCGGCCCACCGCCTTAAAGGAGCGCTCTATGTTTGATATTAGCACAGTAAGCAAAAGGTATTTTGGCATTAAACTTGGCGATTTAAGTTTAGAAGTTGAACCGCCTAAAATTAAGGCTCTTAAAAAAATCACTGCATTGTCAAAGTCTCGTGATGAAGATGCAATGGACGATTTATCAACGGCCGTTGGAATGATTCTCAGTAAAAATAAATCCGGATACACGGTACCGGACAGCGTGATTGACGACCTTGACCTTGACCAAATGAATGAAATCTTGACTGCTTATTTTGAATGGCTCGCCAAAAGTAAGAACAGCCCAAACTAAGAATCCCTTATTATCCAACAAATGATGATAAGGGGCATTACGAAGTCAACACGCTTGAAGAAAAAACAGTTTCAGAGTACACCGGATACAACTTTGATACAATAGAGAATTTAGGAGTCCTTGAATATTGGTTGCTGCTCCGTGATGCGGTAGTTTATAACTGCTCACAGACGGAGGAAGGCCGGAAGTATCTTGGAGATTGCTGGCGCATGGAGCAGACAGAACCGGACAGGCAAGGGCTTAGAGAACATTTTAAAAAGGGTGGTTGATTAATTTCAGCCGCCTTTTATTTTTTAAAGAAAGGAAGGAACATATGGCAGGAAACAATATCAAAGGCATCACGGTTGAAATCGGTGGCGATACTACTCCGCTCAACGACGCATTAAAGGGCACAAATAAGGTTATTTCAAACACTCAGTCAGAATTGCGTGAAGTCAATAAACAGCTTAAATTTGACCCGACGAACACAGACTTATTAAAACAAAAGCAGACACTTTTGGCAAAAGAGATTACAAATACAAAGGATAAACTTGGTACGCTGAAAGAAGCTGAAAAACAGGCGGAGCAGCAATTCAAAGATGGAAAAATCGGAGAAGAGCAGTATCGGGCATTACAGCGCGAAGTAATCAAAACAGAATCACAGTTAAAAAACCTTGAAAAACAAGCCGGGCAGAGCAACGCTGCGCTTAGTAAAATATCAGGAGTAACGGGGAAAATCGGTGACGCGGCGGGAACCGTTGCAACAAAAATGATGCCCGTGACAGTTGGAATTGCGGCGCTTGGCACGGCTTCAGTTGCCGCGTTTGCTGAGGTTGACAAGGGTGCGGATACTGTTATAGAAAAGACTGGCGCAACCGGAGCGGCTGCAACAGACCTTAAAAACATCTACAAAGAAGTTGCCTCCTCTGTGCCTGACAGCATGGAAGAAGTCGGAAACGCTGTTGGAGAAATCAACACAAGGCTTAATTTCACAGGGGATAAGCTGAAATCAGCAAGTGACGATTTCTTGAAATTCGCGCGTATCAACAAAACGGATGTTAATACCAGTGTGCAGCTTGTATCCCGCGCGATGGGCGATGCCGGGATAAAATCCGATGATTATAAATCTGTACTGGATCAGCTTACTGTTGCAAGTCAAAAATCCGGTATCGGAATTGATGAATTGACAACAAACCTCGCAAAATACGGCGCTCCGATGCGTGCATTGGGGATAGACACAAAAACCAGTATTGCTATGTTTTCCGGATGGGAAAAAGCCGGTGTTAATACCGAGATTGCATTTGCTGGCATGAAAAAAGCAATTTCTAATTGGAGTGCTGCGGGTAAGGACAGTAAAGTTGAGTTTTCAAAAACGCTGGAAGAAATTAAAAAAGCCCCGGATATTTCGACCGCAACTACAAAAGCAATTGAAGTGTTCGGACAAAAGGCCGGTCCTGATTTAGCAGATGCCATTAAAGGCGGTAGATTTGAAGTTCAGGAGTACATTGATGCGCTTGGGAAATCAGGCGGGGCAGTTGAAAGTACCTATAAAGGAATAGTTGACGGCACAGATGATGCAAAAACTTCCATCAACGCGGCAAAGGTTGCCGCCGGAGAATTAGGCAGCACAATCATGCAGTCATTAGCGCCAATTATTCAAAAGGTTACTCAAATCATTAAAGACCTTACGCAAAAATTCTCAGGATTGGACGAAGGTACCAGAAAAAACATTCTAACCGCCGCGCTTATCGCTGCCGCTATCGCTCCGATAGCTAAAATAATAAAAGATGTGTCAGGGGGCATAAAAGGTCTTATCGGAGTGATACAAAAGTTGCCTGGCATCATAAAAGGTGTCAGTACTGCAGTAAAACTGTTATTTGCAAATCCATACGCTCTTATCATAGCTGCTGTTATCGCCGCTATCGTACTTCTTGTCGTCGGCATAAAACACCTATGGGATACCAACGAAGGATTCCGCACAGCGGTCACAAATATTTGGAACAGCATCAAAGCAACGGTGACGGGCGTAGTAAATGCGCTGGTCACTTTTTTTACCGTCACTATTCCGCAGGCATGGAACGGACTTGTTGCTTTCTTCACTGGAATACCGGTATGGTGGAATAATTTATGGACACAAATAGGGCAGTTCTTTACTGACTGTTGGAATGGAATTATATCATTCTTCACAACTACAATTCCGCAATGGATTGCCAATGTAATTCAGTGGTTTAACCAGCTGCCATACATGATCGGTTTTGCAATCGGCTCGGTTTTGGCGTGTATTGTAAATTTCGGCGTTTCTGCTTGGCAATGGGTGACGGTACAGCTTCCGGTTATCATAAACGGGATAATCAGCTGGTTTCAGCAGCTTCCGGGTAAGATATGGGCTTTTCTTGTTGATATCGTAACCAAAATAGGGCAATGGGGCGCGAACATGGTGGCCAAAGCCATTGTTGAGATTCCAAAATTCATTAACAAAGTCGTGACATTTATTGCAGAACTGCCCGGGAAGATATGGGCTTTTTTTGCTGAAGTAGTTTCGAAGGTCGTTCAATGGGCCGGAAATCTTGTCAGTACAGCG
>DAMDEB010000038.1:0-4793 GCA_032090075.1 Caproiciproducens sp.
TGCAGGATGGTCTTACCCTCATCGTAGCCAAAGTCCACATCGAAGAAACGAATGGCACCCTGTAGCGGAGTATAGGTTACCGTTCCGTCACTGTGAGGATATTTCCATGCCCATTTTTCCGTGCGCTCTTTACATTCTTCGATTTTTCCGTTTTCCATTTTTGCATTGACGAGCGTAACGTACCCGCTGTCCTGTTCGCTTTCTTCGTCCATCAGCTCAAAGATTCTGGATGCGCCGGCAAGTGCCATAACCACCATATTGAACTGCATGGAAACCTGTCCAATCGGGTTGATGAAACTGCGGGACAGGGTAAGGAAGGAAATAATTGTACCGATTGTCAGGGCGTGCATGCCGGTGAGACTAAGGTTTTGAATACCTGCGATACCGGCGGCGCCTCCAATTATTGCAAGTAGCACATAAAGCATATAGCCCATATTCCCGACAACCGGCATCGTAATGTTTCCGTACTTGTTTGCCTCGGTAGCGCAGTAGCAGAGTTCGTCATTCTTTTTGTCAAACTCTTCCTCTACCTTTTCCTCGTGACAGAATACCTTTATGACTTTCTGCCCGTTGATCATTTCTTCGATATAACCGTTCACGTCGCCCAAAGATTTCTGCTGTTTCATGAAGAAGGTTCCGCTTCTGCCCACGATGGCTTTGATCACTTTAAACAGAAGGAAAGCAAATAGAACAACAATCGTGGTAAGGCCGACACTCAGATAAAGCATCGCAAAAAACGATGTTAGGATTGTGACAAGTGATGAAAACATCTGCGGCATGCTCTGAGAAATTGCCTGGCGCAGAGTGTCGGTATCATTCGTGTAGCGGCTCATCACATCGCCGTGGGTATGTTTGTCAAAATAACGAATTGGAAGGGTCTGCATATGCGTAAACATTTTGTCACGGATTTTTTTCAGTGTGCCCTGCTCAATAACAACCATCACTCTGTTGTAGAATAATGTTGCAAGCACTCCCACGATATAGATAAAGCCCATAAAAAGGATTGCCTGGAACAGGCCTGTAAATACCGGGTTCGCCTGTCCCAGCATTGGAACGATGTACTTGTCAATCAAAATCTGAAGGAACAAAGCGGAAGCCGTGCTTGCACCCGCACTCAGCAGGATGCAGAAGACAACGAAAACCAACTGGATTCTATACTCCGCTATATAAGAAAACAGCCTTTTAATTGTACCGGGTTTGAATCGTTGTACCGGAGTTCTGCCATGTATCTTCGCATTCTCCTTCGGTGGTATCTTACTCATGAAGAACACCTCCTTTATTCTGCGAATCATAAACTTCTCTGTAGATTTCGCTGGTCTCAAGAAGTTCGTCATGAGTACCGATCGCATTAATTTTACCATCGTTGAGCACGATGATTTTATCAGCATCTTTTACTGAGGCAACGCGCTGAGCGATGATGATTTTTGTCGTATCCGGGATGTCATTTTTTAACGCCTGACGAATCAATTCGTCGGTCTTTGTGTCTACTGCGCTGGTGGAATCATCAAGGATTAGAATTTTGGGATTTTTCAGTAGAGCCCGCGCAATGCAAAGCCGCTGCTTCTGGCCGCCGGAAACATTCGTGCCGCCCTCATCAATACGGGTGTCGTATCCGTCCGAAAATTCCCTGATAAAGCCGTCGGCCTGAGCCAACTTGCAGGCATGAATTATTTCTTCATCCGTCGCGTTTTCATTGCCCCAGCGGAGGTTTTCTTTGATTGTACCAGAAAATATAATGTTTTTCTGCAGAACCATTGCCACCTGATTACGCAGGGATTCAAGATCATAATCCCGCACGTCAACGCCGCCAACGGTTACTTTTCCGTCCACGGTGTCATACAGGCGGGGAATCAACTGAACCAAACTTGATTTCGAAGAACCTGTGCCTCCGAGAATACCTACCGTTTCGCCTGACGCGATGGAAAGATTGATCTTGTCAAGGACAGGCTTGTCGGATTTTCTGGCATACAGAAAGGTAACGTCTTCAAAGGTGATCGAACCGTCTTTTACTGTATGTACCGGATTCTCTCCGTTTTTCAGATCGCTTTCCTCATTCAAAATTGCCACAATGCGTTCTGTCGACGCGTTGGAAATGATGATCATGATAAATACCATGGACAGCATCATCAAACTCATAAGTATCTGCATTGCATACGTGATCAGGCCAGCCAAATCACCGGTCGAAAGCCCGGCAGCCGGATTGTTGCCGCTGGCGACGATTTCTTTTGCGCCGAACCACGAAAGCAGCAGCATGCTGGAATAAAGGCAAAACTGCATCAGCGGCATGTTGAATGCGAGTCTTTTTTCCGCCTTGGAGAAATCTTGAAAAATCCTTTGTGAAATACCCGCAAACTTCTGATCCTCATGATCTTCGCGGATGTACGATTTGACCACCCGTATACCCAGCAAATTTTCCTGTACAACATTGTTCAGCCGATCATACGTATTAAATACCCGCACGAAAATCGGGTGTACATGCGACATGATTAGCCACAGCCCGAAGCCGAGCACCGGGATTGTTACAAGAAAGATCAGCGATAAATGGGCATTGATTCGAAAGGAAAATATCAATGCGAAAATGATCATTATCGGAGCTCGTATTCCAAGTCGAATGAGCATTTGATAAGCGTTCTGCACATTGGTAACATCGGTGGTCAACCTTGTGATGATACTTCCGGTTGAAAATTTATCGATGTTTGAAAAAGAGAACTTTTGCACGTTACAGAACATATCATGGCGCAAATTCTTTGCAAAACCGGAAGATGCTATGGCCGCGCTGCGCCCTGCGAGAGCGCCGACCAACAGTGAAATGATCGCAGAGATAAAAAGGGCAAGCCCAATCCATAAAACATTGGTCATGTTTTTCTTACTAATACCATAATCGATAAGATATGCCATCAGCGTGGGAATCAGAATTTCAAGAAACGATTCAAATATTACGTACACCGGGGTAAGAATCGTGTCTCTTTTGTATTCCCGCACGCTGGACAAAATTTTTTTAATCATAAAACAGCTCCATAAGATCCGCCTGCGTGTTATAAACGGGCAGGCTTCGTATTTGTTATATTATCTTTCATTCTTTGAATATACGAGTGCAACGTCTCCAATTCTTCCTCTGTAAACCCTTTTGTCAGGGTCTGCTCCATCATTTCCGCGTCTTCTTTCATAAGGCCTTTGACTTCATATGCTTTCTGCGTGAGAACGATCTTCTTCAGGCGCGCGTCGTGGGCAACAGCCTGCCGTTGAATCAGGCCCTTGTCTTCCATCAGCCTGAGAACCTTTGACGCTGTTGATCGTGCAATGGTGAAGTGCTTCTCAATATCCCGCTGATAAATATCTTTATCTGCATTTGCAGAAAGGTAACCAATAATCCATCCGTTGTTGCCAGTGATGGTCTCAACTTCTCTTTTGTGAGAGGAAAACTCAAAATAGCGGTGAATCAGGTTGTTGAGCGAGTGAAATTCCCTCCCGATCCAGATTTCATCCATACTGCACTTCCTTTCAACTATATGTTTTATAGCTTACAGTGTTATATAAAACTGTTGTGTATAAAACATTATAGTAACATTTGCATTGCCTGTCAATATAAATATCTATGAAATTCAAAAAGTTAGTTTCTCATCTGTCCTAAAATTAAAAAACCGCCGTATCAAACGATGCGACAGTTTTTTAAAATTCAGAATAGCTTGGGGCATTTTATGAAAATAGGGTGCCCTTGTGTTACATCAAAAAATTAATTTCAAGTCCGCCCCTGTTCGACCTGATATGAAATTTTTGTTCGTCGGCCCGAAGCCTTGCCTGCCCGTTCTTTACAAATGACCTATCATGCCACTTTGGCCATAATACTGGCCTCAACATGGCCACATTGAAATTGCTGCTTGTATTTGCAGTTATCAATTCTCTGTTATCAGGCTTTTCACATCGCGTCTCATGCTCAACGGCGTGCTTTTCGTAGGTTTACCTACACGGAAAAGCATCTGTACCGTTCCGCCATTTGGCGCGTATGCCTGCTTGAATTCGGTATAAGGAACTTGCATCTCTGGATATTCCTCCAAAATTTGACTGAGCGGCTGCATGACAAGACCAAACGTATGACCAGTCAGCACAAGCTTGCTGTATAGCATTCCGCTTTTAACCTGTTCGGCGCGGCTATTGTCAGTCGATACGATCATCGCATAAGCGGGTGTGTTATTAACAGAAGTCCGGGTATAGTTGATAAAATTCTGGGATGCGGCTTTTCCGGTGTTCATCGAAGGAAAAAGCGTGACTATTCCCTGCAGGATATTCTTCATAAAACCGGAAGTACCTTGTCCCTCCACCGAATAGCCGTAGCGGTATTTGTTTTTTTGGTATTCATTCGCCCTGAAGATAACATTGGATTCATCCATGACGCGAGTCACCTCCGCTTCAATGGTTGCACTTTTGAGGGAATATTCGCTGATTTTATTCATGTTTTCCTCGTCCTGAAAAAGCTTTATCGATGCGCCGCTTTCGGTTGAAAGCGATTCAAGAGCAGCTGCCTGTGACGAAGAAAGCTTATCCGCTTTATAGGCTTCTCGGTTGGTGTCCGGCAGAAAAGTGGCGTTATAGAGTAAACTGCTTTGGGGCTGTGTTTTTGCTATCGTGATTTTTGCTACCGGTTTTGTATCCATACTTTCTGCAAGATGTGATTCATCATACGTACCATTGGGAAGAAGGCTGATTTCGGTGTGCCAGCCTTCTTTTTCCCCTGCCACGGCAACATATTCCAAAAAGGTGCCCTGTGAGATCATCATTTGGCGCGCGTACGGGTC
>DAMDEB010000038.1:4803-12538 GCA_032090075.1 Caproiciproducens sp.
GAATCAGACTTGTCAAGCTTGATTTTCCACGGCTGCATGTTATGGTTGCTTGCCGCGAGCAGGCCGCTGGATGCAAGCCTGACCCTCGGGTCGGAATATGTCGCGGCGTAATCCTTTGACCATGGTTCCATATACGTTTGTTTCATAAAACCTCCGCTGATCATAAAAAGTGCGGCTAATAAAACGATGCACAGACTGGCAATACCGCCTAATGCAAATGCCGCAACTTTAATCTTCGATTTCCTTTTCATTCTGATTCACTCCGTTTCTGCTGATCATACGCATGATCATCTCAAAGGATGCCGTCACAAAATCCTTTGGATCTGTTAGGTGGTAGTTTTTCAGGTAAGCGCTTTTTTTCTCCCCTGTGTTGAAAACACCGATTGTACAGGCCCACAGAATCAAAGCAGACTGCTCACTTTCGAGACCTCTGTGCAGGCTTCCCTCTGCCACACCTTTTTGAAGCGCATGAGAAAGGTATCCGAATATCTGTTCTCCCAACCGATAGCATTCAGCTTTTGATTCATCTGTAACACCGGTCTGGTCGTCAGAATCTTTTGTCTCGTATTCCATAATGGCTTTAAAATACTCCGGAAAATCTTTGCTGAAGCCGAAAAAGGTGAAAAAAATGCAGTGCAGCTCTTCGAGAGCGTTTTGAGGACGGCTCTCCGTAAAGCTTTTCCCAATCATTTCAATAAGCAGCTTGTATCCTCTAATCATAATTTCGAAATAAATCTGTTCTTTGCTGCTGAAATAGACATAGACAGTTCGTTTGCTGAACTCCGCCTCTTTTGCTACTTCATCCATCGAGGCATTTTCATACCCCTTCGAAAAGAATACCTGTTCGGCGGCATCAATGATATCTTTTCGCTTAATTTCCTTTTCCTGCCGCCGGCGTTCTTCGTGACCCATCATATTTCCTCACATTCATCATGGTGTAATTAAGTAAACTCTGAGTTTACTTAATTGTAGACTCATTTATAAATTTTGTCAATAGGCTGCTATACACAATCAGTTTGTTCAGCCAAATGGAGACAAAACGAAAGACCGGCGATTCAAAATCGCCGGTCTTTCGATGGTGCACGTAATAGGACTTGAAAGTGGTGCAATTTTCACACGTGTTTCGCGAGTCCCTTTGTTTCTCTGTCTGTAAAAGGTTTTTGAGTATTACTTACTGCCAACCCGCGCCGTCAGGTTTTCATCAGTTATTCTCAACAAAAAACAGCAGCCTGACCCACTTGGGCCAAACTGCTGTTTTTGTCTTGTTAGGCAGATAAAAGTGCAAGAACCAAGCTGCCTAAAAAAGAGTAAGAACACGAATTGACAGCCTAAATAATACCTAAATATTCAAAGTATTAAAAGGTGAAGGCGTTTCCTGTAACAGCAATCATTGCCAGCAAAAGAGCAGCCACAAAGGAACCAACATAAATATTCTTTGTCTTTCTATAAAATGCAGTATTTAATATGGAAACAAACGTGAACTGAGGGACAACTGTTATTAGCTTCATGCTGTATACCAAAGAGTTTGGATGACCATTTGGGAACGGTCCAAAGCCATAAAAGAATGGCGGATAATGGTTGATTTTCAGCCCCATGTAATAGATCAGTACGATAATCGTAAAACCGCCTGCGCCAATAAGCCAACCAATAACGTATTGCTTCAACACACCCAACTTACTATTGCTGTCCGCAGAGAGTCCCGCAAAATTGACACTCACCATATTAAGAACAGCAAAAGCAATAAGGAACATTAGCAGATATCCCCAAATGTACGGCAGCCTGGCTGCTGTAATCGGCTTAATTGCGAATATCCAGAAGCGGAAGTCTATATTGAACAGAGCATAGCACGAATTAACAATCACATATATAGCAAAGACAATCGTAACTGCAAATCCTATCGCTTTTATAATTTGCATCCAGCTTATGCTGTCATTTAAAAGACCGTAGCTCTGCAACGTACCACCATGTTTTTTACCATAAGCAAAGTGCCATACAAGAAACAATACCAAGATTATAGCTGCATTGATAACTGTAAGCCATGCAAAATAATTGCTCCAATCCATTGGGAAAAACTTGCTGGCCTTTATTGTTGTCAAAGGCAGCCCTATACTATATAACGTTAGCATTGGAATCGCCATTATAAGGAGGATACCAACCCATTTTAAAGGCTTGTTCATCTTAACGGATGGCTGCTCTCCTTCATATACCAATGAACCAAATGACTTTCTGGAAAAAAGCACAAGGCCAAGACTTACTGCGAAACACAGCAGTGCAAGGATTGCTAAAACACTGAAAGCCTCTTTAACCTGCCAAAGTTGGTTCGTTGACCCTAAACTCGTACCGGTAGGCATTGCTGATTCGAAAAAGCTAAGGAGATAGCCGACCGACTCCGAACAAACCAGATTCCCGATATGGCTTGTCGTAGGCGTATAAATAACGCGGGCATTTTTTTGATCGAAAGACCCGTACACCTGACCGGCAACAATATTTTTATCCGTATTAAAGAACTTTTTAATATAATCCTGCTGCAATAATTCGTTGGTGTTATTTAGATGAGTGGAAAACAGAATCATTTCATCATTTTTTCCATCCAAATATCCGACACTGAATTTATAATCTTCAGAATTGGTCTTCTTCATCAAATCCAAGAAAGAACCAGAGCCCCAAGGCATAATTGCTTTAACGTGAGCGGAATATTGAAGCGCAGCATTGGCAATATAGGATCCGCCCATAGAATGACCAATCAGGCCGATATTGTCCTGATCGACGAAATCATAAGAAAGCAATTGCTTTAAGCTGATTGCCGCGCCACCATCCATTGTAGTCGTCTGCGATTTCTTTTCTTTGGAACCGCCTGCACCTGTTGCGACATTGCCTGTTACATAATCTGAAAACCCGCTGCCATACTCATCAACACTGAGTACAACATAGCCCCTCCGTGCTAATTCCGAGCTGAAGTTTCCTACGCACTCAAGGTTATCTCCACCGCCGTGCATATTAAGAATTGCCGGAGCTCGCTTTCCTGCAGAAACGCCATTAGGAATAAACAGCTGTGCTCTCAATATATTCCCGTTGCTGTCAGGATAATAGATATTTTTAACTGAAACTGTACCACTCCCCGAATTAAAGTAAGACGCAATGAACATGAATAAAAATACAAAAATAAGTGAAACTGCCATAACAATTTTGCTTTTGTTTTTGACCTTCATTTTTTCTCCTCCAATATTCCTTGATTTGAAACAATAGAAAACGCGAGAATGGTTGCCGCCGCTAAGTAAACCCAATACCTTATTATTCTCAAATATTCTCGAGCAAATTTTTTTCAATGATTTGACTAAAAAACAGCAATTATTAAATACCGGCATTGACTTACACGCAAAACTTACTCCTCCATTTTTTGTCGTTTGAGCTTTCCCAAATCAACAGCTATTTCATAACTAAAACTTCACACCCTCCACTGATTACATTATGTTAAATAGTAAAGCCTTTGCAGTACCAAAAATTTTATTTCTCCCCTTTCAAAACCTATTACATACAAAGACTCTTATCAATAAACCTAATGGTATTTCTCTGCTCGATAAATCCCTTCACCGTATTTGCGTATAATGTATTATCCAACATTTTTTTGCTGCATGGATACGACGCTGGCTGACAGCTTGATAGCCCACTATGTTTATCATAGTGATCTCTTCAAATATCACCACGTTATTTATAATGTTATCCTGCGGATTTACTCGCATAAATCAAAGTTTAGATTAACAGGTCGTTGGAATGTCGGAATTTATCCTTAGGATTTCATCAGGATATTCAAACATTTTTGATAAACGCAGCAGAGTCAATCTTCGGCGTACATACGGACACAATTGCAAGGTAAGGTCCTTGAGGCTGTCTGGCAACCCGATTTCCGCCATGGTGGTTACACAGCCTGCCTTATTTAAAGTTTCTCTCATTTTTTCTGCATCCGGCAGTTTCAGCAGTTCCTCGTATATCAATGGAAGTTTCTGTTGCAGTTCATCCGGGCAAATACTGTCCAATATGTTCTGCCCGTTCTCTTCTAATATGTTTTGATATAGTCCCTTTTTACCGAAAGTTTTTTGCATCAGCTCAGTTTCAAAGGCGCGCGGTGCGGTCACTTTGCATTGGCCAATTTTTATTGCATTCCGGATCTGCTGATAACGCTCCAAGCACATAATCAGACCGATGGAGACTTTTTCCCCATGGAGCGCATTCAGACGGCCATTTAAGATTTCCATTTCCCAGAGATGGGACACATGGTGCTCCGCACCCGAAGCCGGTCGAGAGTTCCCAATCATCTGCATTGCTAAACCGGATAAAATTAGCGCATACATCAATTTTTCCGTGCTTTCTCGATTCTGCAGCTTGATCCCGTCTAATTCCGATTCAACTTCGTGAAGTGCCTCGAGCTCCAAATCGTAAATTTTGGTGCAGAAATATTCATTGGTAACAATATGGGATACTTTCCAATCCAGCAGAGCCGTGTACTTCCCCATCAAGTCTGAAATTCCGGATGCGGTTAAACGATAGGGTGCTTTTGTAAAAATATCACTGTCTGCAAGTACATAGATCGGAGCAGCCGCCGGCATTGTCTTTTTTAATCCATGCCAAGTCATAGCCGCAACAACTGAAACAAATCCATCCACGCTTGCCGCAGTAGGAACGGAAACAAAGGGGATATTCCGTTCATACGAAACATACCTTGCTAAGTCGTGAATTGTTCCGCTGCCAACGGCGATCAGTACATCAGCTTCTTGTGTCAGCTTTTCCTGCACAATTGCAACACATTGATCATTGGCATGCAGATTCTTTTCCGGGAGTTCTAACACTTCATAAAGTGAAAAATACTCTTTCATGATTTCTTCGGCAGCTTTTTTTGTATTTGTATCGCAGAGAATGACCGGCCATTTATAATCATGAATAAGGTCTTTTAGGTATCTTGTTGCCTGCGCCTCGATAATTATCTTTTTTACAGTAAATTCGTGTTTTTTTCCGCAACTGCACAAGCCGCTAAATTGCTGAAAATCTACCCGCACACCATTTTCCTTCTCTCGATCAGTTTCCTTATGTAAGGGGCTATTTGTTTCTATCCCATTCTGTTTATATCATGTTCGCTGTGTTTTTAATAAATTTCGTCGGATTATCTGCATACTAAAGCGAGGAACGTTAAAATATTGCACAATTATTTTCACTTTCCTTTTCTTACTTTTGATTATATAATATACTTAATCCGTAAACTGCACAAGATATGGCGATAAAATTGAGAAATGAGCAGAAATGAGCAAATATATGAGTTTGGAGGATATGATGGGAAACATACAGCGGGAATCGGAAATACTTCAGATACTGCGAGAGAAAACGTATGATACGGTAGAAAATCTTTCGCACGTTATACATATCAGCCCGTCAAGTATTCGAAGAGATTTGACTCATTTAGAGTCGCAAGGGCTGATTCAGCGTGATCATGGAGGTGCATCGGTCCTTCCATGCATCCCTGGAATGGCTCCGTTTCTTTCACGGATGCATGAATACAAGAAGGAGAAGTCATCTATTATCCGAGAGGTGTCCGAGGTTATAAAATCACACAGTACCCTGTATATCGACAGTTCCACCATGGCCATGGACATCCATCAGTACCTGTCTTCGGATATGAATCTGACTGTATTCACCAATAATATGCTTTTGGCCCATTTGTTGGCCGAAAAAAAAATAAAAACATACTGTATTGGCGGATGCATTTCGAAACGGAATGAAGTGATAACGACAGGAAACTATGCTTTGGAAATGCTAAAAAATATCTATGTCGATTTTATGCTTTTTTCATCCTCAGCGCTATCGGCGGACGGCATTATTTCCGATCTTGATGAAGATGAAACCGCAATCAGAAAAATCATGCTAAGCCATGCTAAAATAAAAATATTTCTATGTCATCATGATCGTTTTGACAAAAACGCACCGTTTGGATTAACGGATATCCACTGTTTGAACTATATTTTTTCCGATTTCGACTTTCCGGAATGTTTTCAGGAGCGATATGCAAATGTAGCGTTTATCAAAGCCACCTCGATAAACAATAACTGATATGGCTATAACAGAAACAGGCTGACAGTATGTCAGCCTGTTTCTGTCGTTGTGGGCACTCGAGGGTGCTCTCCCCTTGATTGGCAGCGTAGGTGGGTTGATTTTCGTTACTCGCTATATCCATTCGAATTCATACTCTGCCAGCGCCATGCGTCCTCACACATTTGATTAACGTTATACACCGCGCTCCAACCGAGCTCACTTTTTGCCTTCTGAGGATTAGAATAGCATTCCGCAATATCGCCAGATCTTGGTTCAACAATTTCATATGGTATGTGTTTCCCACAAGCCTTTTCAAATGCATTTATCATCTCTAAAACAGAATATCCGATACCCGTTCCTAAATTGAATATATGTACTCCACTACAATTCGCTTTTTTCTCGATTGCTTTCAAATGTCCCCGACTTAAATCCACCACATGGATATAATCTCTTACCCCTGTTCCATCTACTGTTTTATAATTATTTCCAAACACCTTGACCAGCTTTAATTTTCCAACTGCCACTTGAGAAATATATGGTAATAAATTATTTGGAATTCCCTTTGGATTTTCTCCTATTTTTCCGCTTTTATGTGCACCAATCGGATTAAAATATCTTAAAATTACAATAGAAAACCGCTTGTCAGAATAATAAAGATCGTTTAAAATTTGTTCGATCATTAATTTGGTTGTTCCATATGGATTCGTAGCAGATAGCGGGAAATCTTCTGTAATAGGGACTGTTTTCGGTGTCCCATATACTGTAGCTGATGAAGAGAAAACCAAATTAAATACTTCATGATTCCGCATGATTTCCAACAGATTAATTGTTGATAATAAATTAGTATGATAATACTTAAGAGGCATTTCAACTGATTCTCCGACTGCCTTTAATCCAGCAAAATGAATCACCGCATCAATCGTATTGTTTTGAAAAACCTCATCAATTTTGTCATAGTCCAATAAACTATACTCATAAAACAACAAATCTTTTCCTGTTATCTCTTTAACTCGTTTTAAAGATTCGATGCTTGAATTGGACAAATCATCTACAACAATGACCTCGTGTCCCGCATTTAAAAGTTCTACACAAGTGTGGCTCCCGATGTATCCGGCTCCGCCTGTCACTAAAATTCTCATTCTCATTCCTCCTGTCTTTTAGCATACTTCTTAACAATTTGATTCATCTGATCCATTTTTTGTTCCATCTCAGCTACCAGTTTAAACTGAGTGCGGCAACGGTCAAGATTTTGTTTGTCCCTACTGATTCTAAAATACACGTCATCCTGCAAATAATCGGTTAAGAATCGGATTCCACACTCAAAAGTCATCATTTTTGCACCCGTCGGCAGCATCTCAATCTCCTTTTTGCTGAGGCTTTTGCCGCAAGAATCCAGAAAACCTTTTGTATAAATATCAAAAAGATTTAAGTCGAGAGAAACCTTTGATAAATCCTGTTCATCTTCAAGGCCGGTACTGGCTCCAAAGCGGATGGAATCTCCAAAATCATTGATTGCAAGGCCTGGCATTACGGTGTCCAAATCAATGACACAGATTGCTTTTCCGGTTTTCCTATCCAGCAAGACATTGTTCAACTTCGTGTCGTTGTGGGTAACGCGTAAGGGAAGTTCTCCGCCGGCCTGCATGTTGACCAGCAC
>DAMDEB010000038.1:12548-18765 GCA_032090075.1 Caproiciproducens sp.
ACGCCAAGCGTTTTTTGTGCTGTCTACATAATAACTTTCGCCGCTGAGAGTAGGCATAAAATTCAGCGTTTCACGGTCTGGATTTCCGCCGGATTTCAGAATCTGACCGCGCAGATAAGATGTTACTCCAATTATGTTTTCCATAAGTTCCTGCGTGTTCTTAAATATCTCATGGTTCATCCTCTGCAGAATGTACTTTTTAATTTGATTATTATCACTGCGGTATTCTAACAGAAACGTATCATTGATATGGCCGTTACCATATGGCTTTTTTTCTATTAGCTGGCCCTTAATGCCAAAATTTGTAATTGCCTCGTCAATTTTAGAGCAAGCCTCTTCTCTTGTCATCACTTTGTCCCCCAAAGTTTTTCAGGGTATAACCCCTCCTCTTTAAAACGCTTCATCGCTTCCACAACAGTTTCATGATCCTGTCGGTAGGTAACGCCATACCATCGGTCCTGTGAGCACATCACCTTTACCGAAGCTTTATTTTCAGCCAGCAGTTCGCCGACCACGGTTGGTAAAAAGTACTCTGCCTTGAGCGGGTTTTCAGCAATTGCTTTGTCTAAAAATAATGGAAAACGCGTTTTTAACTCTTCTAATATGCTGGAAGTAAACCCCCACAAGTTCATTGAAACTATACTTTTGGGAGAAATCGGAATCCAAGTGTCTCCATCCTCGGTATAAGCTGCACCGCCGTCTTTTCTTTCAATGCGGATTCTTTCACAGATGCTGGCTAAATTACCCTGTTCGTCTGTTGAGCAAACACCACGAGCTACATGACCATTCTCCGTGAGGGTATTTTCAAGTACATACCCCACCATAGAATAACGGTATTTTGAATTGTCCCGCTGCTCGCATAAAGCATCATATATTGATTTAAATGCATGAACGCCATAATAATCGTCCGCGTTAATTACCGCGAAAGGCCCATCAATTTCTTCGGCACAGCTTAATATTGCATGTGCGGTGCCCCATGGCTTCACCCTGCCCTGTGGCACCGAATAGCCGGCCGACAGCGTATTCAGACTCTGATCCACATATTTTACCTGTGCATACATTGAAATCCTGTTCCCGATTATTTCTTTAAATTCCTGTTCAATTTCGTGTGTAACAATAAATACAATTTTTTTAAACCCAGCTTTCACAGCATCATAAATAGAAAAGTCAATAATCAGGTTTCCCTGGCTGTCAACAGGGTCAATTTGCTTCAGTCCGCCGTATCTGCTTCCCATTCCGGCAGCCATAATAACTAATGTTGGTTCTTTCATAATATCTCCTCCATCTAATACGATTCCATTTAATAACAGTTTGACTTTTTGCATGATAGCTTTGCCCTCTATCAATTTAATTATATATTTTTGATTTCCTTATGCTATATAATATAGTATAATAATTAGTAGTATCGTTTAAATATAACGTATTTTACTAATTAAAGTGAGCGGTGATAACATGGATGACCATATTGAGCTATTGACAGTACTAAAGGAGCTGCATAATATTTCCGGTTTCCGTATTAGTATTCATGATACAAAATTCAATGAGATCGCTGCTTATCCTCATGAATTAGGCTGTTTTTGCAGTCTTGTTCAGCAAAATGAAAAGGCACGACAAATTTGTATTAATAATGATATTTCTGTTTTTAATATCGTTGAAAAGGATTTAAAAGTTTATGTTTACCAATGTAAATTTGGATTATATGAAGCCGTCGCTCCACTTTTTAGCTTCGGAACATTAACGGGTTATTTAATGATGGGGCAAATGATTGATACCTTAACGGGAAGTCGAGATTTGGTCTATCAGTCCGCACTGCCATATGTGAAGAATTTAGAGGCCTTGTCACAAGCAATCATCTCTATTTCGGTTAGCTCAAAACAAATGATTTTGTCCTGTATTGCCATTATGGATATCTGCGCAAAATACATTACATTAAGTAACCGTCTTAGTTTATCCAAGAAGGACTTAGCATCTGAAGTCAAAGAATGCGTTACCAAGAATTACAATAAAAAAATAACCATTGAAGATCTTTGCAAACAATTCTTTTGCAGCCGCTCAACCTTAATCAATACTTTCAAAAATAACTATCTTACTACGATTAGTCATTATATCTTAGATATAAGAATGGAAAAAGCCGCGGAAATGCTAAAAAATTCAAGTAAAAGTATAAAGGACATTGCGATAGATTGTGGATTTGAAGACCAAAATTATTTTTCAAAAGTTTTTCATAAGGCTTATCAAAAGTCTCCCTCTGAGTACCGAAATCAATCAAGATACTGAATCTGTTGATTCACAATATGTGCTTTTCATGGTTTTTAAAAATTATATTTTTTCTTGGCAGTAAGAGACATAACCAATGTGACAAACGTGATTAAAAATAGAATTTGTATATTTCCTATTGCGAAGCCCCCAATATTTAATTTTGTATTGTGTAACAACTTTGAGAAAAAAGATCCCAATAATGTACCACCAAAGCTAATCACACAGGAAACAGCTGATGTTACCCCTAAATAAGCTGTCCTTCCCACCTTCGGTGATACTGTGAACTGTAAATTAATCGACGCCATTGTAAACGCTCCATTACAGCATCCCAGCAGAACTTGGAGGATGGGGACTAACACAACCGCATTACTTAAATTTACAAAAAACCATCCCAAATAACAGACTGCGATCATACTTCCGCTCATTCTCAGTAAAAAGGACCAGGTGGTTTTGTCTGCCAAATGTCCCCAGAAAAGCGTCGCAGCAATCCCTATTACATTTCCTATCATCGCGACGATTGAGATAAACGAATAGCTCAGGCCAAGGCCGTCTACCATATAGACCGGGATAAAATTGACAGAAAATTGCACAGCGAAACTCCACATGCTCAGAAATAGAATAATTGGGCGAAAGGATTTATCTTGTAATGGAACAAGTATAACCTGTCTCAGTGTAAATTTCTGATCACTGTAATCCACTTTGGGTTCGCGTATGCTCGAGGTTAAAAAGAAGTCTAAAACGGATAGTACCAGCGCAAGAATAAACATGACGGTAAATCCACGTAATATATTTCCATTTGTCTTATGATAATCAAGTAATCTCCCGATTCCAAGTGTAACCAATGCAACACTGAGCATAGAAATAATATCTTTCAATGCTAAATACCGGCCTCGGTTTTTCACTGGGGCAATGCTTAAATTCCAGTTATTATAACCTGGGGTTACAAAACCTGCGACTAAGAATCCCATTATTTCAATTACTGCGATGACCATTAACTGCGCTGTGGTCCCTTTTATGATAAAAGGAATAAATATTACGGTTCCTAAAGAAAACCGGAATATAAAGCAGCATATACAAATCAGCAGCTTTCGATTATGCAATTTCTCAAAAACATAAGGGGAGAACATTTGCAAAATACAGCCTAATTGAGGAACAGAGCCCATTATGGCACAAAATTCATTAGAAGCACCAAGGTAGCTTAAGAAACCGGCTAAGAAAGAGCCTGTTGTCAATGCATATAAAATACTTGTGCTGGCGCCTGATAAAATCAGTTTACGCTGACTGTCTTTATATTGCTGCTCCGACAAATCAGAACTGTTAAAATAAATAGAACTCAATTTATTCTGTAATTGCGAATACATAAAACTCCTTTTATAGATAAAGCACAAGGCTTTCATTGCAGCCCTGTGCTTTAAGTAATTTCAGAAAATTAAATCTGTTAATAAACCTCTACTTCTGCAACCCACATTAAGTTAGCCCTACTTTTTGACCCTCTTCCTTTTGGTTGTAATATTCTGATATTCTGTGTTTCTTGTGGATCAATTTTTATATCTGAAATTTCAGTTCCCGACGGTATATTTGTGACTTTCTTAATATCTTTCCACACATCACCCACAAAATTTTGAATAATAATATCCTGTGAAGAATGGATTTCATGATTATCGAGCGCCCATATTATTTTGATGTCACTAATTATTTTCTTCTGTGATAATTTAATTTGTATCCAATGCTCCTTACTCGTCTCCGAACTTGCCCACGCAGCTTTGGACCAATGAAGCTTTGGCTCATTTCGGTAACCATCGTTTAGAGTCTTAAATCCATATGTCTCAAATATACTGTCAACAATAACACTACCTCCATTACTGGCAAGAGCTAAATTGCTCTTATCTTTGTTAGGCGCAGGTAGAGATGGGTCTATCACTGCTAAACTTCCCTCTCCAATATCTGCCTTTACGCCTTTTTGTGATTTCGGCTGAATGTTATGGACATATACCTCGTCTAAATTAATTGTTGATACATATGGTATAAAGTTATATTCCCAGCTTCTGTCATAATACTTTTGGATATTTTCTTTGGAACTCGGAAGAGCGTAATCCAATGCAAACACTGGAACATCATTAACTTTTCTGGCTGCGTTGATGCAATTTACCGCGACTGTTCCGGTATTTTCCAAATCATCATTTCCAAGGTTTATGTACTGTTTTTTATCAAAATCATAGCTTGAGCTAAAATCTTCATACATGATCCCGGAAACATATGGAATATAACTGCTGATTAAAGAAAGTCCCCTGTTTGCAACCAGCTTAGCATTTGGGTATGTTTCGTGCAGCTTTTTAATAAGCGCTATCATTCCATCTGCCGTATCCGCATATTCACCGCCTGCCGTATCTATCGTATCCAGGAATAATCCCTGACAGCCTTTATCAAGGATCTGCTTTGCTTTTTGAATCACCTTATTCTGCCAATTTACATTACCCGCATTTACAAAATAAGAGTTCCAGTCACCATTTTTTGCAGGCATACCATCTTTATTAAAATAATAGGAAGCATATCCGCCCGGGCCTTTTCCGTCGCCTTTTTCCAACTGATCGTCTTCCCCTATGGTTAAATAACCTATGGTATATGTACCGGCATCGTTCACCTTTTTGATTTCAGCTGCTGTCAGATTTGTTGACTCCAATATTGCCACATCAAACTTTAACATATCAGGATTAAATTTCCCATAGTAGCAAACAAAGCTGCTAACATCGCCCCATGCCTTCTTTTTCTCCACAGGAACAGTACTTTTTGAAGCCGCACCACTTGAAACACTAACGTTAGAAACGGTGCCGTTTGTACAGCCGCTTAAAATACCACACACGCAAACAGCCAGAACCATTAACAAAGCGAGTCGTTCTTTATACTTTCCCATATAAACCTTCCTTATCAAAATAATTTATTATTTCGTCCGCATTATGCATAAATTAAGATTGACAGCTCTATGTATTGTCGGGAAAAGAGCTGTCAATCTTCAACAGTATCAGAGAAAAGAAGGAAAAGCATTCGCGCCTTATTTATTTTTTGCCATATATTCGTCTAATTGTCTTTGAATTTCTGCAACGTACTTGTCAATACCTGCATCTTTTAATTTTTTCACTGCCTTCGGATACTCTGTTTCGTAATCTACAAACCCAGACTCAATAGGAACAAAGTCTTTTGATGCTTCCGATAATTTTGTTTCAATTTCTTTTACATTTTTATTATCGAATGCAAAACCAAACGCTTTAGAAACCTTTGCGTTATCATCCCAATGAGCATATTCATCAATAAATTTTTGGTCAATCGACGGCGCAAACATTTTATAGCTCTTATTCCGGAACATCCACTCATAGAAAAGGTCATCACCGGTTAAGCGGTTAATTCTGTTATCTTTTACTTCGTAGTCAACACCCTTAACTCCATATAATGCCAGGTTATAATTATCTTGAGATGAATACAGCCAGTTTAAGAATTTCATCGCACCTTCAGGATTTTTTGCAGAGTTCGGAATACAAATTACTTCTCCGCCGGCTGCATCAATATATTTGGGTTTTTCTGATGCAAGCAAATACGTCTTTAATTTAGCTTCCGGTGCATTTTTCTTAACTGCATCAATAATCTCATTTTCTTTTCCCAGAGAACCCTCAACCCATAAGTACAGACCTGTTTGCATCCTTGTATCGCGTTCATTATATTTCGTAGTAACATCGTCGTTATAGATGTGTTCCTTACTCAATTCGCGATTAAACTTCGATAACTTTTGGAATGCTTCTGTTTCATAATAACTGTAAGCCTTATGCGATTCTTCGCCAAATGTAACGAGGTCCCCAGAGCCAACCCATGTATACTGTTCATTGGAAAAATATCTTGTCAATGGTTTGAAAATCGGGTCGGCCCCGCCCTTCATATCCGGATACTTCGCTTTTGCTTTTTCTGCAAA
>DAMDEB010000039.1:0-18678 GCA_032090075.1 Caproiciproducens sp.
AGGCAAGGGTCTGCAAAACCCTGATTCCCCAGTTCAAATCTGGGTGACGCCTCCAAAAACAGAAGGGTTCTCAAAGCTGAATTGCTTTGGGAACTTTTTTAATTTAATGAATGATAAAAGCCTTTTCTATTTTATTTTAAAATTTTTTTATTTTTTGTAACAAAAGCCCCCTCTCATTCGTTATATAGGTAGGAATGATTTTCGGAGGGCTATCATGAAAAAGAAAAATGAAAACAGCCAAAGATTATGTGTACTTCTTATTTTTGTTGCATTGGTTGCGCTGGGTACAATTTTGTTTATCTGTGCACAAACCTTCTCTTAATGAAGATTTTAAGTAGGTTTTTTTCTGAATGACGCTTGCAAGTACAACACACATACATATCCAAAATCACCCCATGCATATAGATTGCATGGGGTGATTGCGTTGAAAGTAACAAAAGCTTATTTTATACCGATAACAGTCCTGATTTTGTGTTGCCTTGCATTTTTATTGCTTTCCTATATCTCATATAATAAAATTGATAAGATGGCTTCCGCACTCGCCGGAGAACGAAATCCAACGATTGTAATTGACCCCGGCCACGGTGGGGAAGATGGGGGAGCCACAGGAAAATCACCGACTCCTGAAAAAGATATTAACCTGACGATTGCCCTAAAGCTTGAAAGCCTGCTGAAAATTTCAGGTTTCAATGTAGTAATGACACGGACAGCCGACACATCCATCAGCGCTGATCATCTCGATACCGTGAGAGAACGCAAGATCAGTGACATCCATAACCGGCTAAAAATAATTGAAGCACAGGGCGATTGCATCTTTATCAGTATTCATCAAAATCATTTTACAGATGGCCGTTACAATGGTGCACAGATGTTTTATTCGACGAAAAATCTTAGTAGTAAAGAATTGGCTGAAAATATCAAAAGCCGTGTCGTGGAACTCCTGCAGCCTGAAAATACACGAGAAACAAAACCGGCCACCAGTTCTATTTATCTTTTATGGAATACGAAGGTTCCTGCTGTTTTGGTCGAGTGCGGATTTCTCTCAAATGAATCCGAATCTGCAAAGCTGAACGACAAGACCTATCAACAGCAAATCGCATTTGCAATTTACAGTGGATTTTTAGATTACTTTCATTCAAATACATAATATCTTGTATTCGATCCTACGTTGGGCTATAATTTAATAATACCTTTATGAGCTGATTGTACGGCTCGATTCAATCATAGAATATAGAAAATGGGGATTTTAAAATGGCTTCAAAATCCAAAAGTGTATATATTTGTTCAGAGTGTGGCTTTGAGTCCGCAAAATGGGTTGGAAAATGTCCAAATTGTGGGCAGTGGAACTGTATGAATGAAGAAATAAAAGAGATTTCCTCACAAAAAAACGCGGGGGCATATGCTGCACACAGCACTGCACGTCCGGTTTTAATTAGTGAGATCAGTACCAGTGAAGAATCCCGCTACCATACGGGGCTAAGTGAATTGGACAGAGTTCTGGGCGGCGGCATTGTAAAGGGTTCTCTTATTTTAATAAGCGGCGAACCGGGCATTGGAAAATCTACGATTCTTTTACAGATATGCGAATACCTTGGCAGAACTTTAAAGATACTATATGTATCCGGAGAGGAATCCAGCAGGCAAATAAAGCTGCGTGCAGCGCGCTTGGGCGTTCAGAGCGATAACCTGTATATATTAACTGAAACAGACATCCAGTGCGTTATAGAGCAAATGAGGGCCAGTCAACCCGATTTGGTAATGATTGACTCCATCCAGACCATGAACTATACAGAACTCAACTCATCGCCCGGCAGCGTAACACAGGTTCGTGAATGCACGAATGCTGTTATGCGGGCTGCCAAATCACTCGAAATACCGACCATCCTTGTCGGTCATGTGAACAAGGACGGTGCAATCGCCGGTCCTAAAGTACTGGAGCACATTGTTGATGCGGTACTTTATTTTGAAGGTGACCGCCAAATGTCATATAGAATTTTACGCGCGGTTAAAAATAGATATGGCTCAACCAACGAAATCGGTGTATTTGATATGGGCGACAATGGGCTTCATCAGGTGGACAACCCTTCTCTCGCCCTGTTGGCCGGCCGGCCGAAGAATGTTTCCGGAACTTGTGTTACCTGTGTTATAGAAGGTTCACGCCCAATTTTAGCAGAAATACAGGGACTCGCTACAACCACAGGTTTTGGTAATCCAAGAAGAATGGCGACCGGCTTTGACTATAACAGAATGTCACTGCTGCTTGCGGTACTGGAAAAGCGCGCCGGGTATTATTTTTCTAACTTAGACGCCTATATTAATGTTGTTGGGGGGCTGAGGCTTGATGAACCAGCTACTGATTTGGCAGTTGCAATGTCGCTTGTTTCCAGCTTGAAAGATGTCGCTATCAGCGACGATGCGATTGTATTCGGAGAAATTGGTCTGGCGGGTGAAATCCGCGCGGTAACACATATTGAAGCAAGAATTAGTGAAGCTGAACGTCTCGGATTTAAGAAATGTATTTTACCGTTTCACAGTTTAAAACAAGTGAATGCAAAATACAGTGATATAAAGTTAATCGGTGTTAGAAACGTGAGAGAGGCGTTTGAGGCTTCGATTGATTAAGATCCGGTGTCCGTGGTGTTACTTTAATGCAGTGTACACATCCATCACCTGTGTAATTGGTAATCGCCGATGGCATTTCTAAGCTGCAATAGCCTTCACGCTGATAAATACAGTCTTCATCACATTGTATGATACTCATATATTTTCACCTCAATCCTATTTTTTGAATTTTGCTCAGAAATTATTCACTCATCTGTGCAAAATCTCACTAATATTTTCCCTCAGTTATCACAGAATAATCAAGAATGGGGGAATGAGAATGAAAAGATATGTAATGTTATGCACCTTTACATTTTTAGCAATTGCATCGGTGATTATTTTTGGAACGATTTCACGTAATGCAATTGTTCAAGTCAGCGTTGTAAAGGTAAGTCCACTTACAGTAGAAAATTCGGTCACCTGCAGCGGAAGGGTAGAGCGGGTCTCTATGCGCAGCGTTTACGCACCGTCTGCCGCGATTGTAAATCATGTTTACATTAAAGTTGGCGACAAAGTATCCGCCGGGCAACCATTAATGGAGATCGAGGTACCCTCTGCAAAAATCGACACTGCAATTAACAGCGGAGCCTATGAAAGTCTGCTCAACCAATACAGCGAACAGAGCCAAAGCGAAGCGACGACCCAAACAATCACTGCCCCTTCTTCAGGAGAAATCACATCGGTTGTGAATCAAAGCTATATTCAAGCCGGCAATGCGGTTGCGGTGATCTCCGACGACCTAAATGCACTTCAAGTCCGTCTTTCGGTAAATGAATCGCAGATTTCCGGAATAAAGGTAGGACAGAAGGCAGTCATAACCGGTGTAGGGTTTAAAGATGCTTCTTATTCCGGAATAGTCAAAAGTATTTCTTCAGATGCAAAACAAGTTGTTTCAACCACAGGACAAGAAACTGTAGTAGAAGTTATTGTCAGCGTAAACAAACCGGGCAGCGATATAAAGCCCGGTTACACAGCAAAAGCGAGGATCATCACTTCGAAAGATTCCAACGTGCTGATTGCGCCCTACGAGACCGTGAGAGCCGATAAAGATGGGAATGAGTATGTATTCAAATTAAATGGGAAACGTGCCGTAAAGACCCCTGTAGTTACTAATAAGGAATTTGATAGCGGGTTCCAAATTATAAACGGATTATCTCAAAATGATCAAATTATAGCGAATCCAGATGCGGTCTCCAACGGCACCTACGTCATCCCGACAGAAAAGGGAACGGTGAGCTCGGATGATTGACTATATAAAATCAGCATTTCAAAATTTGAATCGTAAACGCATCAGGACGGCTCTTACAATCTTTGGAATAGCGATTGGCGTAGGCTCGGTTATCATTATTGGAAACATAAGCCAGTGTGGAACAAACGCGTTAAGTAGCGAATTAGACGGCCTCGGACTAAGTGGACTTTCCATCTCTTCTTCAACCGATGCGGGCAATATCTCTCTGAACGAAAATGATTTAAACATTGTTAAAAAATGCGATCAAGTAGAGCAGGCAGCACCAATTATGGTTGAGAACACCGATGTGTCGACACGAAAATTGAACCTCAAAGCACTTGTATGGGGGATAGATACAAAGGCAAGCCAAATTATTTCAATTAATTTACTGTATGGACGACAATTTAATAATGCAGATATAAACGCTCATGCAAACGTATGTTTGGTTGATGAAACATTTTCAAAAAGCGCTTACGATAGGAGCAATATTATTGGAAAAAACATATCTATTATGTGTGGGGGAGCGCAAGAGAGTTTCAAAGTAATAGGAATTATTAAAACCGGCAGTGGCCTGTTACAGAATATTATTGGAGATTATATTCCAACTTTTATTTACGTGCCATATACAACTGTTCAGACCGCCGTGGGAAGAAATGATTTTGACCAAATTGCAGTGAAAATCAAGACGGGAGCCAATGTTGACAACATCGGCCAAACAATTATTGATAATCTAAACCGAAACAATGGCACAGTGGATGCCTTTGTATCCAATAATCTTGCGAAACAAAAAGATAGCCTTACAAATATGCTGGGTATTATAACACTGATTCTTTCCGCCGTAGGGGCAATTTCCCTGTTGGTTGCAAGTTTGAGTATAATGACAGTGATGTTGGTATCGGTGAATGAGAGAACAAGAGAGATTGGAATTAAAAAAGCCATTGGTGCGAAACGCAGTTCTATTATGTTAGAATTTATGTTCGAGGCTGTTCTGATTTCATTAATAGGTTGCCTGTTCGGTATTGTGGCCGGATATCTGATATCTTACGCAGGGGCAGCGTATTTTGGAGTTGCACTTAGTGTGCGAACCGATATTATGCTGCTTGCTGTTGGATTTTCAATCTTATCAGGTACGGTCTTTGGCGTTTATCCCGCTTATAAAGCGTCAAAATTAAAACCGGTTGACGCGCTTAGACAGGAGTAAACAAGATGAATTTTATAAAAACACCCAATTTACCGCAATCGGATGTGGCTCTAATTGCCATATCCGATACATATCCAAAAATAATTGATGCGCTGAAAACTTTAGGCATAGAAACTATTGAAGTAGAGGCCTGTCTGAATCTAAGCAAACCGGTTAGCAGTCATGCAGATATGCTTTGTCATCATATAGGTAAAAATCATATCATAGTAGCTACAGGGGATGGGGATCTGAAGGCAAAATTGGAGTCCTATGGCTTTGATGCAGTCAGCTCGAACAAATGTATTTCGAAGCTTTATCCATATGATGTTCCTTTAAATGCAGCACGCGTGGGTAATTATCTTATTGCGAATCAGGCTGCATTAGATAATACGATAATGGACTATTGTGAAGAAAATGGTATCGAAATTGTCCATGTGAAGCAAGGATACACCAAATGTTCGACCATTGTAGTCGATGAGCATTCCATCATCACCGCGGATCAATCAATAGAGAAGGCAGCAAGAGCGGCGCGAATTGATACGCTCCTTATTGAACAGGGATATATTACATTGCCTGGATGTGGTTATGGTTTTATAGGAGGAGCATGCGGATTTATCAGCAAAGATAAAATTGCTTTTACAGGGAACATCCATTCACACCCAAGTTACGCAAAAATGAAAAACTTCTTAGGCAGGAAAGGTATTCAAATGATTTCACTGACAGACGATGACTTAATTGATATCGGAGGAATAATTCCATTAAAGGAAACGTAAAATAAAAAGCTTGTGCGTATTATGTTTTATATTCCGAAACCTCTCAGCACGTTTCATATAAAGCTAAACGAAAAATTTCGTTTAAATCGTTAGGCCGCGGCATATTGTTTGGCATCATCGTGCTTGTAATTTTAGTTTTTCCTGTTTTAAAAATTAAACTATGGCCTTTTTAAGACTGTAAACATAAAAAGGACGAAAAGCGGTAGAATCTTGACATCTCCTAATTTATGGAATACAATTATACAAAATGAATATTGAGCTTAAAGAATTGTAAAAAAATGTAAGCCCCCTGCCGTCATGGTAGGGGGTTTTTTTTGTACCTTTAGTTGTAATATTGCACAATGAAATAGATCTGCTGCAGCTGATTTCTTTGTGTAAATTCACAGTGCGTAAGATCTTGCACTATTTTTTTGAATGGTTGTGTGGTATTGGAACTGCCATCTTTATTCGCTATTCGGTTAGGTGCGGAGCACGGTGCGCCCCTCTGCACGTTCGGGCGGTAAACTGTGCATGCGAAGCATCACTCATTAATTGTTTTGCTTGATTTTAAGATATTCTTTTAGCATGAATCTTACTTGTCCGGAAAAATCTCGTTCTCCTTTTTCTGCTAAATTATCTATTGTTCGAATTAGGTCGTTGTCAAACCGAATTGTTTTTGATGTCGTTTCTTGTAGTATCTCGTCTTGCATGGTATTACCTCCTTTTTTTATGATTATATACTGTTTTTTTAAAAAATGTCAAATAGCTATTGACTTACCGTGTCTTACGTGGTAATATCTTCCTGTAATACAGTGTGTTACAGGATATTTTTTCGTAATATTTCCCTGTTGAGGGAAAATTTTTGAATCAATGTAAGGTGTAGTGAAAGGGGGTTAATCAAATGGCAGTAAAAGTAATTGGCAAACGAATCGGCGAATTTACGGACAAAGGAACAGGGCAGAGAGTAGCGTTTGGAAAAGTCTTTGTCACTGGAACTGATTCTACAATGCAAGGTTTAGAGGGTATGTATGCCGAAGCAATCAGTATGCGCCCCGAACTTGTCAAAGAAATTCCAGTAGGCAAGGAAATCACGGTTATTTATAACAAGTACGGCAAGGCCGACGATTACACAGTAAAGACGGCATAAGGAGAATCACCATGACACCGGAAATTTTAACTGGTTTTCAAAATGCAATATTCGCGCTATTATTTTCGGTTGGTGTCTTATCCGGTATCGAACTTGGAAAGGCTTTCAGCTTTTGGAAGTGGTGAAATTATGTCATGGGATTTAGGCACGTTTGTCCAAGTTTTTGGAATGGGTATCTCAATCGGGTTTGTAATGTTCGTTGTAATATCTTTACTCGGTTTTGGTATATACAAGGCAATCAAAATGCTTGATTCTTGAGGAAGGGGGTATTCATTATGAATGTTATGGAAGCTTCTGCACTACAAACAGCGTTTACAACTGCACTCGGCACTATTCAGACTGATGTTATGGGTTACATTGCAATTGCTCTTCCTGTTTCTCTTGTTATCGTTGGCGCGTTCTTCGGCATCAAAAAGGCAATCAGCTTTTTCAAGTCTACAGCGAAATAATTTGTTTCTGTTTCCTTTTGAGGGGTGGGTTAATTCCCGCCCCTTTAATTTTTAGGGGGTGTTTATGTGTCTGTTTACCTTTATTCGGGAACTCCAGGCAGTGGCAAGAGTTTGCGCGCAGCTTACAAAATTATTGCATGGCTTAAAGGTGGTCGCGCTGTTATTGCTAATTTTCCGATTGATGAGGGATATTTCAAGAAGAGTAAAAAGCAAATCGGCACTTTTACATATTTGGATAATCAATCTTTAACGGTTGATGAATTGAAGATATACGCTAAAGAGCATCACAAGCCATTTAGAGAGCACCAAACGCTTTTGGTAATAGATGAATGTGCCGCCATGTTTAACAGCCGCACATACGGTCAAGGCGATAGAATGGACTGGATATTCTTTTTTCAACAGCACCGAAAGCTTGGATTTGATGTAATTTTGATATCTCAAAGTGACAGGCTTATTGATAGGCAGATACGCGCATTTGTAGAAACTGAATATAAACACAGGGCGATTAGTCACTACAAAACTTTTGGGTGGTTGATATCTCTTGTGTGTGGTGGTCTGTTCGTTTCTGTTGAATATTGGTATGGCGCTCATTTGCGATGCGGTTCTGAAATGTTTACTTTAAACAAGAAAAAAGCCGCCATTTATGACAGCTTTAAAATCTTTGAAACTGGGGGTGATGTTCATAATGGAAAAGGTCAAAATAAGCAGCACAAAGAATCTGTTCCAGTTCAAGCAGTTGAGCAAAATTCTGAAACAATCAGTGAAACTGATAGTTTGCCTGTGTCTGTGCCTGTCGCTGATCTGGGGGTATAGCTACAAAGAGCCAATGCAAGTTCATGCAGAAGCTGTAACGGCTGTTGTTGGTTATGTTCTTGTTGGTCTTGCGTTGTCTGCTCTTGGTTGCTCTGTTGGTGCATTAACAGGTGATGAAGAATGTAAAGCAACTTATCAATCTTTATATAATGGTATTGACCAAACTGTAAAGGATGGGTGCTACGGTGTTAATGATATTGTTACTCGTGTTACACCGGAATTTTTACAGGCTGTTGGTGATGGGATAGTTGAAATTTGGAATAATAATACAGAACGAATAGCAATGCAAAATATTTTTCCGAATGGTATTGATTTTGTTAATCCTATTGTAAATGACATATTTATGAATGGTTTGTTTAGACCTAAACCTTATTTGGAATTTAACGGTAGTCCTTTATATGCTAATAAATTTAAAAGAATATCCATTATGGGTAATTTTGATTATGAGGTTAATTCGAGAACATGGAACGTATCGAAAATGCGCAAAAAGACTGATGTTTCATTTTTGCTTACTGGTTCTGGAGATTCAAATTCCGGTAGTTTTAAAGTGGGTACTGATCCGACAGAGTATAATGTGCAACTTGATTCTATTTATGCTTATGGAAATACAAAAGGATTTACAAATTTTCATTATGTTTTTGCGGCTTATACAGATTTCAATGATGTATCGGGTTATATGGTATTTACGCCAATTACTGGTTCTTCAAATGTTCGTATATTGACTAATAAAGGTGCAAAAGAAATGACAGAAGAACAGGAAATGGCAAGATACAAAATGTGGTTACATGGCAAAAGTATCGGTCTGAATAGTGTTAGTGATGTTGTTGGGGAAATAAAAAAACAAGTCGGAGTCGTTGACCCTGTTACAGGCAAAACAACTATACCGCTGACGAACACAGGAGCAAAGGACAAGCTTGATGCAAACAACCGCACACAAACGCAAGATAAAACAATTGGCAAAGATATTGCTACAACTACTGACAAAGCCGCAGACGATACTGCGAACAAATCAAATGACACAACAATACCAAAACCGCTTGAAATTCCGGATTTGGCACTGCCAGAAATCATCTTTAAAGAGAAGTTTCCGTTTTGCTTGCCTTGGGATTTCTACAATGCTTTTAGTAATTTGGCCGCTCCTGCGAAACCGCCTGTTTTTGTGTATCCTATTAAGCTTGCAAGGCTTGGTATTAATCAAAGCATTACTATTGATTTTGCGCCTTACAGTAACTTAGCTTCGATTTGTCGGTGGTTCATAAGCTTGTCGTTCATTGTGTGGTTAATTCTTATTACACGCAAAATTATAGGTCAGTAGGGGGTATTCAATTGGATATTTTTAATTCTATTGGGGCACTTTTAACTAAAGCTTTAAAATGGGTTGTTCTTCTATTGCCGTCAAGTCCTTTCAAAATGTTGGATAACACACCAGTTAAGGATATTTTACCCTACATAAATTGGTTTGTACCTTTCGGTTTTATTGTCTCAACGCTTGAATTATGGCTCGTTGCGATTGCAGGGTACTATTTGTATTCTATAATCTTACGGTGGGTCAAAGCCATCAACTAACAAGCAGGGGGAGACGCGCTTTTTGCGCGCGAGGGGGTCTCCTGCTTGCACAGCAATTTGGCGGTTGCCTCTACTTGATTATAGCCTCAAAATACACCCACTTCGTCCGAAAGGATTTGATTAGATGCTTGTTCCGGTGAAACCGGAGCAGGAAGTCTATTTTAATACGAAAGCGAAAGTATATCCGAACGGACAGCAAAAAATAACGGTCTGTTCAAAACCGATATTCAAGAATGAAAACTGGGAATCTGTAGACTTTTCTGCTCCCGAAACTAAATCCAAAAATATGGATAATGAGGTTAGAGATGATAATTTGAAAAGAGCAAAAGAGAAGATTTTTGATATTGCAATGTGCAATGAGTTTGATTATTTTGTTACATGGACGTTAGATGCTGAAAAAATCAATCGGTATGATTCGGCTGAAATTTCAAATAAATTAAAAACTTTCTTAAAGCATAAGGTTGAGCGTAACAACTGCAAATATCTTGTTATTCCCGAACACCATCAAGACGGCGCAATACATATGCATGGCCTGTTATCGGGTGATTTTGATATGGTGGATTCGGGGAAGAAAACAAAGGACGGCAAGACAATTTTTAATATGCCGCAATGGTCGTTAGGATTCTCGACCGCCATTCAATTGGACGAACACAAGGACAGGGTTAGCCGCTATATTACAAAGTACGTGACAAAGGATTTTAAAAAGATTTTCGGCTCGCTTTATTATGCCGGAGGTCATGGGCTTGTGAGACATCCGCAGGTCTTGCGTTACGATTCTGATTATGACCAAACGGAATCAAAAGAGTACAGGCCAGAGGGTGTAAATGTTTGGTTCAAATACATAAATACAGATGGGGTGTTGGAATAATGTTTTATATGAATTATTTAGTTGTTTCGTTACCAGATGGTTATGGTGAAAGGCTCGATTATATAGCAAATGAAATTGGTGTATCGGTTGATTATTTGGTACGTGATGCATTGGAACATACTTATATCATGACGGAAGAACAAAGGAAAATGATTGATAATCCATTACCGTTTTGAAGGGGTGTAAAGATTGAGTAAACAGGAGGGTAGGGGTTTTGTAAATCATGGTTTTTCTTGATGGTGATAAAAAGGAGTGTAAATGATGGATAAATATCATGAAATTGACAAAGGGGCTTCGGAAGTGTGTGGTAGTTATCATGATGGTGAATGTTGTGGAAATTGTGGTGAATGGGAATGTTGTGATTTTCGTTTTGATTTTGCTGTGAATGATTTTCATTGGTGTATTTTATGGTCGAATATTTTGGACGGTGCTTATGATGGGAAAACAAACAGGTAGGGGCTTCGCTCTGAATGGCTTCAATTATCAATGTTGGAATTGTTGCTGTAGTGTCTGCACGGGCTTGTATTGCCCTGATCATAATCGGCGGTATGGTTGGTACAGATATCATTGTGCGCTTTGCGTGGAATCCAATGGTCAAATGCGGCGCGTTTTAGATTGCGATTTCTTCCAGAACAAACACACTTCAAGCCGGCGCTTTAAAATCAAAAGAAAATGGCACAAAGATGATGCAGTGATTACTCGACTAAATGCAATCATTGAAAAACTCGGAATTGACTACAAGGATGAAAAGCGGTAAAATCTTGACATCTCCTAATTTATGGGATACAATTATACAAAATGAATATTTTGTATAATTGAGGGGAGGAAATTAAGAATTTATATGATTAATTAATCCAACCACTCCGAGTTTTTCACAAATTTTTAATTTATTCAAACTTTACTGAATTTTTAGCAAAAATAGCTGTTATATACCGGAGGGCTTAATTTGATCTTTGTTAGCTTTAATACGTCAGGCTGCAGAAGTTTTTGCTCCTGTGCTAATTACCCTAAATCTTCCAAACTTACGCTATTTATATTCTTCAGTTCTTTTAATTGTTTCTTTTAATTGTTATGATATAATTAATTTATATTCGTCTGATTCTTGCAATGACCGTGAATGCTTCTGAGTCAATTGCAAGATTAGTTTTACTCCGATAATTCAAATGACTTAGCAGGGGGCTTCAGGTGGCCCCAAACGTGATATATTTGAGAATCATTTCCCTTAACAGATAAATCCAATTAATATTTTTATATGTCTTTTAAAATACAGGTGACATACGATCCATCAATTTCAAATAATTTCAAATTCAGTTGAATATGACTATCAACAGAAAACAAATTTATTTTAACGTTAAAAAATTACTTTGTGAAACTGTTTCACGAAAGAATGGAGTTTATTTATGAAACCTGAACTATTGGCGGAAGCTCCGCCCGTCATCAAGGAATTTTTAGGCTATGTGGGAACAATCCGAGGGAAATCTCCTAAAACTGTTGAAGAATATTATCTTGATCTGCGAACATTTTTTAGGTACATCAAGAAAAACCAAGGACTCATCCCCCCCACCACCGAATTTGATGAAATTAGTATTTCTGATGTCGATCTTGACTTAATTAAAACGATTACCTTGACGACTGTTTATGAATACATGAATTATTTAACTACAGAGCGCCACAATAAAGCGGCAACGCGTTCACGTAAAGTTTCAAGTTTGCGTACTAGCATCAATCTGAGTGATGTGAACCATGGTGCTTCAAGCATTAGAATTGTAGGTAAGGGCAACAAGGAACGCATGGTGTACTTAAATGATGCCTGCATTGATGCCATTGACCGTTATATCGCAGTTCGTCCTAAAAATGCTTTAGTCGATAAGAATGCGCTGTTCATTAGCAAACAAAACAAAAGAATCAGTCCTAAAACAGTGCAGTATATTGTGAAAAAATATTTAGCCGAAATTGAACTTGGAGGCCCCGGGTTTTCTGTACATAAGCTCAGGCACACTGCTGCAACTTTAATGTATCAGCATGGGCACGTCGATATTCGCGTTTTAAAGGATATATTAGGTCACGAAAACCTTGGCACAACCGAAATCTACACCCATCTTTCCGATGAGCAGATGGCCAAAGCAGCCAAAGCAAACCCACTTTCTCAAGTGAAGCAGCGAGATGCTGTAAAATTTAGCAAAGCTGATAAAAAAGAGCCGGATTAACCGGCTCTTTTTTAGTCTTCAGATGTTTGATTGTCTTTTTCTTTATCCTTATAAGGCTGAATCATCATTTTATCAATTAATGGATACACTGTAAAATTAATTAGGAACATGCAGAATGAAAATAAAATTAAAATTGCAAAAATGATTGATAAAAATAAAGTAAGTGGCATTAAAAGCATCAATACATAAAGACCTAAAATGATCACTGCAAATATGACAGTTAACAGCAGGTTTCTCCATAGACCAACGATTGAAAAAATAAAGGCATTTTTATATACTTGCTTTAAATTAAGTTCAAAGGTAACAATCATGATTGGTATATAATACTGTGCAAAAACAAATAGAATCGCTATTCCGATACAGATGGCCAGTGGCACAAAGAAAATAGAATTGGATTTAATCTGAGCAGCATAATAAGTAATCGAAACGCTGAGAATGATGTACGCGGCGTAGATGATGGCTCCATTTAATAAGAATGCAACCCAATTATGCTTCAAAGCATCAATAAAATCTGAAAGAACGAACGCGTGCTCTTCTCGAACATAATTTCTGGTTACAATCGTTAACCCCGCTACAAATGGACTGACCAAGATAAGCGGCAAAAAGATGAGCACCGAAGGAAGTACACTGCCCAAAAAGTAAATGAGGATCACTGCAACAAGCACGGGAATACAAAAAAGAAGATTCAATTTAACTAAATTTCCAAATTTTCTGAACAGAATGGTCCAAAACAGTAGAAAAGGCTTTTTTTTAGGTTCATCCCTATTGACGCCCGGACCCGGTTTATTGTAATTCATATTGAACAAACTCAAAAGATTTTCACTCCTAACCTAATTTTGCACGAGGATGACAGTTATTATAAACTTCCTTAAAATGATCATTTAACAAATGAACATAAACCTGTGTTGATGAGATATCAGCATGCCCAAGCATGAGTTGAATGTCTTTCAGTTCCGCGCCGTTTTCCAATAAATGTAAAGCAAAGGAATGACGTAGTGTGTGCGGTGTGATTTCCTTTACAATACCGGCCTGTTCCGCATAGCCTTTTACGATTTTCCAAAAACCCTGGCGTGTGAGCCTTCTCCCATTCAGATTGGTAAACAGAGCCTGCCCCCCTTCCGGAGTAATGATTAGACTTCTTGCCCTTAAAATATAGTCGGAAATAGCGGTAACTGCCGTGGAGTACACTGGAATGATTCTTTCCATTTTTCCATTGTTACAGCTGAGCGTGCCGGTGTGTATGTTAATATCCTGCACATTCAAATCAATCAGTTCGGAAGACCTGATTCCTGTTGCGTACAGCAGTTCAAGCATTGCTTTGTCACGACAGCCCTTTAGTTCCTTGGTGTCCGGTTGTGAAAGTAAAAGTTCAATCTCTTTGCCGCTCAGAATCTGCGGCAATTTTTTTACGGATTTTTCAAGCTTTATTGCTTTTGCGGGGTTGCTCTCAGTCATGTTATTGATTATCAGGTATTGATAAAAGCACCTGATCGACGCAATATTACGAGTTATTGTAGCGTTGGACTTTTTTAATTCTGTCAGATTTGCAACATAACCATTCATAAAATCAGCATCAACTGAGCAAGGATTGTCCAAACCCTTTGTATCAAGAAAAAATAAAAAATGCGTAACATCTCGAATGTAAGAATCCAGCGTGTTCGCAGACACTGACTTTTTATTGATTAGATAATTGCTAAAGTCCACACAATAGTCCTTCATTTTGTTCTATCCCCTCTAATTAAAAAGAAAACATACTCGCAAAACATGCTGAAAACAGCACATCAAGCAAAGCCGCAGAAAAAGCCAAAGCAAGAATTGCACCGAAGCGCAATAAATAAAGCTTCATTTTTTGTGAGCTGATTGTCCCGCTTTCAGCCGAAGTACCACAGGAGGCAATTCTTCGCGAAAAATAGGATCCTTCCCTGGCTGCAAGCAAAATTGCAAGACAGCAAACAAATGCGCCCGGAAGGATCACCGCCAAGTTGAATAATACTCCTTTAAACCCATACGCAGCATACAAATAGCCTGAAGTTAATCCCAATCCAAACCCTCGAAAAAATAAAACAGCGGGTATGATAAACATGCCCCACATGGAAAGCCCGCAAAGAAAACATACAAATATGAAGATAAAAGAGGATGCAAAGGAAGCTGCAAAAACGGAAGTGATCGATTGTACCGCCCTTGTTTTAAAATTGCTGTAAAAAAGAAAATCAAGCTTATCTAAGGCAGTCATACCCGCATTTCTGGCAAAAATCGCACCAAACATCATACCGCCTATCAATGCAAGTGAAAATAGAACCAAAACACGGTTTGTACGCAAAGCCTCAATAAAGTTCTTTCTATCAATGATTGACCTGTGCCTAAAACTGTGCTTAATGGCAATCATACTCATACATTCCTCCCAAAAAGGATATTCCATAAAATAATATGAGAAAGCACAGCATTATATGATTACTTACCCAGTTCTTCAGCTCTTTTTGTACAAGCCGTCATTGCATCATCAACCATCTGTTCGAAACCATGTTCATAAAACACGTCAAGAGCCTTTAATGTGGTCCCCCCGCGGGAGGAAACCATCTTTATTAATGCCTCGGGAGTCGAGTCCGGCTGGCGAAGCATTTCCGCGCTGCCCTCAAGGGTTTGGCAAATAAGCTTCAGCGCTGTATCGGCATCGATACCCTGCTTCACTGCGCTGTCCATAATTGCCTTTGCAAACAAATAAACATACGCAGGGCTGCTGCCACTGACAGAAATCACAGCGTTCATTTGACTTTCTTTTAAAACAGTGACTGTACCGCAGGCAGCAAACAAAGACTGAACAAATTCAAAGTTTTCGTCAGACACATTTGCAGTTCTGCACATTGCCGTTGCTCCTTTGCCAATCAGCAGGGGAGTATTCGGCATAGTTCTGATCACCGGGCAACCGCAGTTTAAACTATCAATTATGTAACCGGACGAAATACCGGCTGCAATAGAAACGAATAGTTTATGTTCGTTAACTGCCGCCTTAGCAGCTGCCAAAACCTCTGCAAAATTCTGCGGCTTCACCGCCAGAAAAATAATATCGCAGGTTTCAGTAAGTTTCTCAACGCTATTAGCAACTTGAATGCCGGTTTTGGTTTTTAAATTTTCACATTTATCCTTATGAATATCAAAAATAAAAACGCGATTTGCCGGAAAAGTTTTTGTTCCGATAATACCATTGACAATAGCGCTCGCCATATTGCCGGCGCCAATAAATCCCAATGTCATATCCTTCAAATTCAACACCTACCTTGTGAATATATACTATAATACATTTCCCGCCGCTTATCAATATAAAATTATACAGTTAATTCATTTTTATGCATTGTGTAGAAAATTATGTCAAATATAAATGTAACCTAACAAATATTATGTCAACTTGTTTATGTAAACATAATGCATAAAAATACACACGCTTACATTTTGCCGCACGCGTGTGTATTTTTATGATTATATGAGTTTAATCAGCCATTGCCGCTTTTATCATGATAGCACATTCCAGACGTTTTTTTTCAAGGTCGCATGAAATTTTGTGGGCTTTATGAATATCGCCTTCATACTGCCAGCTGTTAGCATTACAGCCGCCGCTACAATAGAATTTGGCCCAACAGTTTTTACATTCCGGTTTTGAATAGATATTAGTCTGTGCAAAAGAACGCTTCATATCAAAATTGAATGAACCGTCAAGTACATTTCCCATCTTCCATTTGTCATCGCCAACGAACTGGTGACAAGGAAAAATGTCGCCTTCAGGGGTGACCGCTATGTATTCATTGCCGCACCCACATCCACGCAGGCGTTTAATTGCGCAGGGGCCTTGATCAAGGTCGAGCATAAAATGAAAGAAATTAAAGCCCTTCCCCGCCTTTTTGCGTTCAATTAAAACTTGTGCAAGGCGTTCATACTCTTCAAAAACCCGTGGAAGATCATCCTCCTTGATGGAATAGTCAAGCTTAACATCAGACACAACCGGCTCAACGGAGATTTCCTCAAAGCCAAGCTCTGCCATGTGGAGTACATCATTGGTAAAATCAAGGTTGTGCTTTGTAAAAGTTCCCCGGGCGTAATAGTCCTTGTCGCCTCTTGTTGCGACAAGCTTCTGATACTTGGGAACGATGGAATCATAGCTGCCTGTTCCGTCCACTCTTACGCGCAGCAAATCGTTTACACCTTTTCGCCCATCAAGGGACAGAACACAATTAGACATTTCTTTATTAATAAAGTCTATCTTATCATCGGTAAGCAAAATACCGTTTGTGGTAATCGTAAAACGAAAATTCTTGTTGTGCTCCTTTTCAATGCTGCGTGCATACTGCACAACCTGCTTAACTACCTCAAAATTCATCAGCGGTTCACCGCCGAAAAAGTCCACTTCGAGATTGTGCCTGCTCTGCGATTTTTCAATTAGAAAATCAATCGCTTTTTTGGCAACCTCAAAAGACATTAACATTCTGCCGCGGCCAAAATCCCCTTTGGCGGCAAAGCAGTATTCGCACCGAAGATTGCAGTCATGAGCAATGTTGAGGCACAAGGATTTAATCGGGGCATCTTTCATCATATCTGCAAATTGTTCATACTCGTCCGATGAAAACAGCTGACCGATACGATACAGCTCTTTCAGCTCGCCATATGCTTCGCTGATTGTCTGCGCATCATATTTGCCGCTCAGGTCATTTAACATGTCCTGCGGAGGATTCTCGGGCACACTGTCATGCAGATAGTCCAACATTTCAAATGGTACATCGTCAAAAATATGCACAGCGCCGCTGTTGGTATCCATAACAATGTGATAACCATTTAAGGAATACTTGTGAATCATTTGTTTTCTCCGTTTACACAAAATTTAAGGGACAGTCAACTGTCCCTTAGAAGGCTGTAATTAAATTTTCGTTTAATTATCTGTTTTTGTTTTCACACTTCTGATTGGCAACTGTGCAGGAAGTTTTGCAGGCTGACTGGCAAGATGCCTGGCACTCACCGCAACCACCTTTTACTGCACTCTCTTTCAAATTGGCTTTATTTAGAGTCTTAATCTGCTTCATTTTAAAACCTCCATTTCGTAATGTCGACTTTTGTCCTTTAATATTATATCACACGTATTTTAATATTGGAAGTATTATTTCACTTTTGTCTTTTTGCTGACTGCCATCAGTCCGCCGAGTGCACCCGACAGAATCATAACCAGCATCCGCATAACCGCGTTGACAGAAAGCGCTTCGCGGGAAGCAATCAGGCCTGAAATCAGGAATAGCGCAAATAGCATCAGTCCCGCAAGCGCTCCGTAAGCAAGACCACGTTTATGGGAAACTTTTGCCGCAATAAATCCAGCCATAAAGGAACTGAATACGGACAGTGCAATCACCATGGGTGAAATCAAGCTTTGCGGGATATGCCCCGCCGACACAAACCCCAAAGCGCACAGCCCCAGCAGAGCAGCACACAGCGCGGCGCCGGCGACCGAACCAATGACAATGGAACGCAATGCCCCAAATATCGGATTTTCACTTAAATGCTTTGTATTCTTCATAAGCAGCGCCCCCTCAAATATCTAATATATAGATATTCGGGGAGCGCTGCAGATATACTAAGTTATTCAGCGTCGTCGTGAATTGTATCAATGCTGCCAATTGCCCAGCGTTTGATACGTATCTTTGCACGATCTGTGCCGGTTTCGATCACAATAGAATCAGCGTCTTCCTTGATGCCTACAACACGCCCTACAATACCGCCGATCGTTGTAACATCATCGCCAATTTGTACATTTCCACGCATTTTTTCTTCTTTTTTCTTTTTCTTGGACTGCGGACGAATTACCAGAAAATATAAACCGCCGATAACTGCTG
>DAMDEB010000040.1:0-1108 GCA_032090075.1 Caproiciproducens sp.
AAACACATAATCTCCATCCAATCCGTAAACTTTACCCGCTGCTTTATTCGGTGCAATATCCCACGGAAGACCCATGCCTACAACAACAGGAACGGTTTTTTCCTGCCATATTTTCGGAATTTCACCGGTCAGGAGCGAATTACCCATGGAGCCATAGAGGTCAAATACCTTTTTCGCAGCAGCCTTGTCCAGCGTCAGTTGATCGCCTTCTACAAACGATTTCCCCTGTGAAAACGCTTCGTACTGCGCCTGAAAATCGAACCATCGCTCCCACCAAGAATCAGATCTGGTCAATTCAAACCGATACATGAAATTGCTGATGCCCTTACCATTCAACTCGCTTTTTTTGCTGTTATATGCACTTAAAAGTTTGTTAAAATCATCCAATGTTTCAGGAACTTTTGTGACACCAAGCTGTTTCAAAGCTTTGCTGTTGTAAACATAACTGATTGGATTGACATACAACGGAATGACGTACTGGGCTCCATCTACCGCCCACCCGCTCATAACGCTGTCTATTTTTCGTTCTGTTACGATTGCTTTGAACCAATCTTCCTTACTTAAATCATAAATTGCTTCAGATTTAGCCAGTGTAGCACCAAAACTGCGGTTGACATTTTCCGAAATTGCCGGAACCGTGCTGGTTGCGATTGCATTCTGAATGCCTGCCTCGGAAGAAGGTTGCGCGGGCATTTGCTGTACCGCAACTTTAACAGTCTTGCCGTTAAGCTGGGCTTTAGTCTGATTGAATTTTTCTGCGTATTTGCTCCAAATATCGTAATTGTACTGCTCAGGAGCACTCCAGAAATTTACAACAATTTCACCACCCGAAGTGGATGCAGCGCTGCTACTTGCGCTGCTGACAGCTCCGTTTTGAGAACATCCTGTTACCATCGAGAGCAGCATTGCAGACGATAATGTTATTGCCAAGATTTTCGACTTTTTCATTACATTAACCTCCCAAGTTATTTTGTATCATCATTATTATAGATTTTTACTTGAATTTCAATATAAAGTTACTTTAATTTTAATAATTAATGATTAAATTGTTGCAATTTTTTATATTTAATTCAACGTTTATGTGGATATTACCATCATCCAAGTTTTT
>DAMDEB010000040.1:1118-2779 GCA_032090075.1 Caproiciproducens sp.
TAACTTGACAAGCGAAATAGACTTGAGTATTCATGATGATCTCGTTTTATTCTTAACATTTTCCTCTTAATTCAACGGCCTTACCCAAAACAATAATAGGCAATCTAATAACATCTGCCTTTGAATAAGATACAGGATCGTATTTGGGATTGTATGATATCAATGTCAAGCCGCTTTCGTATTTTACAATTTTTTGAATGGTAGCTTCATTTCCGGAAATCGACACAGCCACAACGTTTCCGCTTTCTGCTTCGGATTGTTTATGCATAATCACAATATCCCCATCCTGAATGCGAGGTTCCATACTGTCTCCATGTGCTTTAATGGCGAAAAAATTACCTTGCCGCACCATATCCTCACTAATCTCTTCATAGCCTATTATTTCTTTAGCGTTCTGTACCGACCACTCAGCTCGGATGCGCCTGAATACAGGTATTTTTTTCTCTTGTTTTGCAAAAGACCAGGGTACATCTTCATTCCCTAATAAATAATCTGTGCTCACGCCAAAATAAGAAGCCAAGTGAAGTAAAGTTTTATTATCAGGCTCAAATTTTTCATTTTCATATCCGGATAAAGAAGCCTGGCTCACATTGATTATTTTAGACAGCTCTTCCTGTTTCAAACCTTTTTTTATTCTCAATATTTTAATTTTGTTCAATCATATCAACCCTTTCAATATAAATTCTAATTGTGATATCAAAAAAGTAAATAATATATAATCAAAGCGTATATATATTGTCAAAATATAAAATATCTATGATTAATATAAATAAAATTGATATATCAGCCGATAATTAAATATGATTCAATAAAAACAAAAACAATGCAAAGAAAGGGTAAGGCTCTCAACCAAGATGAAAAAGCAATGTTATTAAATCATGATTGTCAGCAAAAAAAAATTTAGAAAGAAGCAAAATATGAAAAATTTAAAAATCGCCCAGAAGCTTATTTTCTCTTTTTTAGCTATTTCTTTGATAACAGCAATCATCGGAGCGGCCGGAATTTACAGTATGCTGCAGATGAAAGCTTCCAGCACAAAATTGTATGAAAAGCAGACCGTTCCGATACCGATCATCTCTGATATTATTTTGGATATGGACCGTTTAAGGGGACAGGCAAGGGATTACATCCTTTATTACAGCGACGCGGAGCAAATGAAAAGCATAGAAGAAAAAACAAAGCAATATCAAGATGATTATCTACAAAAAGAAAAGCAATATGAACCTACCATATCCACAGCGGCGACCAAAACTTTGTTTGATGAGACAAAGAAAATGTACGATGAGCAATTCACACCGGCATTGGAAGAAATTATTAAAGAAGCGAAAAGTGGTAATAGTGCTGATGCTATGAAAGATCTAAATACATTTAAAACCATCAACCAAAAAATAGTAGATAATTACACTCAATGTATGCAAAACCGTGTGAATAATGCAAAGATAAACAACGATTCCAACAACCAATTGGCCGAAACAATGATGATTGTGCTGATTGTCATTATTGTTTTGGGAATTGCCATCTCTATTCGGTGGGGATTTTGGCTGGCAAAGGCTTTGAGCAAGCCTATTATGAAATGGCTGACGCTGCCAAAAAACTCGCGCAGGGCGAGCTGGACGTTGACATTACCTATGTATCAAAAGATGAGATAGGATCACTCGCCG
>DAMDEB010000040.1:2789-3305 GCA_032090075.1 Caproiciproducens sp.
ATGTCCAGGATATTTCAACCAATTTGGGCCTAATCGCACAGGGAGATATAACCGCTGATATAACGCAGCAGTATATCGGAGATTTCATTCCGATTAAGGAGGCGTTGCTCAAAATATCCGGCAGCTTAAATGAAACGCTTTCCCTGATTAATACTTCTTCCGAACAAGTAAACGGCGGAGCAAACCAAGTTTCTGACGGAGCTCAGGCATTGGCACAGGGCGCAACTGAGCAGGCAAGTTCTGTAGAAGAGCTTGCAGCGTCCAGCAGTGAAGTGTCTGAAAAGGTACGTCAAAACGCAGAAAACGTCAGACTTGTAACGGGCTATGTGGCGGAAACGACAGCGAAAGTAAATCAAGGAACAAACCAAATGCAACAGATGCTTTCGTCGATGCATGATATTGATGCCTCTTCAAATGAAATTGGTAAAATTATAAAAGTAATCGACGATATCGCATTCCAGACCAACATCCTCGCATTGAACGCTGCCGTTGAGGCTGCAAGGGCCGGGAGTGCCG
>DAMDEB010000040.1:3315-12849 GCA_032090075.1 Caproiciproducens sp.
GCGGATGAGGTGCGCAACCTTGCCAGCAAATCGGCCAACGCCGCAAAGCAGACGACCGTGCTGATTGAAAGCTCCATTCAAAGCGTAAAAGGCGGTTCGAAAATTGCTGACCTTACTGCGAAAGAATTGGAAGAAATTTCTGCCAAAGTGCAGCTTGTAGGCGAAACAATTCAAAAAATTGACCTTGCTTCTTCTGAGCAGGCCATCGCAATACAACAAATCACACAGGGTGTAGAACAAGTATCGTCTGTAGTACAGACAAATTCAGCCACTGCGGAGGAAAGCGCGGCGGCAAGTGAGGAACTGTCCGCACAAGCCAATATGCTCAGCAAAGAAGTCGGGAGATTCAAGTTAAAAAAGCTCCCCCAAAATATCGGTAATTCAAGTTTTCCGCAAGCCGGTGTCCAGTACGCCCAGAGCTATTCTATTGGGAGCGATCAAAGTGCCGGGAAAGATTATGACACAAAGTATTAATTCACTTTAATATCTGTTGATTACTGAAAAAGCCCCATGGTTTTAAACCCATGGGGCTTCTTGCTTTCTGTTTGTGAACTTTCCCATCATATGCCAGCAGTTTGATGTTCAGCTGCTTTTATCACCTGCCCAGAAGTTATCCAAAACAGATTGAAGGTCTTGCTGATTCCGTATTGTTATGCAGTGATTCCAATGTTTAGGAAAAATATCCTTATAACTGCTGTGACCGAACCGTTCGTCAATCAGAAGTACTGCTCCTTTGTCGTTTTCAGAGCGGATCACTCTGCCGGCGGCCTGCAAAACCTTGTTCATTCCTAAATACATATAGGCGTATTCATAACCCATGCCGTTTTTACGGTTAAAATAATCCCGGATGATATCTTGCTGGGCACTGAGTTGCGGCAGTCCCACACTCACAATGACAGTGCCGATCAGCCTGTTGCCCTTTAGGTCGATTCCCTCGGAGAATATTCCGCCAAGCACACAAAAAGCAATCAATGTTTTTTGCGGGTTCTCTTGAAAAGATGCAATGAAATCCTCTCTCATCTCCTCGGTCATGGAGGATTGCTGTTCCACCGAGTTTATTTCCGGATGAATCGTCGCAAACTCCTCAAATACAGCGTGCATATATTTATAGGATGGAAAATATACGATGTAATTGCCTGTTTTTCTCGAAACAAAAGAATTGATAAGCTTCGTTATTTTTTGGACGCTCTGCTCCCTGTCTTTGAATTTTGTAGAAACATTATCTGCGGCCATCAAACATAGGTTGCTGCTGTCAAAAGGGGAGTCCAGCGCCATCATCCAGTCTTCCTCTGCGCCGCCGAGTATTTCGCTAAAATAGTCAAGCGGTGTCAGTGTTGCCGAAAACATAACGGATGAACCGCCGCGCTTTAAAGCCTCACTCAAAAGAAAAGACGGGTCGAGGCAAAACAATTTTGCCATAACTTCTCCCTGCTTGGATTCAACGAAAGTCACATATCTTTCGTCATAAAAATCAGATATCAGAATAAAGTTCAAACTTTCAAAATAGAGTTTCAAAAAATCGTTGTCTCCGCTCAGTTCCCTGTTCTCCTTCAGCATCAGCTCACATATTGAGATGTATTTGGTGAGGATGTTGAGAAACTCCTTTGGCTTATCCGCATTTACAAGATAGCCCAGTTCACCACAGTTGTTGCGCAGGTCAATCATATATCTATTGATCTGGCTAAGAACTTTGTCAAGCGCCTTGTTTTTACCTTTATAATCCTTTTTTATTTTATAAAACTGCGTTTTATAAAGCTCTGACGAAAACATTTCCCTTGACCGGTCAATCAGGTTGTGAGCTTCATCAATCAAAAAAACGTAATCTCCGTTGTTCTCGGCAAAAAAGCGTCTAAGATACGCCCTTGGGTCAAAGACATAGTTGTAATCACAGATAACACAGTCAACCCATAGCGAAATATCAAGCGATAGTTCAAACGGACAAACCCTGTTCTTTTTGGCGTATTCTTCAACCGTGTTTCTTGTAAAATGATCACAGTTTTTGATTGCGTCAAGAATTGCACCGTTAATACGGTCATAATGCCCCTTGGCATATTCACAATACTCCGGATTACAGACCGGTTTTTCACAAAAGCATATTTTTTCTTTTGCGGTAAGTGTTAACGTCTTCATTTTAAGGCCGCCTGAGCGCATCCTTAAAAATGCTTCCTCTGCAACCTGACGGGTAATTGTTTTTGCTGTTAAATAAAATATTTTTGAAGTCTTGCCCTCACCCATCGCTTTGACTGCGGGAAAAAGGGTGGAAATTGTTTTACCGGTTCCGGTTGGCGCTTGCACAAAAAGCTTTTTCCCTCTGTCGATTGTCCTGTAAGTGCCAACGGCAAGCTTCCTTTGACCCTTTCGATAAGCAGGAAAAGGAAATTGCAGCGCCTTGATTGTCAAATTTCGATGCTTTTCCCATTGCGCTGTAAAATCAGCCCAAACCGAGTATTTTTGAATCAGTTCTGTGAGAAATTGTTTGAGTTCATCGAATTTGAAAGATTTTATAAAACGCTTTATTTCGTTTGTGTCCAAATTAAAATAGGTTAATTGAACAGAAATTTCGGTCAAATCGTTCTCAGCGGCGTAAATATAGGCGTAGCACTTTGCCTGCGCCCAATGAGTACTGTTAAAATCTTCATCAATGAAGTTCATAGGCAAAACCGTTGTCTTGATTTCGTCAATGACAGTTATGCCTTTGTCGCTGAAGATGCCGTCGGCACGTCCCTCAAGCGTATAACTGATCTCTCTATCGTCAAATTCCGCTGACAGTGACACTTCACTTTTATAGTCATGATATAATTTAGTATTGTCTTTTTGTATGTTGCGGTGTGCTTTCGCTCCTTCATACATTCTGTCTTTTTCAACATATCTGCTGTCAATGTCACCGGAGCGCATAATGAATTCAACCAGTCGCCTGATCGGAAGCTTTATTTTGTTTTCCATTTATTTCTCCCGACATTTTAATTTCTACTCTTATTTTAATTCACCAAAACTAACTTTGAATCCTTCAGCAAACCGCTTTTCAATCATTTTCGTTTTATAAATATACTTTTTCTATTTGCCTGAAAATCAGTCGATAATAGGTCAATGGCTAATTCTTCAATCGCCGAAACAGTGGCAGTAATGCAAAGTATATCCATCATCGTATTCGACCGGATAACGGTAAGCACCAAAGGAAATAAAAATAACATGAATCCGGTAATCTTATTTCCGTATGTATGAAGCATTCCAAACGTTTTGTATTTTAAAAATACGACCACGACTGAAATCAGCCTGATCATTCCAATGAGAATGACCCATATTAGGATTTGAGCAGTTGGATTTACAATCGGATAGAGTATTATAATCAGCACTGTAATCATTATAAAATCGGCCAAGGAGTCGAGTTTTTCACCCAATTTACTTGTTGTGCCGGTCTTTCTTGCTATATAGCCGTCTAACATATCACTTACGCCACAAAAGATGTAAATGATAATGAACGTTGCACTGAGTGGCTTTGTCAAAATCAGCGTAAAAGTAAGCAATATTCTCGCAGCTGAAATAAAATTTGCTACTGACTTCATTAAACCACCTCGCTAATTATAACCATAAAAGGTAAGAAGTGCAGATAAATTTTATCATTTTCAAAGATATATCAACATTATTCTGAAATATCGTTTATAATAGAAAAAAACACCGAAATAAAGAAGGCATAGACACTATGAATTCAGAAAACGCCACATCGTCATCGGCAATAGATGTTGAAAAGCTCTTAAAAACCACCAGTGATTTGGTAAAAATCAAAAGCACCAATCCGCCGGGGCTTGAAGGGGCTGTTGGAAAATATTTAATGGAGTTTTTTCAAAAGGCATCAATAGAAACCCGATCTTTCCCCGTAGAAAACGGGCGATTCGATGTGGTCGCAAGAATTCCGGGCAAAAGCAGCTCTTCCCCCCTTGCCTTTACGGGGCATATGGACGTGGTTCCTGTCAGTGAAAAAGAAGTTACCCGCTGGAACACACCCCCGTTTTCAGGCGATATTCATGAAGGTTTCCTTTATGGACGCGGCTCTTCCGATATGAAGGGCGGTTTGGCAAGCGCCATGGTCGCAATGGAAGAAATTGTTAAAAAAGGCATTACGCCGTCTGAAGATATCTATTTGATTGCGACGGTCGACGAGGAAGACAGTATGAAAGGCTCCAAGGCTCTGTTAAAAGAATCTTTTCTTGAAACGATTCCGCTCATCATCGTTTGTGAACCTACGGGTTTGAAAATCTGCACCGCAGGCAAAGGCCGAACCTATGCAAATTTAAAGATCACAGGGCAGACGGGCCATGGCTCCCAAGGCAAGGGACATAATGTCATCGATTTTACCAGGCTGCTTTTGAACAAAATGGAGGAAACCACTTTCCCTGACTATGAAAACACTCCCTACGGGGACTCCTTTTGGCAAGCGCTAAGCATCAATGCCGGTGTAGAGCCTTGTGTTGTTCCTGACGAGCTAAATCTAAAAGTGGATGCCCGGCTTGTCCCAAACCACAAAACGGAAGCAATCTGGAATGAAATGAAAAAACTCCTCAGCCAGTTGAAAGCTGAAAATCCCGGATATGAAGGAACAATTGAAATCATTGACCAGCGCGAAGGCTGGGTTTTGCCTTCTACCGCTCCAATTGTTTCAAAAGTCAAAGGAATTTATGAGAATTTACATATTCCATTTGAAACGACTTTTTTTGCCGGTACTACAGACGGTTCCATTTTTCAAAAGAAAGGAATGGATTGCATTATCCTTGGACCCGGAGATTTAGGCTGTGTCCACAAGGAAAATGAAAAAGTCGCGATTCAAGAACTAATTGTCAGCTGTAAAATCTATGTTGAGATTATGCGGCAGTTAGAATCATAAAATCTAAGCAATTACACTTACTGGGTATAACGGCTCAATGGGTCGCATCAGTCATCAATCACTGATGTTTCTTCCAGAGTGGCTACTGTTTGCTTTAAGAATGTGTTAAATTCTTCATCGGAGGAGTTTTTGAAAATAATAAAATCATCTTTAATGTTAGGATTATCCAAAGCAACAGGAACATCAAAATTACACGTAGAAATATATTCATCCCAATGGGTTAGTTTCCATGTGTCCCTGTCGGAATTTCTTTTGACCATCCTTTGCCGGCAAACCTCGATTGAAGTTTCTACCCATATGACAACAAGGGAAGTATTCTTTTCCTTTAATTTTGCTTTCAATCCGTTGATATAATCCATATCACGTATTTCTTTCGTAAACGGTGCGTTAATGAGAACGATGTCATCATAGTTCAATGCTTCCAGGGCAAGGGCTACAATCGTTTCATATTCATAATCCCTGATATTTTTATTAAAAAAGTCGGAACTTCTGTCATATTCTTTCCCCGCCGCAATAAAAATCTGTTTTGACAGCGGTATCAGCGTGTCTTTATCCAGATAAACTACATGGCTCAACGCTGTGGCAAGCTGTTTTGAAATATAAGTTTTTCCACATGCCGGCGGAGATGTTACAATAATAAATTTTTTCACAAGAACCTCCTGATTTTATTTCTCATTCCCAAACACCGCGTTTTTCCATTGGACTTTTATATATTAATTTAATAATATCACGAATTCTGACAAAATCAAAGCGATATCTCTTCAAACGCGGCATAGCCGTAAAAAGGCTGCTATTCATAGAATTAGCAGCCTTTTCTAATAAATTCAATTTATTTTTAATAATGATAGCTATTCGTCGCTGCTGCATAAGCGGCAACAATTGTATTTAGCTTATAGGAGATTGCGTTTTGGAATAAAGTTCTGCCCATGCAGGGAAAAAGCCAGAATTGATCGCTATGTTCTGCGAGTAGATATGGGACTCCGCGGTGCCATAAAACGGCGTTTTTCCGCGTTCTAAAATCTCTTTCTTTAAAAGCGAAACAAGATTTGTTCCTACCCCTCTGCCACGGTATTCAGGCAAAACGTCAATTCCGATTTGCCACATGGTTTCGCTGTCTGCGCTGGCACCCGCAATACCCATTATGCGATCTGAATCAAAGGCGGCAACTGCAAGTACATCCGGGTGGCTTTTATCAAATGCAAACGCTTCTCCAAATCGATTGTCATCTTTAAACTGTAAAATGTCTTCATGATGATACCATTTCACATTCGTAATCGGTTTTATCTCCGATTTTTTGGGATCGGGCAAATAGTAATGGTGAGCGGAGGCAATCTCGTGCCCAAATTCATGCAGTTTTTTGTCAATTGCCCGCAGTTTGGGGTATTCGAAAAGCCATGCGGCATTCTTTTTTGATAGCTGCTCTTCGCACCAAGGCATTATTTCCGGTGATGCGCTGATAATTGCTCTGCCGCCAAAACAGACTATTTTTAAAAAACATTCATCACTGCCGTAAATGCGTCTGCCCTTCAAAAGCTTATTTTCAACAATTGTATTTTCTGACTTTTCAAAATCAGACGGCTGGCAATTATAGTCGAGTGACAGCTGGGCTTTCGCAATTTCAATGATTTCAGTTTTCGTGTACATATTGCCACCATCCATTGTTTGTTTTCTAATACCCTGACCGTAAATTTGGAAAGCTGTATTAATTCCTTTCGATGATCGTAAGATCACTGGTATCATACATCACTTTTGCGTGATTTTTTTTAAGCAGTTCTTTTGTTAAAAGTTTACCTGTCTTTTTATCAAAACATTCCCGATAGATGCAGTTGTTGCGAAATACTCCGTCCTGTTCTTTAGAAAAGAATTCGTCTTCCACTTTAATATGATATTTGTATTGAAGTTCCTTATCCGTGCGTAATTCTCCGCACAAATATTCCGGTGTAGTATAAATGATGAGCTGAAAAATGTTATCTGTTGTATTTTTAAAGCGGTAATCAAGATAATTATACATAATTGAAGTTCCCACTCCGAACGGAATCTGCCTGCCATAATCGGGGAACAAATCCATCATATCATGATGATGGTGTTCAACAATCTGCATTGAAGTATGCAAAATCATCCAGTGTATTAAATTTGTAAATTGGCACATACCGCCGCCAATATCTTTTCCCAATCCCCCGTTGCTGATTGTCAAACCCTCTTTATATCCCTTTTTTACCGTGCAGGAGCCTACTAATTTCCAAAACGAAAAGCATTCACCGGGGCGTATCAAAACATTTGAAACTTTAGGTGCGGCAATACTTAAATTTACCGCTTTGTTCTCTTGCAAATTCGTGTCTACATTTCCCAGTTTTCGACGGATTAATGATTTATGGCTGTATACCAAAACAGGCAGAATTTCACTGCTTTTTGTTGCTGCGAATTTTTTAAACCCAACCAGATTATGAATATGGCGCACGAGCTGGCATTTCAGTAATGATATCTTATATGTAAACGGTGATATCTCGCAAAAAAGTTTACGTTTTTTCTCCATCCCTTGATTCTCCTATTCATCAACTAAGCTTAGTTTTGTTACAGCAGCAGGCTTGCAGTATAAAACTTTTCAACCATTAGATTCGCAAATAATTCCAATACAATACTATAATAACACTATATTTTTGTATTGCAATCATTTTCATCCAGCACAACGTAAAAAACACCCCTACAAAATGTAAGGGTGTTCAATGTGCGCGTTCGCTCCCTCAGAGCCCAATCGTGTTCTCGAAGTCGGCCTTACTGCTCTGAATGGCTTTTTTTGACGACCGGAATCCAAACATAGCTTTTGTAATCCGCCTTCGACATGTCTCCCTGCTCGTAAACCTCAAGCTCAGGCCCGTCAGCGTGCTCGTATTCACTTGTGGGGAACCATTCGGAAAAAATCCGCTTCCAAACGTCTTGAATCGCGTCCGGCATGGGCCCGATTGCTTCAAATACCACCCAAGTGAGTTTTGAGATGTGGAGCGTTTCCATACCGGCCGGGACTTTATCTTCTGCGTATGTGACTGCCATATAGTAATCGAAATAATCCTTCTGAAAATTCGCGCAAATCCCCATCACGCCCATGTCGTCCGTACACTTTTTTTCAAGAGCTTCGCAAGTTCCATCCTCATTACACGACTGGATAAATTTAGGAATAATCTTGTAGTTCTCGCCGTTTTTATTGGTTACCGTTGTTTTTTTGCCAACTACTGTGAATGCTTCTTTTTCTATTAATTTGTAGTTCAATGTTTTTTCCCCTTTCAAAATGACTTGAATGGAGAGTTTACCGATGGATTTGAGATTTGTCCCCGCTTCGCGCGCCAGCGAGGGCGAAATTCCGTGGAACCGTTGGAATGCCTTTGTAAACGATTCATGAGTTTCATACCCATACTTTAGCGCAATGTCGATGATTCTCGCGTCAGAAAGCGCCAATTCCTGCCCGGCAAGCGTCAGCCTCCGGTTACGTACATACTCGCCGACGGTAAACCCTGTCAGCATGTTAAACATACGCATGAAATGAAACGTTGAAGAACCTGCCGTTTTCGCGACGTCATCAAAGTCGACCGGTTCAAGAAGATGGGCCTCCATGTGATCAATCGCGCTTTGCATTCCCTGTATCCAATCCAAATCAGTTCCCCCCTGTCGAGTAATAGAATAACACATAGAAAAAATCACGGCTTGTTTTCGCTTGCTTTCTGATGACAAGGATTTTATACGGCTGAATTCACATTGCCGAAAGCCTTAAAATCAAAGAGAGTATCCTTACATTATTTTTTAAATAAGGCCGTAAAACTTTTTGGCGACTGTGTCTGAAAGCACATGACTTTGCCGGAGAAAGGATGCTTAAACTCCAATTTGTAGGCGTGCAAGCCCAACCGCTTCAAAGGATTGGTTTTTGCTCCGTATTTTTTATCACCCACGACATTGTGCCCCATATCTTTCATATGCACGCGTATCTGGTTTTTACGGCCCGTTTCCAAATGAATGTCCAGCAAAGAATAGTCCGGAGTTTCTTTGATGACTTGATAATTTGTAATAGATTCCTGTCCGTCTCCTGGCTTCCCACTCGAGTACATCATCCGTGTCTTTGTTTCTTTTAGCCACGATTGAATTCTGCCGCTTTTTTCTTCGAGCTGCCCCTCCACTACTGCCATATAGGCGCGCTGCGACACCAAATCCGCCCAGTTATCCTGCAATGCCAATTTGATTTTCTCGTTCTTAGCGACCATAAGCACTCCGGAAGTGTCACGGTCAAGGCGATGTACCACAAAGATGCGGTTCCCCGGATTCTTTAGGCGCACATAATCTGTCAGCAAGTGGTAAGCGGTCAGTTCCTTTTCGTTATCGGTAGATATCGACAGCAAGCCGGCCGGTTTATTGATTACAATGATATCATCATCTTCATATATGATATCCAACACACCTTGCTGTTTTTGCACTTGATTGGTCGGCCGGCTTATCCGTATTTTTTGCCCCGCAAGCAACGGATGGTCGTATTGTGTAACCACAACTCCGTCCACTAAAATTTCTCTGCGTGTCAGCAAAGATTTCACGTTATTTCTGGATTGATTCGTTAGCTTTAACAATAAAAAATCCAGCAAACCGCACGGTTCTGTTACCGTCAATTCCGTGTCCGG
>DAMDEB010000040.1:12859-14790 GCA_032090075.1 Caproiciproducens sp.
GTGTCCGGTTTTCTGCTGATTTCTTTTTGCCCCATACTCCGTTTTTCTTTACGCACAGACTTCTCCTTTTTGTTGAACAGAGAGACCGTTCTGTCATCTCAAATTCCTGATATAATCCTTTTGCTCATTTTCACGGGCATCCCTAATAGGAAAGCATTCATCAATCTACCCCGTTAATCGGTAGGAACTGAATACAGGTTGGGCTGTGAAGCTTTTCGCTGATGCCCGTCGGTTTTAGGGCTCCGGATGCCTTGTCCACTTTTAGAATCACGATCTCGTTGCTTTTTTCGTTGGCTGCAAGCAGGTAATTTCCAAGCGGCTCAATCGCAAAATCTCGAGGGCCTTGCCCCTGCACGGGATAAATGCCGCAAGGAACAAGCACACCGTCCTTTCCAATTTGAAAGGACGCAATACTGTCATGCCCCCGGTTCGAGGCATAGAGGAACCGTCCATCGGGCGACATACGCAGCGCCGCGGCCGCACTGCTGCCTTTGAAATCCGGCGGAAGCGTGGAGATATATTGCCTTGCTTCGTATCGGCCGTCCACGTATTCAAACACTGCGATTTCGGAACTCAGTTCGGTGATAATATATACGAAACGCATTCCCTCGTGAAAAACGACGTGCCGTGGGCCCGTCCCCGGGCGCAATAAGATATTGAGCCTGTCTTCCGTATGCAGAGTGTTCGCTTTTTTATCAAAGCGATAAAATTTCACGGTATCAATACCAAGATCCACCGCACAAATATATTTTCCATCGGGTGTAAAATCCGTGAAATGAACATGCGGCATCTCTTGCCGCTCTTGATCAGGCCCGCTTCCCATATGTGTTTCAACCAACAGGCACGGCTCAATTGCACCCTGCTGCTCAAGTGAAAAAACAGACAGACTGCCGCTGCTGTAATTGGAAGCAACCAAAATCGAATTGCTGCGGTCCGTGCTGAGGTAACAAGGGTCAAGCCCCATGGTGGGGCTTTCATTAAGGAAGGTTAAACCGCCCTTATTATTGATTTTGTACGCAGCAGCCCCGCCGCCGAAGACCCCATGAAATTCTCGCGTTTCTAAAACCGCATACAAGTACCGTTGATCGTCGCTGAGTGTGAGATAGGACGGATTGTCGGCGTGAACCGGCGCAAATGCAGTATTTAGTTTTCCTGTGGTATTGTCAAGCTCGAAAGTATAAATTCCCTCACCCGAATCGGATGAATAGGAACCGATATATACCATTGTTTTACCCAAAAACTCACCCCGCCTTATTTAAATCAAAAATATTTTTTTCAGTTCCAATATCCGTTGCTCAATTGTTTTGATTACAGCAATAAACTCTGCATCACTTTCTCCCGTTGGATCTTTCAGTCCCCAGTCCTCCCGATAATTGCAGGGAATCACAGGGCACTGTACATTGCAGCCCATTGTAATGACCACATCAACAGGAGGAATGTCACTCAACAGTTTGGAGTGCTGTGTCTTTTCCATATCAATTCCGTAAATTTGTTTCATCAGCCGTACCGCATCCTGATTGATCTGCGGCTTTGTTTCCGTTCCTGCGGAATAGCTTTCAAACACATCTTGCGCAAAATGTTTGCCCAAAGCTTCCGCAATTTGGCTGCGGCAGGAATTGTGCACACAAATAAATGCTACTTTTTTCATTTTCATTTCCTCCTGTAAATTTGATCACTGAAAGTTGATTCCTCTAAAATTCCGTTTCACACTGTACTTTCTTGCCCGGCAGCTTGAATGCTCTGTTTTTGACTTTTTCTGTTGAGCAACAGTATACTTGTCGCTCCAATTAACATAAAAGCAGCTATTGATGACCAAGCTATGAAATAACTTGTCATTGAAAGAACATAGCCCATAACAAGCGGGCTCAGCGCACGGGCTGTTCCCTGCATAAACATGGAAATTGAGTTAATTCTGCCAAGATGAGCGCTTG
>DAMDEB010000040.1:14800-18481 GCA_032090075.1 Caproiciproducens sp.
GAGCGCTTGGGGAATGATCTGCGATGAAAGTACCGGAATGTATCGTGACAACAATTTCTCCGAACGTGAATATCGCACCGGCCGCCAGAAAAAGCGGTAAACTTTTTGCAAGGCCGAAAATAACAAAAGATAAAAAGAACAAAACGCCACCGCCGGAAATAACCACAAGGGAACGAAACTTCATTGTCAGATGAGTCAGCAGCGGAGTGAACATAATGACAATAAAGGAATTGAGCGCGGTCAAAATGCTGAAAAAACGCGCTCCGTTTACGTTGTACAAATCACCGAACTGAAGTGGCAGCATAAAATTCCATTGTGTATAGGTAAAATCATAGATTGACATAAACACAATGAAAAGCAACAAAATCGGCATAGTCTTTAACACATGAAATACAGATGCATTGTCGGCCGGAACCCCACCCGTGGCAGTGTGTTTTTGTCGCCCGCTTTTCGTTTCTTTAACAAACACTGCGATTAGGAAGGAGGAAGCCAAGGTTGTCGCCGCGTCCAGAATAAACAGAAGAGACAAATGGTCTTGAAACAGTAATCCGCCAAGAAGAGGGCTGATTGTCATACCGATATTGATACCGAGGTAGAGAAGGGAAAAAGATGCCTTCCTGTTTTCCGGCGCTGTGAGGTCAGCAACCATCGCCTGATACGCAGGAGAGGCAGCGACGAAAAGATTCGACGCAATGACGATAAAAACGATCATGGCTGTATGATTGTTCACGATTCCGCACAGAAGATAAGAAACGGAACCCAGCACTTGACAAGTAATCAATATCTTTTTGCGGCCGATTGCATCGACTAACTTGCCGCCCAAGAGCAAGCTCGGCGCCTGCGTCAGCGTCAAAAGCGCAGAAAAATTACCGGTTTCGGTTTTCGACAGGCCCAATTTCTGGGTAAGGATCAGTGTAAGAAGCGGCAGAATGAAACTGCCCATACAGTTGATAATCCTTGCCCAAAATAATATGTATATTTCCTTTGGCAATCCACTGTATGTTGTAAAATGTCTGCTTTTCAAGTTGTTGCTCCTCTATATCATTCATTTCAGTTTATCCAAAACACATAATGATATTATACCGAACGTTTTGGAGCAATACAATAGTAAGAATCAAGGCCGCGACAGCGTTGCCATTTTTTCATTGATTTCCCTTACCTTTTCCACAGGCAGCTTGATTACTTTTCGATCATAAGAAATCAATCCGTTTAATTCATCCTCCACATCGGTAAGCTGAGTGTATACAGTTGCGCAAAGTCCCTGCTTTTCAGCAGGCTGAACTTCATTTTCGTATAGGTCTCGATACGCTTTCAGCAGTTCTTCGGCCGTATCAAAGCGTTTATATCCAAAATCCTTTTCATTGAAGCAATGGCCTTTTACACGGTAATTATAACCGCCGAATTCAGACAGAACAACGGCGCGCCCAAGCCGGTCTGGCTTAAACCGGTACTTTTTGAAATAAACATGCAGGCTTTTAATATTGCCAATTTTCTGGTCATGCCAGCCACTGGCGTGGTCGACTGTTCGAGTTGTATCCAATTTTAAAATTTGTTGAACCGCCTTACCGGCGTCGAACTGCCCCCAGCCCTCGTTGAACGGAACCCACATGGCGATTGCCACAACATTATACAGATGATGAATCATTTCGTCGAGTTCTAAACAATATTGACGGCGCCCCTCTTCGTTATTGCGGGCAAACCATTTGTAATGATCATCCTTAAAATGAATTCCGGTTATTAACGAAGAAGAAATTGTTATCGCCCTATATTTTCCGCCGCCGTTTATCATGTCCTGCCACACAAGCATTCCGATTCGGTCGCAATGATAATACCAGCGCAAGGGCTCGATTTTAATATGTTTGCGCAGCATATTGAAGCCCATATCTTTCGCAGTTTGTATGTCAAAAATCATCGCTTCATCGGATGGCGCGGTATACATCCCATCGCTGTAATAGCCTTGATCCAACAGGCCGTTGTGGAAATACGGCCGATTATTCAAAAATAACCGTTTTGCTCCATTATCATCTGTATTGACCGAAAATTTACGCATCCCGAAATAGCTTTTTACATGATCATTCCCCATCGTAACGGTCAAATCATACAAATGGGGGCATTCCGGTGTCCATGCAATGAATTTCGGCATAGGCAGTTTGACCGGTTTGTTGGACGAAAAGGGAACTTCCGTTTCGCCCACTTTCGCGTAGCAAAGCTGTGAACTCCGCGAAACAGCAGTAAGCTCCACCGCGCTTTCATCAAACAGTGGGGTTATACGCAATGCGCTGATGTAGTCTTTCGGCACACTTTCCACCCAGACGGTTTGCCAGATGCCGCTTTGCGCTGTGTACCAGATGCCGCCCCGCTTATCCTTTTGTTTGCCGCGTGAATGGTAAGTCGTGTCACTGAAATCACGTACCTTTATTAGAATTGTGTTTTCTTCCTTTAAATATGCGGTAATGTCCGCACTGATAGGAGTATAGCCTCCGGTATGCGAGCATACCTCTGTCCCGTTCAGGTAGACGGTTGCCACCTGATCTACGGCGCCAAAATGCAGAAGCACACGTCCCACATTAAAGTCCAATGGGAGGTGAAGGGTGCGCTGATACCACAACGTCTGCGTGGGTAAAAGCGAACGCATCACTCCGCTCAGCTCACACTCGGGTGAAAAAGGGACAAGAATATCTCCGTTAAATCGCCCAGGGAGCTTTTCGGTTTCAGTAATGGCGTATTGCCATGCTCCGTTTAAATTAAGGTAGCTGTCCCGTTCCATCTGCGGCCGGGGATATTCGGTTAAAATATTGTTTCTGTCAAGATTTTCTCCCCATTTTGTTTTCATTGCGTTCTCTCCGTTTCAACATCATAATTGGGATTACAACAAACAGCAAAGCAGCCGCCGCTGCAAGGAAGATGGACGGCGTAGGTACATTTTTAACAACGCCTAATTCCACATAGGTACTGCTGCTGTTTTTGATAACCGCAGCGCCGATATAAGGGCCGATAATCATGGGCAATAAAACGCCAAAAATCATACGGATTCCTTGAAAATGCCCGGCTTTATCGACCGGTGTGTAATCGCGGACTGTAGCGGAAAGGGATGCTGTGATTAGCATGTATCCGGACATCATCACAGCGCCCGCAACAATCACAAAGAGTATTGTCCGTGCAAAGAACATACCGACCAGTCCCGTTAGCATGACAGCAGCTGCGGGAAACACGAATTTCAGTTTTCCTACCCTATCGATAAAATTACCGCCAATCACACTGACTGCGGAAGCGATGACCAGCACAATACCCAGCACGATTGCGTAAGTATCGATTTTCAGATAGTTTTGCAGATAGATAATGAGATAGGGAAAGAAAATCTGTACTGCGACCGAAAAAAGCAACAAGGCACACAAAGCAATGTACAAAAGCGGATTTCCCCGTATTACAGATGGCTTGAATCCATAAATCAGATTCTTGAAAAAGGAATTCTCTTTTCTCTCAATCTTTTTGTCTTTCAACAGAAAAATCGAGACAACCCCCGTCAGTGTTACCATGGTACCAAAAATGGTGAAAAATTCTCTCCAACGCCCTTGCTGTGTCATTGAGTCAAATGCCCCAAAAATGATCAGCATGGAAATCAGCGGCAAAACAGCGAGCACCGATTCAACCTTTCCGCGGTTTTCTTTGTTTGTAACGTCG